>JBNMMV010000084.1:0-13397 GCA_051270205.1 Limisphaerales bacterium
GTTTTCGAAATACGATGCGGTAGGGCAGAGCGAAATATTTTCAGTAAGCGTTAATTCGCCAAAAGCTAACAACACAACCCGATCTCTTTTTCGTCTGCTCAGATGAAGGCCGGCTAGTAGGTACTGTTATTGCAGGATACGACGGGGTTCGAGGTTGGCTGCACAAGGTCGCCTCCCATCCAGACTATAGAGGTCGCGGTGTGGCGCGCCAGCTGATGCACAGGGTAGAACAGGCTCTGGCAGAACGAGGTTGCGTAAAGCTCAACCTGCAAGCACGAGCCGACAACGATTCCGCCACTCATTTTTATAGAAGCACTGGCTTTGTTGCCGAGGAACGGATCAGTATGGGTAAGCCCTTAGATCCGTCAAAAGCAAGGCAACCACTATGACAAGAAAGCCTTAACGTGAGCATAGATCACCCTCCAGCAGTGTTTTTTGATTTGGACGGAACGTTGACCGACCCAAAACAAGGCATCACAAAATCTATTCAACACGCGCTGACGCAATTAGGACGGCCAGTGCCTAGTACTGACGAACTCAGGTGGTGTATTGGTCCGCCTTTGCATGCGAGCTTTGTTTCTATGGTGGGCGTGGAACTGGCTGATCAGGGATTAGCCCTTTACCGCGAGCGGTTTTCAGAGAAAGGCTGGCGCGAAAATATGCCCTATGAAGGTGTGGAAAACGCGCTATCAACAGTTTTCGAGTCGGGTGCATTTTTGTATGTGGCAACCAGTAAGCCGTTAGTTTTCGCAGAGCGAATCCTCAATCATTTCGAACTCGCTCACTACTTTCAGCGAGTTTTCGGTCCCGGTCTAGATGATAAATTGGCCGACAAAACCACACTTTTAGAGTTCGCACTGAGTGAAGTTAAACTCCACAGTATTGCTGTGATGATTGGCGACCGATCCCATGACGTAATCGGCGCGAACAATAATGGAATGCAGGCTATCGGTGTGTCCTATGGCTATGGTTCGGTTGATGAACTCAACAAAGCAGGCGCTGTCCGCATTGCACATAGTCCTGACGAAGTGGCCCACCACACGTTCGATTTATTATCGGATATACCCCATAACTGAGGCTATGACGGGTGGTTGCCAATGCGGGCACGTCCGCTATAACCTCACTGGAGCACCAATTCGAGCTAATCGCCGACAGTGGCAGCGTTAAGGTGTGTAGAACATCATTGACCGAACGCTAATCTAACCAAAGGAATACGTAATGGATAAGCACATCGCGAACTGCGCATGTAATGCAGTTGAAGTTGAGATTACCGGAGCGCCCGCTGTTATGGCCTATTGCCATTGTCAGTCTTGTCGATCTTGGCTCGGGGCACCTATTCACGCCGCAAGTTTGTGGCCTACATCCGACGTTAATGTCACCCGCGGTGAAGCGTTGCTTGGCGTCTATAAACGAACCGAGGAGAGTCATCGCCAATTCTGTACCCAGTGCGGCAGCCCTGTTCTGATACGCCACCCCAATATGGGCATGACCGATGTCCCAGCGGGCAACGTTAAAAACTTAACCTTTGAAGCTGCCTTCCACGTGCACTATGCGGAACATGTATTGCCGGTGCGAGACGGTTTACCCAAGTTTGTCGCTATGCCGGCTGCCGATGGCAGCGGTGATACCCTAGAAGAGTAATCGACGCAGTATGACCGAACCAAGCAAGGGCGGCTGCCAGTGTGGTGCTTGCACCTACCGATTCACTGGGGAGCCGCTCGTTGCGTACGCTTGCATTGCCTGGCTTGCCAGAAACTGACGGCCAGCGCTTTTCTTACCTGCTTGTGGATACCTACTGAAAATCTAGAGCAGCGGTCTGGCGATCCCAGCTGTCCTGAGCGAAACACAGATTCGGGGAACTCACTTCGGACTTGGTTTTGTGGTGATTGCGGATCGACGCTCTATGCAAAAAATTCTGCACGACCTCATTTACGCACTGTTCATGTGGGCTCTCTGGATACTGCCGAGGTGATCGAGGTTACTCGACATATTTGGGTAAAGAGGAAATTACCTTGGGTCGCATTGCCACCAGAGCATTCTACGCATCAGGAAGGAGTCGACTGGTAACTGTAGTTTTCTAGCTTGAAGGTCGCGCTAAGATGCTGTTGTAACCCGCCATAAAACGTCCCTTATCCGGCAATATTCCGTGTCTGGCACAAGCCGATTGATGACCCATAAATTGATTTACTGGCAATCCCAACGTTGCAGTAGCCTCGCCTTTCGCAAACCAATCACCATAACGGCATTCGGAAGGCGTCATAGTTGTACACCCTCCTAGCAGAGAAACCGCGAATAGAAGTATCACAGTAGTCGTTTTTGTCAGCAATCTCACAAGTCCGCATCCATGCATATTGAGACAACAGACTAAGTTTTACGTATTTGTGTGTCTGTGAACTGACACATAAATCGAGAAATTTGTTGTCAGGCCTTGTGACAATTTCACCCACGCCATAGACTGCCAAACCCCTCTAACATCTTTGTTGGAGTGTTTATAATAATAACAAATAAGCGGACACGAGGAATAGACCAGACCGATTGGTCAGTCGGGGGCCTTGCGAATCGCAACTAGGACACACATGTTGCATAGGGAGAGATGCACATTCGCGTTCAGAACCGGTGCCGCTTTAGTGGGCCTGTTTTTGAGCCTCTACGCTGTCGCGGAAAAACCAGGCAGCGAACAGTTCTCTATTGGCTTGGCAAAAGCAGTGGTATCCCAAACTTGTGGGTCAGAATCACTGGCCCTCTCGTTGCAATTCGTGGTGAAAAATTTTGGCCGGGGATCGCTCACTCAAGTGCGCGTTACCGATGACCTTGCCAGCGCATTTGATGGCGCGTCATTCGAAGTCGTTTCTCTTACCTCGCCTAGCCTTACCGTAAATCCATATTTCGACGGTATTAGCGATGTTGGCCTACTCAAAGGCACAGATATGCTAGCACCCGGCGAAACAGCCACCATTGAACTGGTTGTGAACGTCGTCAATGTAGACCGTCTAGGACAATACGCCAACACAGCCTTTGCGGAGGCCGCTGAGACTAATCCCGATGAATCCTATCCAGGTGATAACCCTGACCCTAACGGCGACGGCAAGCCCAATGAGGCCTCAGCTACGCTCATAAAATTTAAATGCAGCCCCCAAACTGCCAAGTTACGCGTGACCAAAACCGCCTCCCAGTGTGACTACCGCGATGATGGCTGGTTCCAGACCACCTTTACAGTGACCGCGGATAATCTAGGGGACGGCGACCCAGCGAACTTACAGATCGAAGACGACCTGTCGATGACATTCGGCGATACCCCTTATGAGGTTCTATCCCTGATTAGTGGTGATCTAGACGTAAATTCGCAGTACAACGGCGACACACATCGCGAGTTACTTGCTCAAGGCACAGTTTTGGCACCACGAGCAAGTGCTGAACTTCGTCTGGATGTGCGACACAATCCGCTAGTCCTCGACCAGACTTTTATTAATACCGCCGTCAGCAATTCGTCCAAATCTACTTCAGAAAAAGGCGTTATCACGAACTCAAACGAACGTTCGACTGTGAAGTTTCGTTGTAAAACCCCGGATCCTGAGGTAGAAATAGTCAAATCCGCGACTCCTTTGCTACTTGAAGCCGGAGGCTATCGGACAACATTCAGTCTCGTCGTAGAAAACTCGGGCGCAACGCCATTGCTTGGATTTCAAATCTACGATGATTTAAGAGAAACATTTAGCAACCCAGAGATTGCAGTTGCACTTGCAACCCTTCCGGAAATCAGTGGTGCCTTAACGCGGGTCAACCCAGAGTTCGGCACTGCCGATACCCGCCTCCTTACAGGAGACGAAACGTTGCCCATCGGCGCAACAGCCCAACTGAGCTTCGATGTCGTGATTTCGCCAATCGCTGTTGTAGATCGTGTTGTCGCAGATCGTCTAGCGGCAGGCCTTGTGCCATTTACAAACCTGGCACTTGCACGCGGCATGAGTCCAGATGGCCGGGTTGCGGAAGACACGGATTCAGCTGATTTGATGATTCCACCGCCTCCGCCAAAGCCGCCTGGACTCTTGCTTACTAAGGATGGTCAGTGCTCTTTAATCGATGTTGGCACACCTGCAGAAAGACACCAGATCGTGTATGACTTCAGTCTTCGTAATATTGGCGCCACGGTGGCAAACGAACTGGACTTAATCGACGACCTCACTGGCCAATTCAGCGGTCTAGATTTTGTTATTACCTCGCTTTCGAGCCCTACCTTGACGACTAACCCAGGCTTTAACGGCACGGGCGATACCAGTTTGTTAGCGCTTACTAACTCTCTGCAACCCGACGCTTCTGCCAATGTCCGGCTTGTCATTGAACTACCTCTACTGCCGAGCACCCGAAACTTTACCAACGCCGCCACCCTAAATAGCTTAGGCGTGACGTCATCGGCAAATGTTGATACTGCCTGCCTGGTAGGCCCGAAAGGCCCTCCCCCATCTATCATGGTTACAAAATCAGCCGTCATTCTGACTGGCGACCAACGTCTCCCCCGAGATACAGCCGACAGGCAAGTCAGATATTCCATCATCGTCAGCAACGACGGCGGAACCGAACTGCAGGAAGTGCAGATTGATGACGACCTTCGTCAGACCTTTCCGGGCTCAAATCTGCGCTTTGAGGTGATTGAAGGACCTCTGATTACAGGTGATCTAACTGCGCATGGTGAGAATTTCGGCGAGGACCAAATGCAACTATTGAGTGGCACAGAGAGCCTACCCATCGCTGGTGTCGCACAAATCTCCTTCACGGTCGCTCTAACACCGGTCGATTCTGAAACTGTTGGGCCCTTCACAAACACCGCCCTCGCCCGCGGAACAAGTCCGCTGGGGGAGGTCGTACAAGACTCGGCGTCTGCGGTAGTAAAATTCCCCGCCGAGCCCCCAATCGGTCTAATAGTTGGCGTAGCCAAAAATGGAACATGCGAATTAAGGGACGATGGATATTTCGATGCAACCTACACCTTCACACTACAAAACTACGGCGACGGTCCACTTGAACAGCTATCTCTCACGGACTCTCTCAGCACCACCTTCGGAGCGCTTGAATATACCCAGCTAGAACTTACCGACTCAACACTCGATCTGAACGATGATTTCGATGGCGTCGATGTCGTTGAGTTGCTCGCACCAGGCAACACCCTGAACGCGGGCGCGGTAGCCAGCCTCACTGCACGCTTTATTCTGCCGCCAACTGCCACCGAAATGAGCTTCGACAACACAGCCCGCGCGACGGCCAAAGAAACCCCTATAGATGACTCGGTAGCCGGGGTTGACCCAGATCTAGATGGCAATGGAATTCCGGATGACGCCTCCCCAACGCGCATAACGTGCGAGTCACTGCCTCAAATCTCGCTCACGAAAACGCTAGAAGAATTAGAGACGCCTCGTGACGGAAGGCTGATTCGGTTTTCACTCACCGTAACCAATACAGGCAATACACCGCTTAGTAATGTCCAGATCACCGACGATCTTCGTGAGACATTTACCGACAGAGCTATAGATATAGAAGTGGTTTCGCCACCTGTGGTTTCTGGTGATTTAACAGATCCGAATGAGGATTATGCTGCCGAACAAACGACTTTACTAAACGGCCTTCAAACGCTCCCTCTTGGCGGCACGGCAGACGTTGTATTCGACGTGTTCGTCTCTCCCGACAGTATTGTCAGCCCCGGCACATATACCAGCCCGGCAGAAGCAGTAGGTTTTTGGCCATCAAGCCGTCGCGTCACGGATGACCAGCGCCCCGAAATAATTTTTCCGGTGGACTCCGAAAAAGACATTCAAATTACAGTCACCGCGAGCAAATCCCGAGTACGCGTCGGTGAAGAAGTTTACTACTACCTAACCGTGACCAATCTAAGTGCACTGATGGTGCCAGATGTGTACATCAAGGATGAGCCTCCCGTTGGTTTCAGACCCGATTTCGAATTTGTCCCAGAACTTATGCGGGCAGGAGACGACGGAATATTTGGCACCCCTGACGACGGGCCCACGGTGGAAATTATGCCGCTCTATGCGGACACCGAGGACAAGCTCGTGAACTACGCGGGCACCGTGAATTTCGCGCCAGTAGATTTCGCACCCAATGAAGTAGTCCGTATTGTCTATCGAAACGATGTGACCACTGCTGCACACCTGGGACCACATCCCAATTTATCCACTGCAACGTGCTTCGAACCGAATTTCGTGACAGTACAAGATGACACAACGGTAGAAGTCATCGCCGACCCGATCTTCGACAAAGCCACCGTATTGGGTAAAGTTTTTTGGGACAAAGACCATGACGGCGAACAAACAGATGGGGAGCCTGGTATTCCCGACGCTCGTCTCGTCACGCCTGAAGGATTAGAGATTCGCACTGACAAATACGGTCGCTTTCACATAGCAGCAATTGATGTGCACCCCATTTATGGCGTGAACTACGTTGTTAAGTTAGACATTGAAAGCGTGGGTTATAGCGAAAATCAGGAAGGTGCAGTCGCTTATTCCGACCAACGTCAGATCGTGCCGCTCCTGCCCGGTGCGATTGCGAAGGTTGAGTTCGCAGTGGGTTGGCCAAAGCTGGGTAATGACGAGGATCTAGACTGCTGTGGTGGCTATTTCTCGAGAGAAATTCTAACGCTCGCAGGTCGCAAGAAAAAGCTCGATGTGGCTCTTCTTAGCGTCACGAAGGATTCTGCAAAGAACATCAAGGGTCAGGACCATTATCTACTGCATTTCGAACTCAACAGTAACTATCCCGAGATCGCAGATTGTCTCGAGTTGGGTATTTTTAGTAGCGCCGACCCTAAGAAACTGTTGCGCAATAAGATGGTGATAATGGAGCGGTCAAACCAGCATGTAACCGTTGGTTTGATAAATCCACCTAGCGATATCGAATATCAGATCTATGCATATCCAACTTGGTCACACGCAAATAGGATTTATCCAAAGAAAAGAACGGCGTGTGAAAGCCGCCTGGTTGAATCCTTGGTTCCGTTGGTAAGGGCGCCAATCAATGCCGGAAATCGTGATGAAACTCCCTTACAGCTGGCTTCCATTCCAGAAGAGGACACTAGGTTCCCTAAGCCAGCAACGGGACTACCACTGGCAAGAGATAACATCGAACTCCCGCAAATCTTGCACAATACCTTTTTGCGTCACTACAGCCGATCCAATGGCACTTTTTCAAAAGCGAGTGAGTTTTTACGGCCGGGTAGACAATCACGCTCAACGGTGGCGGTACTTCCTGACAATCCCGTTTGGAAAGCCTCTCCTTATCCGCATCCCAAGGTGTCCTACAGAAATGAGATCTGGCCAACTAGGGTCTCCACTAATCCTGCAAAAGACATTGTCAATCAACAGACGCTGGAGACCTCTGACTATGATCAATCCGTGGTCCAAGAAGGTAGCGATTCCGCATCGGTCCACCTTGAACGTGATCCTAGTTACATAATCGACCACATCGATTTTTCTGCTCAAAATAAAATCGCACAATCAACCTGCTGCGATGTGAAAACCTCGGTGCAGACTTTTGTAAACCGCGAAAACCAAAGTTATAGCGTGAAGTTCAGATCCCACCACTATGCGCCGTTGCACGTCTGCTTCTTGCCGGACGCAAATAATTTGCAACCAGTAGTGGACCTTGCCGACCGCTGTTTTGCAGATGGCGAGCAACAAGTAGTCGCGGCTGGCGCCGCGATAGAGTATTTCCAGGGGACATTCGATGAAAATGGCCCCTACTCAAACCAAGGCTGGCAGAGGCTAAACATTTTTGTCAGACCAAGTTTGACGAACGGTAGAGGCGGCGAGCTAATTGGTTTCCAAATCGATCGCGAGCGCGCAGAGGAATCAGGACACTGGCGCCCGCCGCTAACTACACAAGTCTGTGGGCCCATTGCATCAGAACCTCAGATAACCCCTGATTCTAATGTTAGTAGCTTAAGAATATCCGATACGTCCCCGGTTACTGACATCGCTAAACCCAACGTGTCCAACACCCAGGATTTTGGCGTGGCGGTCATCGATATATCAGCCGGGAGCTACAATTTCGGAGGTACGTTAGAACAAATTGCCCGCGATAGCGGATACGATGATGACTATGTGGCAGCCAGATTAGCAGGTTATTGGTCGGGCGTTAAAAACATGCCACGTAGGCGGGCCGATACCGCCTATGTGGTCAGGCCAGACTTGATACACCAGCTAGATTGGATTGTGCAACTTGATACGACCAAAGATGAGGTTAGTAACTTAACGGACAACCTTAAACGCAAAGACCCATCGCGTTTGTTTCGCCAATTGGATCCAGACAACTACTATCCCACCTATGGCGATGACTCAACGACCCTGTTGCGGACGGATTCCCAGGGTGCGATGTTTGCAGAAGTTAAGTACGCCGACAGTTCTGCACGCTGGGGAAATTTTCATACAGATTTTACGGGCACTGAGTTCGGCCACTATAACCGATCGTTGTACGGAGCATATGGGCACTTTGGGAGCCGCGAAGAGACCCGCAATGGTGATAATACACTGAACATCAAGGCGTTCGCCTCAGAGGCCCAAACCGCTGTCAGCCATGCTGAGTTTCGAGCCACTGGAGGCTCTCTGTACTACTTGTCGCACACAGACGTGGTGATGGGTTCGGAGAAAATTTGGGTGGAAGTGCGGGCGCGTAACAGCCTCCGAATCGAAGAACGGCAGGTTCTTGTTGCTGGGCGCGACTACGAGATCGACCCTTTACAAGGTCGAATTCTACTACGCGCGCCTCTCAATCAGGTGATGCGTGATCGTTTCAACTCGGTCATTCGTACAGAGCCATCCTATGGAGATGAAGTCTATTTGCTGGTTGACTACGAGTATGTGCCCGCCGACTTCTCCGGTGACGACTTAGTCTACGGGCTTCGCGGTAAAGGCTGGATCGGCGAACACGTTGGCATTGGGGCCACTTATGTAATGGACGAACAAGGACTAGGCGATAACACTTTAGCTGGGGCTGATCTCATGATCCGATTGGGCAAAGAGAGTTACATTAGCGCTGAGATCGCCGAATCAAATTCAGACTATGACCCAAACCCCAACGCATCTCTTGCCCCGCCCCCATCCTCATCTCTAGGCGCATCATTCGATGGTGGCCTAACGTTCGCGCAACCAAACGGCGCTCTAATCCCTCGCAACTCAGGTCGCGCTGTGGGTGTTGAAGCTCACGTCGATTTTGAGGATGTAAAACCACTGGCTAACAAGAAAGTGACGGGTAGAGCATCAGCGTGGCACAAATCACGCGAGGCGGGGTTCAATACGCAGCGGTTCAACACTAACAACGACATCACCGACATTGGTTTAGAGGTTGGCATGTCCTTCAAGGAGCGTTGGCGTGTCAAGGGACGTTACAACAAGCTTGACGAGGACCATCGCCAATCATCGGAAGTAGCTGAAGTTCAAGTCGCTCGCAAATTTTCCTGCGGAGCGGGTGAGTCAGAATGTTGGAAAATCGAAGGTGCAGTTCGATACGAAGATAGTAGCTGGCTACGAAACGATCCGTGGGCTCTACCAACTGAAAAGCCCGAAAACGAAAAATACGTCGGCGTGCGCGTCAGCAAGGAGTTCGAGGGCGACCTAACAGCATACGCTAGCCTGCAAAGTGGCCAATCACAAGAAGACCACTACGCCGATGGCGAGTTGGTGGCGGTGGGGGTCAACAAACGCATCAGCGACAAACTTGCCGTTTCAGTTGAGCAGAGCTATGGCAGTCGTGGCCCCGCCCTCGCAGCAGGAATCGACTACAGCCCAGGACCGAAATCAAAGTTCAATGTTGCCAGTGGTGTTGGGCCGGGTGCGACCACTCAGTTTTCCAGCAACTACCAACTGTTAGAGGGCCACGAGTTATTCGGCACTTACACGGTCGATCCTGATCGCACTGATGGTGACAGGAATCTTTTGACCTTTGGTCAACGGAGTGATGCCGGCCGAAAAACTCGAGTTTTCTCAGAGTCTCAATTTGGTCATGACGACCGCCAAGTGAGCACAGGACACGCAGCCGGCATAGAACACTCACCCAATGACGAGTGGGTACTTTCCACGATGGTGCAAGCGAGCGAGGTTAGGCACCAAGATAATACCTTCGAGCGCAGCGCGTATAGCGTAGGTACCAGTTACCATGGAGAGAAGACAAAATTCACCAGCCGGGTTGAACTTCGCGAAGATGAAAGCCGAAGCCTAACGTCTCGCCAATACGTCACCTCCAATGCGCTAGTTTGGAAATTCAACGAAAGTAACCGCTTTCTTGGCAAATTAAACGCAGCATTAGTCGACGATAACGACTCGCGAGAAGACGTTGGACGGTTTGTTGAACTGGGCTTGGGTTATGCTCACCGCCCAATAGAAGATAACAAATTCAACTTTCTTTCGCGCTACACCTACCTACACGACGTCGGCACGCGTGGACAAAGTGACGCGCCCGGCGATGAGCGCAGTCACTTGGTCGCGTTGGAGGGCATCTATGACTTTGGCATGGTCAAAACAAAACCCAAGCCTGGCGAATTTTTCAACGTTCACAACTTATCGGTTGCTGGCAAACTTGCGGTGCGATCGGGTAAAGAACGCGCCATAAAAGGCCAAGGGCCTTGGTCTGAATCGAGATTAGGTATGGCAGCATTGCGAGCTACCTACAAGTTGCGCTACAAGCACAAAACCAACTATTGCGACAATATTGCTACCAGCAACTATCCAAAACGATTGGCATGCGAAGAACAACCTGATCCATTTTTCAACAACGTTGAGTTGGTTGCCGAATACCGTGTCCTCAAAGACTACGAAGGCGAAAACTCCAAGCGGGGCGCCTTAGTCGGTATATATAAACAATTTGATTCGCGACATGGAGAGCCGAGGGTAGCCAATACCATTCGAGTCGGTATCGGTTACAACTTTTCCGGTTTTGATGATCGTTTGCGCCACTCGAGTTATCGAGCTGATGGCTTTTTTGTAGATGCGATGGTGGCATTTTAGCCACCCCAGGAGAAACACGATGAAAATTTTGTACTTAACAGCAAGTCCTCCGGTTGTCGTCATGGACGAGGCCGACGAAACTGGCAATGACGAGCAAGAATATCCAAAGCTTGATCTTTGGCCAGAGCTCAAAGAGGTAACGAACGTGCTGTTCGAGGCGCGCTCCGAAGGCTACGTCGCTCTCGAAATGGTACCCGAAGTACGTAGAGAAGATTTAACGCGATATCTTAGTCGCAGAAAGGTCAATGTGTTGCACTTTTCTGGTCATGGTAATCAAACCGGAGAATCCGATGACGCAGGCAATAAAGATGCTAATCTCATCTGGCAAGGCGACTACGGTGCCGGTGAATTCGTTCCGAACGCCTGGCTAAAAGAGCAGATTGAACAACACAACATCGATATCGTAGTGCTCAACTGTTGCTGGTCAGAGCAGGTAGCCGAAAGCCTGCAAGGCTCAGTGAGCCTCGCAATTGGCACCACTGGCCCTTTGCGCAGCGATCAAGCGGCAGATTTTTCTCGCGTGCTTTACGACAGTTTGCAACAAGGATTGTCTCTACGTGAAGTCGAAGCCGCGGTAAAGAAGAAAGTCGGCGACAAACTATATGCGTTCAAAAAACGCGACGATACAGTCGGGGACCATGTACTTCCGCCAGAACCAGTCGAGAAAGAGAGTCCGGCCAAAAAAATAGAGAGTCCGGCCAAAGAAGTTTTGTCCGTACAACAGCGTTTGGAACGCGTACGCGGCCAGCTGCCGACCACTTTACGTCTTGACATAATAGCCATGCTCGCCGCGCTTGCATTTTCTTTCCTGGGTTACTGGGCACTTGACAGCTATGGATGCGCGGACAAGGAGGGTGCCTGTCAAAGTTCTGCAGGTACCTGCGCTACATCTTGCGAGAGTGCTACCTGCCCGCTATGTGATAAGAAAACCTGCGGTATAGATGCCGTCTGTGGCGATAAGAACCCATTCGCTACGTTCAACGCATACTTATCTGAAATGCTAGCCGAGTCCGAATGGTTGAAGTTTGAGCCTTTCGCAATTCTCACAGCACTCGCCTCCGGTCCTGCAAGTCGCTTTGCAGCAGGGTTGTGGATATTTTGGATCACTCTTGTTGGACGGAACGTGCTGCCAGTAGTGGGCGCACAAACAAGGGAACGACTTGCGCAGGATCTAGAACAAGGCCGCATCGGGAAGGCGTCAGAATGGCTAGCGGAGTTTGAAAAATGAGTTATCGCAAACGCTCCGATCGCGCTATCGATTACGGTTTAACCCGGTTTTGGAAAGGCCTGCGTAATGCTCACTATACTCGCACGACAGTACGAACGTTGATGCTTACCTTTGGGCTTAGCCTGAGTATCTTCTTTCCAATGCTAGAGATGAGCCAGTCACCCTCAACGCCAGGATCAGCATCGAAGGGTGACACCGGCGACCAAGGGGTGGTGGGGTCTAGAGGAGAGAGAGGACCCACGGGAGACCGAGGGCCTGAAGGAGGCTTGAGCGGAGACGCCTATAACACCATTTACGAAGGCTTCGTTGGACCGATCTACAAGAGGCTAGGCGACCTCGATGTGAGAATTGACGAGCTTGGAACAGACAACACTATTGTAAAAGTCATGGCGGAAGGGCTCAGCATAATTTCGGTACCCCCTATTTCAGTTCAATGGCATCGTGCTGCCTTTGAGAATTCGGGTGATATGTTTTGGGCAATTCCGACACGCGATTTAACCTTCGTCTTAGCAGGTAATCCCACGCAGTGCACGCGCTTAGGAGGATGTAATGTTCAATTCAACGTGCGCAGCGATATTTACAATATTCCGCGTGACCAAATCAACTTGCTTAATATTGGGGACAGCAGAGTCGCACCAACGTTTACAAATATGGCGCCTCTCGAGAGACGGATGACAGGAAACCGGACCCTTCAGAAACGGATCGAAGCAAACCGTGACCTTCAGAGACTGATAAACGAAAACCCTGATCTTCAGATACGCGCAGCACAAAACCGCGCGGTTGGTCCGATACCTAACGATCCTGCTTGCAAAGTAAAACGGCAAGACTACGAGGAGTTTCTGTATTGCGAATTCCGACCTAAAGCAATAACAGTGCCCGTCACCCCTGCCGTTTGCATGCATATAAAAAGATCAGCAACGGAAGAAAGCGTTGATAATCCAAACGAATTGGTCGAATTGGTCGCATTGGATGTTCGCTGGGGAGAAATTCGTAACAACCAATGTCCAATTGGCGAGGGCGTGTGATCATCGCGGACATTGTTGGCGTAGAAGCGGCCATCGCCTTCGCAAGCCTGGTTTTTCAGATCACAAAGAGTGACTCTTAGGCTCTAACCCTAAGCCGCGTAGGGTAAACCCAATGCCTCGGCAACAGCGACGTGAACTAAA
>JBNMMV010000085.1:0-13304 GCA_051270205.1 Limisphaerales bacterium
GGTGGCAAAAACAACAAGTCTAGGAAAAGCGCGACAACAATGATCGGTGTCAGCAGCATCGCCACATTTTGGAAATGAAACGTGTTTGAAAAGATCAGAATCATGGTGCCAATAGCCAAGCTCAGGGTGGTGATCGTGATGGCGGAACCAGCTTTGTCTAACGAATAGTTTACGGCGTTCTCTGGATCAGCGCCTTCTCTGCGGGCGCTGATGTACTTACTGAGAATATGCACTGAGTCATCTACCACCAGTCCTATACTGATTGAGAACAACATCAAAATGTAGGGGTTGAGCTCACCAACGAATAGCCCCCAAAACCCAAACACAATGGTCGCAGGGAACAGGTTCGGCATAATGCTCAAAAGGCCATAGCGCACACTCTTTAAGCCAATCAGCATAGTGAGCGTGATAAGTAAAAAGCTGACCGTGAAGCCCTGCATGAGTTCTATCGAAATATTCTGATCCAATCTGGCAAACAGAATTGAATTGTCGCCGTGCATAACTTGATATTCGGATTTCAAATTCGCATCTATCCAAGCGTCGATGCGGTCGTTGAAGATCAGCAATTCACCATTGGTTAGGTTCGACGTACCGACGGACAAACGGATCGCGGAATAGTCGGTATTGAATATGGGTTCCAAGCTGGGCTCGATTTCTTGAACTAGCTGATACCCCACCAGATAGTCGATGACCTGCAATTGATCGGTGGGTAGAACGTTCCACGCCTCATCGTCATCGTGTTCTGCTTTGTTGCGATTGCGCAGGTAGTCTGTGTAGCTTGCAACGAAGCTTGCTTCTGGCTGACCTTCGAGCCACTGAGAAAAATTGTCCACTTGAGTCAGAAATTCGGTTTGGGTAATGCCATAGTATTCGCCGCTGTGAACGCTATAGACGAGGCTTTGATCGTTGCCGATTTTTTCCCGCATGGCTTCCATTACATGGTGGAAGTCGGAATCTTCATCCACGAAGCTATAACGATTAAAGTCAAGATTGTTCATTGGAAGTAAGGCGAGCGTCGCGACGATGAGTACAGCGCCGCCCCAAAAGAGCTGGTTACCTCTATTCGAAACTAATAAAGATACCTGCTCAATGAAACCCTTAACGCCTAGCGGCTTCGGTATTTTGTTGGTTGGAAGTAAAAGAATGAGCGTCGGTAAGAAGGTTAGAGTAACCACATAGGCCCAACAAACACCTATCGCAATAATGTTACCAAAACCGTAAATACCCGGGGAAGAGCAGTAGTTTAGGCTTAAAAACCCCATTGATGTGGTAATGGTGGCAAGCGTAATAGGTTGGAAGTTGATGCGCATGCTTTCCCGCATAGCCTCCAGTTTGCCCAGTTTCGCATTCAGCCCTTGAGCATAGACAGAGACGATATGTATCCCGTCAGCAATAGCGATGACCAGTACCACCAATGGGCCCAAACTTGAAATTTGATTTAGTGGAATGCCGAGCCAGCCGTAGCTTCCTACCGTTAGCGCGATGGTGGCAAACGCAATTACGAATAAGCTGACGGCGTAAAGTAGCGACCGTAAGCAAAACCAAAGTAGGCCGACACCTAAACTGACGACGAGCGGAAACAGCAAAAGTTGATCGTCAATTTGAGCGTTGTAACTGTCTAGTTCGAAAAGTACGCCGCCTAACACGTAGATTTCGACATCCGGAAAATCTTTGCGAAGCGAGTCTCGCAGAGCGATGACCGAGCGCGCGACACCGAGCCGGTGGTCCTGATCGTCGACCGAGACTTTGAACTTGATCTGTGCCAGAGCCATGTCGCCTGTGGGCGACAAGATACTTTTGGTGAGGTCATCGTCTGCTAAAGCGATGGCGCGGATTTCATCCAAATCAGCCTGGCTGAGGGATGAAAGTTCTGGAATCAGATAATCTCGGTCGTGCTTCTCGGCGTGGGCGTCGTTAAACCTGCGGTTCAGTAAGCTGCCCACGGCGATGGCGCCTTCGACCTCATTGTATCGCTGGGTGAGCGCGTCCATAGCAGCCAGCGCGCCATCGTTAAAAATAGTTGGGTCCGCTTCGAAGGCGAACAACACGCTGGTGCTGGGCGGGAAATCCTTGCGAGCTTGATCGACTTCTTCTTTGTAGGGGTCGCTTTCACTGAGGATGGAATTGTAGCTCGCATCCATCGTGGTTGAGCCCATTCCCCACGACACGATGGCACCTAAGCCAAGTGTGAGGACGGCAAGGAGGTGTCTTCGATTGAGCAGTATTTCAATAAGTGATGGCATGTATTGTCGATTGTTCCACGCGATATTCGCTAAAACGCGCTATGCTAGGCATATCTTCGGCCTAGTACACGCGGTATTTCCATGAAATTTCACAAACTTGCACTTGTTCTCATGGCTTTGGTGGTTTCTAACCTCAGTTTAGCCAATCAATCTGTTCCTGTAGGCGATTTTGCACTACTTGATAGCATGGGAAAGTTTCACCAATTGAGCTACTACGGCGATCATCGAGCGGTTGTCGTCTACGTTCACGCTACTGATTCTGCACAAGTCGAATCGCAAGTTGCAGCGCTCGAGGGCCTGCAATCTGCCCACGAGGATATTGTGGTCCTGCTTTTGAACCCCAGCAATGGACGTGAGGCCATATCCGGTGACGTTAAAAACCTTGGGCTCAGCCTGCCGGTTTTGTTTGACGAGGGTCAACTGGTCGCGAAATCGCTAAACGTGGTTAAGGTCGGTGATGTGGTTGTGATTGATCCCGAATCCATGACGCAGAGCTACAAAGGTGACCTTGGCGGCGCTGTAAATCATCTGGGCGGGCAAACTGAGGTTGCGCAAGCTAGCGATCAGCTCAGTAATCAACTAGGCGAACCGATTAGCTTCGTGCAGCCAGCAGCCGTGTCCTACACCCAAGATATTGTGCCAATACTCGAAGATAATTGTGTTTCCTGTCATCGCGAAGGTGGCATCGGTCCTTGGGCGATGAACAGCCATACCATGGTGCTTGGTTTTTCACAGATGATGAAAGAAGTTTTAATGACCCGCCGTAT
This sequence comes from Limisphaerales bacterium, assembly GCA_051270205.1. Taxonomy (GTDB): domain Bacteria; phylum Pseudomonadota; class Gammaproteobacteria; order Pseudomonadales; family Azotimanducaceae; genus UBA4421. The sequence goes on from JBNMMV010000085.1 coordinate 3,011, forward strand.
GCCGCCGGGTCAGATTGATACACATGTCAGTAAGGCCATTATGAATGCGGCAGGCTTATCAGTAGCGGACAAGCAAAAATTAGTTTCCTGGATTGATGCGGGCTCGCCGCAAGATGGCGATACCGATCCGTTAGCTCTGCTTGAACCGCTTAACCAGAAATTCAGTATGGGTGAGCCAGATTTGGTCTATACCGTGCCCGCTCAAACAATTCCTGCCTCGGGAATTGTTGACTATAGATATGTCCCGGTGGAATTGGATTTAGACAAAGATGTCTGGGTTAGTGCTATGGAGTTTGTACCCGGCGATCACGAGGTTTTACACCACGTCATTGCCTATGTCTCAAGCCCTGCCGACAAATCAGTTCGTGGTCGCGCCACGGGTGCGGCTCAAGGCGAAAGTGTAGGTGGGTTCGCGCCAGGTCGACCAGGTGATAGATTCAGAGACAACAGCGGTCGCCTCATTCGCAAGGGATCCAGTCTTTTACTGCAAATGCACTACACCACTGCAGGACGTGAAACTACCGATGAAACGCAAATCGGTATCTACTTACATGACAAGCCCCCCACTTACGTTATGGGTGGCGGTGTTGCTGGTCAGCGACGATTCTTAGTGCCTCCTGGGGCAAAAGACCATGCCTTAGAAGGCGTGCAAGAAATCGAGCGTGATGCCTACCTCTACGACATGATGCCGCACATGCACTATCGCGGTAAGTACATGAGCTATACCGCTGAATATCCCGATGGAACTTCTGAATTGCTGCTTTCTGTACCGAAGTACGACTTTAACTGGCAGTTTTCCTACGCTTTGAAAGACCCGGTCTTCCTCCCTGCTGGCAGTCGTTTGGTGGCTAGAGGTGCGATGGATAACTCAGCACGTAACCCGTCCAATCCGGATCCCACCAAGCCTGTTCATTTTGGTCTACAGACCAAGCATGAAATGTTTTTTGGATTTACCACACTGAGATATGTGGGCGAAACACCAGACAGTCTCTTGAACGGTAAGGCAGACGATCAGGCCCAAGACGCCGCCGGCAGATAGCACGCCTCACCAGACTTTATCGCGGCAAGAACCTCTTGTAGCGTTTTCACATCTTGCATAGTGAGCGTTGGCAAACCTGGTCCAGTATTGCGGTGCGCGCCCAACAGTGTGGCATTCTGACTCACGTTTGCTTGAATATTCTGCGCCGACCAAAGGTAATCGCCTAAGCTGCTGTTGGGCAGAAAGCCATACAACGGTCCGGGATAGAGATAGTCGCCGCTGAATAAGAACTGACTCTGCACATCAAGCAGTGATACCGAATCGGTTGTGTGTCCAGGCGTATAAAGGACTTTTAGTTCCCGACCGCCGAGGTCGATAATTTGGTTTGGGCTCAACCACTCGTCTATCTCTAAAATAGGCGCCGCGACACCTTCACTACTACCTAGGTGCTCAGTCCATGTGAGCTGTAGACGGTTATCTGCTGCGCGCAAACGTATGTGCGGTAGGTCGATGACTGCCACATGATCAAAGGTAATTTCATTGCCGATGTGGTCGTAGTGAAAGTGAGAAGGAATGAAGGTGATGGGTAAATCAGTTAACGATTCAGCGACCGCTCGAATATCACGATAGCCGGGACCCGCATCGAACAACACAGCGCGCGCTTCCCCAGTAATTAAATAACTGAAGTTTTGCTGGGCATACAACGGCTCGCCTATGGCGAATGCCGGGAGACCCCCTTTTAGTGGAACGGTAATGAAGTAGTCATCCACCCAAGTAGCCTCTGGGCCTTCATCAATCGCGTCGGTCAACGGTGGTGGCTCGCCCGTGCTTGATAAACCGAAAATAATACGATGCCGTTGATTGACGGCGACGATCAGAATGATGAGCGTCGCGCCAAGCAAGAAGAGGGCTTTTCTCATACTGTCGGATTCCTAGTCTTGTTCGATTGGCAGTGCATAGGCGATGTAGGCGTAGGCACCTTTGCGCCCATAGGCGTCTCTGTCCCCTCGAGTTGCTGTAGCGACAACGTACTGTCTGCCCGCCACTTGGAAAATGGCGGGAATGCCGCCTGGGTCAGCGGATAAATCGGCTGACCACAAAACCTCACCCGTGCCACTATGCCAAGCCCGAATTTTACGGTCATTAGTGGTTGAGAAAAGTAGTCCACCGGCACTGGCTGAGAGGCTGTTGGTTGGGAAAAGAGAGCCAGTACCTGTAATGCCGCGTGCTTCCAGAGCAATGACGTTACCGTAAGGCTTTTCCCAAAGGACATCACCAGTATTGAGATCCCATGCCATAAGTTTTGACCAGGGAGGTGGGCCGACTAAGCCGTTGTCACTGAAGAAGTGGTGATAGCCTGAACGAAATGGCTCTAGTTGGGAAACCGTAGTTGCATCGGTGGCGCTAGTGTCCAAGGGCTCTGTGGAATTTGGGTCTAACGTCGAAACGTAGCTTAGCAGGTCTGAGATTTTGCTTTCTGGGATGTTCGGGAAGGCGGTCATGCGTCCGCTTCCTTGTTTTAATACTCGAGCAAGATCGACCTCCGACAGGCGCTCACTAAGGTTATTAAGCGCAGGGAAGAGAGGTGGTTGCCCCGCGCCGCCGACACCGTGACAGCTCGCACAAGAGCTTAAATAAATGTCCTTCGCATCCAACGTTAGGTAGTGGGCATTAGAGAACTCACTGCGAGGTTCGAGTACAGGAATGGTTGGTGAGTTGATGACCGCCATGTAAAAGAGCCCTTCTTTCGGAGAGACAGCACCGTTGCCGTGTTGTGCTCCGCCACGTGACCCTGGGGCGCTAACACTGCCGCCAAACGAAGGCGGCGTGAACAGCCCTTCGTTTCGCGCAGCATTGATTCTAGCTGCCAATTCCAACCGTTCCTCAGGTTCTGCGTAGGGGCTGAGATTGTCTGCTGATAGTGATTGCCGGGCGAATGCAGGTAATTCAGTTGGTATGGGTTGTGTTGCAGCCGCGACTTCCCCCGGCACGTCGGAGCTAGGCACTGGTTGATCTTCAATATTAAACAAAGCCTCGCCAGTTATGCGGTCAAAAACATACAGGTAACCGTGCTTCCCGGCGAGGGCGACAGCGTCGATGAGTTGGCCATCGCGGCTTACTGTGAGCAGTTTGGGCCCCATTGCTAGGTCGTAGTCCCAGATATCGTGTTTCACCGCTTGAAAATGCCAAAGGCGTTCGCCGGTGCGCGCCTTAAGCGCAATTAGCGATGTAGAAAACAAGTTGTCGCCTATTCGATTGGCACCATAAAAGTGATAAGAAGGTGCCCCCGTGGGGACATAGACGATGCCTCGCGCTTCATCCAGCGCCATGTTTGTCCACGCGTTGGCAGCCCCCATGGTTTTCCATGCATCGGCGGGCCAAGTGTCGTAACCAAATTCTCCCGGATGGGGAATGGTATGAAAGGTCCAGACTAAATCGCCGGTGCGAACGTTATAGGCTCGTATGTCACCAGGTGCACCAGCATAGGTATCGTCTCCTACGGCACTTCCCATGATGATTAGATCTTCGAAAACGCGACCCGGTGTCATGGTAGCGACCCGACCAATGGTCTCGGGTTCGCGATTTAGGTTTTCGCGTAGATCAATTTTACCCGCCTCGCCAAAGGTCTGAATAACTTGACCTGTGGTGGCATCCAAGGCGACTAGATATGGCTCGTTGACCACCAGTAACCTGCGATCACTTGCGCCACTGTCCTGCCAATAGGAGAAGCCTCGTGCGTGCTGAGAAACGACGTCCGGCGTAAACCAAATCTGTTTGCCAGTTGCCGCTTCAATGGCGGTGACACCCTGGTTTGCGACAATGTACATCACATCATCAATCACCAGGGGTGTGGCGCGGTGGGGGGTATCGCCAGTAGGGTAGGTCCACGCTACTTCAAGTTGTGCAACGTTATACCGGTTGATTTGGTTCAGCGATGAATATTGAGCGGAATCTGGGCTGCCTGCATAGCTTGACCAGTCAGACCACGGCCCCGACGGTGTGGTTGCAGGAGGGTTACAGGCTGCTAGAGCCAGTATCGTGGTCAGGCTAAAACATCGCAGTACGTTGCTCATTGATTTTCCCTAAGACGGCGGTACCATGATAACGAAACAGGGGAATCGTATGAAAGAATATTTAGCAGGGCGATTGGGTGATGAAAGTAGAACTTTGGCCACCGATCCACGGCTAGACCCGCGAATTGCCCAAGCGTTGGAAATGGCAGCGCTTGCACCAGGGGTCGAAGAAGTAGAGTCAGTTTCTAGCTACGAAGACTGCCTGGCTTTTTGTACGGCCTTTGAAGATGCTAATGCGGCGGCACACCCAATGCTCGAATCGATGATGCCAGACTTTCCCGCGGTCGAATCAACAACACAAGTAATCCAAGGTATCGATGGCAATGAGATCAATCTCTACATCCATCGGCCCAAGGCTGCCGCTGGCCCGCTGCCGAGCGTCGTTCATATCCATGGTGGTGGGATGGTACTGATGACGGCTGCCGATCCTGGCTTCATACGTTGGCGCAACGACCTGGCAAACGCTGGTGTGATAACAGTGGGCGTCGAATTTCGAAACGGTGGCGGTAAGTTAGGCAACCACCCGTATCCTGCTGGCTTAAACGATTGCGTGAGCGCGGTGCAGTGGACACATGCAAATCGGGTTCAGTTGGGAATCTCAACCATAACCATTAGCGGGGAGTCCGGTGGCGGCAACTTGTCTATTGCTACGGCCTTGAAAGCCAATCGCGAAGGTTGGATTGACCAAATCGATGGCGTATATGCTATGTGTCCGTACATTAGTGGCACCTACGTGAATCCACCCGGCGAGCTTGTCTCTCAGGTCGAAAACGAAGGTTATATGCTGAGCAGCAACATGATGGGTGCATTGGTGAAAGTCTACGATCCGACCGATGACCATGCGAACGACCCGCTTGCCTGGCCGCTTAACGCGACGAAGTCGGACCTTGAAGGTTTACCACCTTTCGTTGTCTCGGTGAATGAACTAGATCCTTTGCGTGACGAAGGCTTGTTGTTTTATCGGAATTTGATGGCAGCCGGGGTGTCGGTAGTGGCGCGCACGGTACACGGTACACCCCATGCTGGAGATGTTAGTTTCCCGGATGTTGTGCCTGACATTTATCAGGAGAGCTTAGGCTCGGTTTGCCGATTCGTTGGCCGATAGGACTTTCTAAAGTAGGCCTGCTTAATAGGTACTTACAGAGGTTCGGCACCTGACTCGCCGCCGAATTTGGCTAGGTCGTCGTTGACCACGGTCCAAGCAGCCTTTGAGTCGTAAAAATAGTGTCCTTGCGGTAGACGATCGATTGGTGATTCAAGCGATGCCAAGGTGATATCGATCATCTTGGTATCTCCGGTTGGAGTCTCGTGCCAGCAGAAGAGTTGGGTGCCACAGGTATTGCAGAACTGACGACGACCTTGGGTAGAACTCTCAAAAGTGCGAAGTAAATCTTCGCCCTGGATAATTTGAAATTGATCTGGCGCGACGCCAACCCAGGTCACAAAAGATGCGCCATGGGGTCGTCTACACATGGAGCAGTGACAGTGGCCACAGAAAAGCGTCGGTAGATCAATCTGGAAACGCACCTCTCCGCAGAAACAACTACCTGCTATCGGTTTCTCTTTCGGTTGTTGTTTGTCCGCATTTTCGTCGCCCATCCGCGCTCCGATTGTTTGCTATGTGTTAACGAAGCTAGAGTGTAATAATCCACGCCGCTATTCACCAGAGGTTTCACGTGCGGCAAATCGTCTTCGGCGCAATTGTATTGCAGCTACTATCTGCCGTCTTTTTTGTATACCCCGCATATCGGCTAGGTACCTGGTTCGGCCTGAGTTCAGAGGTGGTCTGGCTGATTGCAGGTACGGTGTTCTTTAAGCAAGCCGTGGTGCGCATCCTGTTCAGGCACAGCAAAGGCATAATTATCAAGGCCGTGCGGGTGGCGGCTGATTTTATATTGGGTATCGCACCTGTTCTCTTGTTTAGTGTGCTGGCAGCGGAATTCGTACTTGGGTTCGGCTGGGTCCAACCCGGTATTGCGGGTGCTGGAGTGTTGGCCATCACGGTGTTGGTAGGGGCGTGGGGAGTTAAGAAGGCTTGGGCGCCTGAGGTTGTCCGTGTGCCGATTGCATCATCGAAAGTGGAGCAACCGCTGCGGGTAGTACAAATATCGGATGTACACATAGGCTCACGGTCGACGAGGTTTTTGGAGCGGGTCATAGCCCGGGTTGTTGAGTTGCAACCTGACTTCTTGTGCATAACTGGAGATTTTATTGATCAACGGAATGTCGGGGAGGAACGATTGGCTGCGCTTAGAACACTCGATTGTCCTGTGTTCTTTTGTACTGGCAACCATGAACATTACGAGGACACAGCCCAGATCTTAAGCCGTCTCGAGCGCTTAGACGTCGAGGTGCTGCGAGGAGAGACCGCTCGGTTTCGGGAAGTACAAATCATTGGCTTTGACGATCAATCGGATCCAGACTTTCTGGGCAGAGCGCTCCCAGCAATCGGCCTCGATCCCAAAGCGTTTACCCTATTGTTGTACCATCGTCCCCATGGGCTGGGGCACGCGGCGAGCAACGGTATTGATCTCATGCTGTCGGGACACACGCACAACGGACAGATAAAGCCTTTCAATTGGCTGGTTCGGATGCAATTCAAGCATCTCAGTGGTCTCTACCGAGAGGGCGATACCCATCTCTATGTCAATGAAGGGACAGGCACCTGGGGCCCCGTAATGAGGCTAGGTACCCGCAGCGAAATAACACTATTCGAAATCGCACAAAATTCATGAATTCGGTTGAGCGGATAGCACGCCAGGCCAACGCCAGACGACCAAGCCAAGCGCGATAGCGCCTTCCACCGCTGAGATCGCAGTGGCTGTTGGCGTACCTAACCAATCTGCCAAAAGACCTATGTGTAGAAAGCCCAGCGGTGCGGAACCTATGCAAACAGCCAACAACCCCATCATTTGGCGTTCGCGACCGGGAGGTGAATTCATCAATATCAAGGCACTTTGCATTGAGCCGAAGGCTGCGCTAACCAAACCCACCAGCAGCAATAATCCTGCCGAGAGCCAGACCGTATGTGACTGCGCAAACGCGAATGAGAAAATGCTATAAGCAAGCACGCCGCCGACGTAAAGGTATCGTGCATGGCGGGATTGAGCGAATACAGAAAGCGCGATGGCACCAATGAGTGCACCGACACCTTCAGCACTGGCCAGCATGCCTACGGCTGCATCACTTAGGGTTAAGACCTCTTTACCAAAAACTGGGATTAGCGAAACAAACGGAAAACCCCACAAGTTAAAAACAATAGTGATTGCCAGTATTGGCGGCAACACAGGGCTTTCCCTGAGGTGAGTGAAACCAGAACTGATGGTGGCGAGAACGGGTTCTGGCGTATGCGTGGCTTCCGCGGGCAACTTACGTCTTACGAACAGTGCGGTGAGTCCAATAAGATAGAGACAAGCCGTTAGCAGGAATGCACCCTGCATGCCTATGTACTGGTACAAAAGTCCGCCGGCCAGAGGACCAATCACTCGAGTGCTGGAACCGGCCAATATGTCGAGGCTCATTGCGCGCGCAACCCGGGAAGGTCCCGCGATGTCGCCCATAAGTGTGCGACGCACTGGGAAATCAGTAGACCAAACGAGACCAGAGAGAAATGACGCCACCCCCACGTGCCAGATTTCCAGGGACCCTGAGCTGGCAAGCCACCAGAGGCTTAAAGACAGAAGTAATACTGTGCACGACGCGCATTTGAGAATCGTCCAGCGCTTAAATCGCTCTGCCACCACGCCGCCGAAAATACCGAAAATAGAGAGCGGTAGTAGCCGCAGCATGAGCATGCTGGAAACCCAGAGGGGTGAACTGGTCATGTCGTAAACGAATATGGCAATGACGAGCATCTCTAGCCAACGGCCGGTGCTGTTCATTCCACCAACACACCACAGCACTAGGAAGTTTGGGTCGCGCCACAGGGGAGTGGTCGACTCAGGTGTAATAGGTTGGCTTTCTGAGTTACTGTTCATGGCTATAGGGTAGGTCTAAAGCAGGACCTTAACAGAACCCAGAGGAGAATATTCGTGGCCCAGCTACTTTCTGACCAACAGGTTATCGAGCGCATTTTCCATCATATTGATAATCAGTCTACTGACGAAGGCGAGCACCTGTGGCGCGAGCCCACTCAGAATTATGTCTCGCAGTCGCGATTCCAACAAGAGCGTCAATTGCTAAGACAGCTGCCGGTGGCCTTTTGTCCGTCCTCCGTGGTGGCTAATGTGGGGGACTACGTCGCGCGAACTGCTGCAGGTGTACCGATTGTTGTTGTTCGGGGGGAAGATGGCGCAGTGCGTGCTTTTCGTAACGCCTGCCGACATCGTGGCATGCAGGTGGCGACAGGTGAGGGGTGTGCCAAGGTCTTGTCATGTACCTATCATGGTTGGACTTACCGGTTAGATGGGCGACTTGAGTATATTCCTCATGACCGTGGCTTTCCGGGTATTGAAAAGGATGCATACAGCTTAGTACCAGTGTTTGCATTGGAGTCTCACGGTCTAATATTCGTCAGCCAAGATGCGCCGATTGATGAAGATTTTGCCAACGACCTACCGCCTCTGATTTCCGACGACCAAAAGGTGTTTGCAAGCATGGAGTCGGGTGATCAAATCAACTGGAAGCTGAATGTTGAGGCGGCCATTGAGGGCTATCACATCAAACCCACACACAAGGAAACGTTTTATCCGTACGGCTATGACAATTTAAATGTAGTAGAGCGATTCGGTAAAAATTCTCGGGTAACTTATCCGTTTAGACGCATTGAAAAGCTAAGAGATACACCGCCAGGGGAACGGCAAATTGACGGTATGGTCACTTATGTATATCACCTGTTTCCTAACGTGGTGATAGCAGTACTTTCCGATCACACAACAATGACGATAAATGAACCGGTGTCGCCCCATGAGACTAGGTTCTTTACCTATCGTTTGAGTAACAAAGCCAAAACTATGAGTGAGGACCAGGTAGCGCGTGCTAAGCGCGATGCCCAGTTCGTATCTGATTCTGGTGGCAAAGAAGATCAAGCAGTGGTGCGCGCTATTCAGGCTGGACTCGACAGTGGGGCAAATGAACATTTCACCTACGGTCGTTTCGAAAAAGCCATCGCGCATTTTCACACAACGTTGACAGATGAGTTACCGGGATAGAGCTGGGACGTATGCGTCAAAAAATACTCGTTGGTCTTCTGGCTGTCTCAATTTCAATAATCGGTATCGGTGCGGTGAGTGCTTATCTCCTTGAACCCACCGTTGTGGGAGTGCCGGTCGCTCCTGATCCTGCTATCTATCAAGATGCTGTGGTGCAAGTTTACGGGGCAGACGTTTGGGGGTTTCGCGGTTGGTTCGCAATTCACACCTGGATTGCGACCAAGGGTGTTGGTGAGGACACCTACAATATCTATCAAGTTATCGGCTGGCAGCTACGGCGATCAGGAACCTCAGTGTCAGTAGGCCAAGGTATGCCCAATAGGCCTTGGTTTAGATCGCCGCCCTTGTTGCTCCACGAAATTAGAGGCGCGTCCGCGCGTCCGCTTGTTAATCAGATTGCCCAGGCAGTTGCCGATTATCCATTTGAAGATCAATATGTGATGTGGCCGGGTCCGAACAGTAACTCGTTTACGCAGTGGGTTGGCGGACAAGTGCCGGACTTACAGTTACAATTGCCTGCTAAGGCGATTGGAAAATCGTGGATGGAATCTTATCTAGATGAATTATAAACGCGCGGGAGGGAAGCTATGACGGAAACTAACGCAAAAGCTAACGCAAAAGCTAACGCAAAAGGTATGGCTTTGGTGATTGGTGTTGAGCACGTTGATGAAACGAAATATCGGGGTTGGTCGGGTAAGCTAAATTGCACCTCAAACGATGCCAATGCAATTGCTGAACTTGCTAAGGAAAAGGGGTTTAGCACGACACTATTGCTCACCAGCGACGCCACAACGCACGGCGTTAAAGAGGGTATCCTGCACGCTGCGAGCGAGCTTGAGTCAGGCGACATATTCTTTATGTACTATTCGGGACACGGTGGATCTACTAATGACAAGAGCGCCGACGAAGCCGGTGATGGCAAAGATGAGACTCTGTGTTTGTATGATGCACAGTTGCTAGACGACGAGCTCTACGTGTTATGGCCCCACTTTGCAGCGGGTGTGCGGGTTTTGGTAGTGGCTGACTGCTGCCACTCCGGCTCTATGACACGAAATGCAGTGGACGATGACCTTGTAGTGCGCGCTATGGAT
>JBNMMV010000086.1:0-13238 GCA_051270205.1 Limisphaerales bacterium
TAACCGCGAACGGCTCGTATTTGGCACCAACTTTGCCGGCTGGGACCAACAGCAGCACAATGTGCGCCAGGAGGCCGCCGCTTACGCTGACAACGCTCGAAAACTACTTCGCGTCTGATAGGGGAATGATGACAACTGAGGAGACACAGTCCATTTTAGATCGCCTGGATCGGCTGGAAAGCAAAGATGCTATCCGTGGTCTAGCAAGCGCCTATGCCATTGCCTGCGACGAACATGATATGTCTCGTTTGATGGCGCTATTCACCCAGGATGCCATTTTTGACGCACCAAATGGCAGCATGGTGGCTTCAGGCTACGATGCTATTCGAGAGATGTTCATCAATACCTTCCGCATTCGGGGTCCGTCCTATCACTGGACCCATGACGTCACCGTGGAAATTGATCCGAGCAATCCAGATCAGGCAACCGGTTTGGTACTGAGTCATGCCGAAACCTCACCGGACGGTGTAGTGAGCATCGCCGCCATGCGCTATGAAGACGAATATCGTCGTGAAGCGGACCGCTGGCACTTTGCAAAGAGAACCATTCACTTTTTGTACTATGTGCCAGCCCAAGATTATTCCGCAGGATTGAACCAGAAATTTCGAGTCGTCATGGGGGGCGAGACTCTGGCCGCAGACTACCCAGAGAAGCTCGCACCGTGGTTGAGTTTTATCGAAAAACACGCTGAGTAAGGTCTGAGTAATACGATGGTACGCAGGCTCAAGCTGTGCTTTTATAAACGGACTGTACATAGCTATTCTACTAGGAGAGGGTGTTGAACCAGGAGATTGAATCGTTGTTTCACGCAAATAAAGTGTGGGCTGACCAAAAGAAGGAAGTTGATCCTGACTACTTCTCCAAACTTTCACACCAGCAAGCACCTGAGTACCTGTGGATAGGTTGCTCGGACAGTCGCGTACCGGCAAACGAGATTCTAGGCCTCGACCCAGGTGAAGTGTTCGTCCACCGCAACATCGCGAACGTTGTTGTCCATTCGGATCTGAATTGTCTTTCAGTGGTGCAGTACGCCGTGGAAGTTCTAAAAGTAAAACACATTATCGTTTGCGGTCATTACGGCTGCGGTGGTGTGCACGCGGCAGACGGTGAAGAACAGCTCGGTCTAATCGACAACTGGTTACTCCACATTAAGGACATTCGCACCAAGCACGCTGAGGAACTGAATAAACTCAACACACAAGACCGGGTAGCGCGATTGTGCGAGCTTAACGTCATCGAACAAGTTAACAATCTTTCGAACACAACTATCGTAAAAAACGCCTGGTCAAGTAACCACCGACTAACAGTGCACGGGTGGATTTATAGTCTAGAAGACGGACTACTGCGCGACCTACAAGTCCAACGCGACGGAGCCTAACCAATGGAAGCAAGCTACAACCCAGACTTTAGCCCTACAGGAATCGAAGGCGGAGTCGACACCAATCAATTGCCTTGGATCGCGTTGGCTATATTTCCCGGCATGTCCATCAAACCACTGCGAGCAAGCACCGAAAGCAGCATGTTCTCGTTGATTATCAAACTAGAATCCGGCACCCACCTAACGAACCTTCTCAGCCTCGGCGCTATGGATCTCATGGTGCTAAGTGGTGACGTTACATTCAGCGATAGCCCGGCGCTTTATCCTGGTGTGTGGGGTTTCATCCCCGCAAACAGCTTGATTGACCGCACCGCTACAGACGCTGGAGTCGAGTTACTGGTCAACTGCTATGGACCAATCGCCCGCTCGGTTGATGGACACATAGACCAATTGCTAACTGCAAATCACATTGCTCAACACGCTCGAGAAGCTGGCATCCAATTGGTACCCAACTCTCTGGCCGAATGCATGCTGGAGCGCACAAATACCTCACCTGCAGCGGACGCTCCGCTTGCGATATCAGCGTCAGATACAACAGCGCGAGCCTCTGGCAAGAACGATTCCACTACCGAGCTGCACGCGCATTTCATTGATACAGACAAAGTACCTTGGATCGTCAACCCAGACCTTCCTGATATTGCACTCAAAGTGCTGCGGGTCAGCGAAGAAACCGGGATAACTTCTCTGATCGTGCGGCACAACGGCGTCGCGGGACCGCACTACCATTTGGGAGCGGCAGACTTTCTGGTTATTTCCGGCAAGATTGGTTACCGCGCGGGCCCCCCGGAAGGTTATGGCGCGGGTGTTTGGTTCTATGAGCCTGCTGGAGCGCGGCACGAAGCCACCCAGCGAATTGGCGAAGAAGATCTCATTTATACGGCAAACGTTTATGGACCTATTCAATTCGACGAAGGGGCCGGAACGCCCATTGTCGCCGTACAGTCCTGGATGCAATATAAGGAACTAGCAGATGCCAGCGGCGTCACGCTGGTCCGAAGCACACCGGAAGACCAGAATCTTTTCGCCTGGTCACCCCTCTAAGTGAACGCTCGACTTTGGCTTTTCGTCTCTATTTTCGTTTATCTTTGTATGGCTTACGTCCATCCCGCCTATGGTGAGACCTCGAACGATGCGCGACCAAAAGATGCTCAACTAAACGATGCTCGCCTATTTGATTCAATTACTCCAACCCCTCTGGATGCCAAGCTCACCGTTCCACTGAAACAGCTGCTATCCAAACGCCAAGATCGCACAGCGGTGATGGGGACTCTGCAAATTGACGATCTAACCGTACCTGTAAGCGTGTCGACCAGAGGTAAGTCACGGCTCAAGAAATGCACCTTCCCGCCACTTTGGCTCGAGTTCAACAAGAAAGACATAAAGGGTACACGTCTTCACAAGTCGCACAAAATCAAGCTGGTTACCCACTGCAAAAATTCACTTGAATCCAGGGGTTTACTGGCATCAGAAATGCTCGCCTACCGGCTCCTCAACTTGGTCACCGACTACAGTTTTCGGGTCAGAGCTTTGAATGTCACCTACATTGATACTGTAAAAGGCACCGAAGTAGTTCACCCGGCCTTTGTTATTGAACACAAGCGTTCTGTGGCTAAGCGCCTGGACTTGTCCATACTGAAGGTTACTGAGCTCAAAAGCGCTCAGCTTCAACCGCGCTACACGGCGCTGGCTGCGCTGCACAACTATTTGATTGGCAATACCGATTTTTCTTTTACACGCGGGCCCGACGACGACGATTGCTGCCACAATACGGTGCCTATGTCTGATGCAAATTCAGTCGTATTCGGTCTATCCTACGATTTTGATTCGACCGGAATGGTCAATCCGCCGTATTCTGCACCTTCTGAAAGCTTAGGGTTAAGACGCTTTACCCAACGAAAATATCGAGGCTACTGCCGTCACGGCAGCGAACTTCAGGACGCTCGCAATATTTTCATTGAGAAGAAAGCAGAAGTTTTCGCGCTTATTGAGACATTCTCAGAGCTACCCAAATTAAATAGGAAACGTACTCACTCGTTCGTCTCCAAGTTCTACAAAACCCTTGAATCAGATCGCGCTTTCGAGCAGAAGATTGTTTCTGCATGCCGGTAACGCCCATGTTTAGCCCTTCATCAGAGCGCAACAAAGATCCAATCTTAGATGTATTTCGGAGTCGCATGCCACACCAAGGGCACCTTTTGGAAATTGCAGCCGGTTCGCTACAACACGCACTGTACATGGCGCCATGTTTTCCTGAACTAGATTGGCACACCTCCGATATCTCAGCACCAGCTATCGAAAATGGACAAGTACTGCTGAACCAAGGCGCTTTACCCAAAAACGTCTTCCCCCCTACGTATCTCGACGTCCTTTCTAAGCCTTGGCCGCTCACTGACCTGCAAGCTATCTATAGCGCCAATCTATTCCATATATCGCCTTACGAGGTAGTGCCAGCCTTCTTCGCGGGTGCGCGCCAGAGCGTTACTTCACCTGGAGACGTATTCATTTACGGCCCCTATAAAGAAGGTGGAAAGCACACGGCTGCGGGCAACGAAGAATTTGATGCCGATCTACGTAGTCGAAATCCGACTTGGGGGATTCGTGATCTTGAGCAAGTCGTCTCTGAGGCTATTGAACAAAAATTCGTCCTGAGCGAAAGAATTCAAATGCCCGCCAACAACTTATTCCTGCATTTCAAGACTGTCCTGGCTTAGCCATTGCGCGAGCAGTGATGCCGTTCTTGGATGTGCAAGATAGCCAGCTGAATGGTGCGGATTGGACCGGCCATAGCGTACCGCTAAGTTGTATATCGTATAGTCGCGAATGTCTGAGATCAGTCGGTGATCTAGCATCTCTCCAAAATCATTGTTTACGGACTTGTCGTGACAGACATAATCATCTTCCGCGGCAATGTTGTGCCATTCCAGTATGTTGGCGGGATAGCGATCTCGGCCTTGTGCAGTCGAGCCTAACAACCGCCGCCGAAAGTAATCTGAAGAGAGTGGCGAACCCAGCGTTATCCAGCGTGTTAAACGGTTGGAAAGTCGTGTCTGCCACAACGTGTCATAAGCAATGACCGACCCAAAGCAGTGACTGAGCAACAAAACATCTTTATCCGATGCAGCCAGTTCGAGTAAAAGATCACCAAGCTCTTTCTTAGCTTTGGTGGGCCACAGACTATTCTCAGTCCAATACGCAGACGCCTCAGGCATAACGCGTGGCCAAACAAACCGACTAACACCAGCTACCGCTACCGTGTCCATTGCAAATTCTTTGAGGGTCGATTTACCAGGTAGTGCGTCATATCGGCGACGCCTGAAATCTTTTGATTTCTCAAGCAGCTCCAATTGCTCCAACACCTTTACCCGCTGTTGTTCATCAAGCTGCACGTCATAATCTTCATATAAGTGCGCAACATGCTCGGCCCAATAAACCTGATGGATTTCAACCTCTTCAAAGGCTTCCAGCGCTTTTGGTTCTGCACGTCGAATGCCCTGCCGCATGGCGTCGCGCCAATAACCTTGCAACTTCACAGCATCAGGCTTAGGTCCGGCGCCATGGATGCAAACGATGACTTTCTTAGATGCCATTGATGTACCGCGAGACCATTGCCGGTCCACTCACGCCTTCGTCTGCCAGATAAATCGTTTTGCCATCACGCACTACCCCTTCGGTCTGTTGATGTGCTGCGCCTGGCAAGCCAGCGCTTGCCAGCAGCTGGCCCTGACGCGACAACGTCACGTAGGCTCGCTGCTTCGCAGCCACTACCAAGAAACCTGCAGTATCGACACTGAGGCCCGAAGGTGCAAAACGTTTCGACAATCCCAGTGTTTTTAGATCCAAGCTAATCGTCAACGACTCGTCTAATTGTTCTTCAGTAAGGTGCCAAGCAAATATGTTCAGCTTGTTTTTGAGCTTCTTCTTGAGCGCTGTTTTACATACTATCCACAACAGCGGTTGATCGGGATCGGCAGCCAAGCCTTCTATTTCACACTGCTTTCCAAGTCCTGTTTTTATTTTCCGCGTTTTACCACCCCCTATCACTGCCTGCTGGTAGAGCACACCCTTGCTGGTAATCGCATAGAGCTGCTCGTTTTTGTATGCCAACCCTTCGAAATCTGCCCTGATGGGCGGTTGTCCAAACGACACAAGCCGTTCGACCTTTGGCACAGAATAATCCACTTCATAAACTTGGCCGATTTCATCACCAATGGCTGCTAGACGCTGTCCTGGCAATAGCGCTAGACCTGAGACTTCAACCAACTCAATCGGCAGTTTGATAATATCAACTGCAAGCCCGCTCGACGGTGACCCACATGCGGCCGCTGACATGAGAGACAAAAGAGACATGAGCCAAATTGCAGGCGCCTTACAAGTCGTTGTCATCACGCCCACGACCCGTCAAGAAAGAAAAGAACGGTGTGGTTAGATCAGCGCCGTAGTCGAGCTTCCAAAGTAACAAGGTAATGAACACGAAGCTGGCAGACACGACAAAGACGATACCTAAGGCACTAATCCCAGCACCAAGCCCAATTGCAATGGCTGCAAAAATATACAGAGCATGGGCAGGTTCCGCCAAAGCAAATCTAAATCGAACTGCTGCCACCACGCCGGCCAAACTAAACGCCAGAGCAAGGCTGTTTTGCACAATAATGGCAATCCCAGCAACAACAACAGGTAACACCATAATCGTTTGAGCAAACGAACGGTCGACTAACTTGGTACGAGTGGTAATAAAATACACCCATGTAATGGGTGTTGTGACAAGCAGAGCGCCGATAATGGCGATGGCCAAGGTCACTGCGCGACCGTAGGCAATATCCGGTGGATTGACCATGGTCGAGATTATTTCAATGTCATCCATTTCGGCAACGCCGCCAAAAGGCAGGTCTGTCGAAATATCGGGGAACAACAGACCGACGCCAGCAACCAGTCCAATCAGTAGTACATAGTACGCACTGATCGCGAACAGTGGATTCAATATGTGAGTCGATTTTCTCATAGCTCGGGCTCCCGCCATTCCAAGATCTTATCTCTGCGAGTGAGTATCGCTTTGATCTGAGCCGGCTTCAACAAGTCTCCCAAGAGTTCATTGAGCACAGTACGGTCGAGGCTTACGAGTTTGGCTGCAAGGCCTGCCGCTAAGTTTGGGTGTTTCCCATATTTCGGCAAACCGGCGCGGCGACTAAAGGCAAGGTGATTTTGGGTAAGCACCAAGCTTCTGGCGGGCAAGTGATAGCGTAAGCTGACTCCGTCTCGGTTGCGCTGTCCAATGAGGCTATCAAATACCGATAGCAGATCGTACTCATTGCCATTCGACGTACCTGCTTCACAAAAACTTGCGAATGCGAAGTCTCTATCTTGCTCGGCTACGCTACGCACTGCTTGCTGAAGCCAACCCAACTCACCACGGAACTCCCTTATAGCGCCGGGTAACACCATACCAAGACCCATCCACTGATCCAGCCTTAGCGCCGCTAAAGCACGCTGAGCTTGCTTTTTCCTCAATGGCTGGAATTCGACAGCAACAACTTTATTGTCGAGACGTACTTGCAATGTAGTGTCGAGTTCGGAAATCTCACCTGTCGCGGTGAGCGTTTGTATTCTTTGTCGCCGACTCTGCATCAACTGATCAATATCCAAAGTCGAAGCCGTGGCTTCGGGTAAGGATTTTATGGTCACACCCGCTTGAAGGCTCTGTATCTCCAACGCCCGGGCGTTGCCTCGATAGACTTCTTGCAACATCCCCGTATCGATGAGCCAAGCTTTACCGTTAAACCGGTGAACAATTTCGCGGGTAGTAGTGGGCGTATGACCCATAACCACCCTAGCTACCTTCAATCTCGCCAGTGTCTGAGAGAGAGGATAGGATTCAATCAACGGATGACACAATGCATTGCCTCGATACCAAGCCGGTCCATAGTCTGCCAACAGCGGATCACCAATCGCCGAGAAAAATTTATCGTTGGCTGCCAACGTTTCCCCGGGGACCAGCGACATCAGTGAAACCGTGCCATCAAGCTGGCCATCGACCATCCACCTTTCACCCACGGCAACGATCTCTGCCAGACGGTCTGCGATCGTTCGATTTACTTCCTCAACAGAGCTAAATGACGTACTCAAGCCGCCATGGAGAAATAAGGTATCACCAATCTTCAACACCGCTGACTTACTCAACAGCCACTGACCATATTCACCGCCAGTGGAAAAAGCGGCACGATGACCTGGTCTGCCACCCAAGGCAGCAAATTCAGCCTCACTGACATCGCGGACATCCCAAGTCAAATTCATCAGCTCATGATTGCCCAATACCACGTGGACGCGCCCACCTTCTTTCGGTGCTTCCACTTCAAGCCGACGTAGCAGGTCCATCACCAAACGCGACTCTGGGCCGCGATCAAGCAGATCTCCCAGGCTTACAAGTTGAGTCTCACCACCAATCCAATGACCTTCGTCATCTATTATTTCAATGTCTTTGAGGAGTCCTGAGAACTCGGCAAATGCCCCATGGACATCGCCAACGGCGACAACGCGCCCGTTGAATTCAGCCGCAGCAGGCAGAGCCAGGAAGACGGCCAAGAATGTCCATAAGAAGACGCCCCTAAAAAAAGTCCCGAAAAACTCAAGAATTACGCCGCGCTGCCGACAAAGCTTCATAGGCTAATCACGCGCGCTGAAAAAGGACTTTCGCATGCCAACATTGAACGACAATCCTCGCTTTAATCTGGGGCTGAGGGACACTTTGCGCATCATTTGGCCTTACGTAAAGCGTAATTTCATGAACCAGGCGCAGGGCTTACGCCTAGGACTTATGCCATTGGGCGAAGTGATTGGCGCTACCCTTCCAAAAAACAGTAGCATGCCAGTCATATTGATTTTCGCATTTCTCCTAGGTGCAGGTGCCACCTTCGCGGAACCCGCCATCGCGGTCTTAAAAGCCGCTGGCAGTGGTGTTAAAGCAAACGGGGCACCCTTTTATACTCTTTGCTCAATGATTTTTCCGGGGAACTGGTGATGTCTGTTGCTGCTGGTGTTGGTTTCGCAGTCCTTTTAGGTGTCTTGCGTTTCTTTTACGCCTGGCCGTTAAAATATCTCGCCATTCCCTTGGTGAGTTTGGTACTCACGATATCTTTCTTTTTCAGCCAAGTTCCGCTGTTGGCCGACATCCTGGGTCTGGCTTGGCACTGTGGCGCGGTAACCACCGGCCCCATAACAATACCGTTGGTCTTGGCCATGGGTCTAGGCGTCGGCGCCAACGTTCCCGGTGTGAGTGATGGATTTGGAATTCTCGCGCTCGCTTCTGTTGGTCCGATCTTAACGGTGCTGACTGTCGGTCTGTATACACAACGTCAAGAACGTGCGAATAGCGCTAAAGAACACGAGAAAGAAGTGCTCATGGTGGTATGCGATGAAGCTGAAGTGGAAGACATATTCGACGCAGTCAGATGTCACTACTGACAGAAAAGTTGTTAGACCAAGGCGTTCCGGGATTGAATTTCAACTTCGCGCGCTGCACTGAATTTGATGAAGTTCGAAATTCAAACAGCCCCCACATCAATGACGAATATGCGCTGGTGAGATCAATCACTAGTACAAAATCGACTATCGCGACGACGCTGACGCTGCATAGCGGAAACCCCGTATAGGCGGCTGACCGTGCGTCGGCCAATATTCTCCTCACACAAAAAACCGAGGAGTGCTGATGCAGGACCAGTCGATTCTGACAGCAATCGAGCCGAACGATGAGGGCCAACATATCTGGCGGGTAGCTTCGCGCATTGCCCAAAAAGTAGGGGCTGGCCTAAACACGATTAACGTAATCGAGCCCGCCGTCGAGATTTACGCTGACCTCAATTTCGCGCCGCTACTTTCAGGCAGCCGCGAGTGGCAACGCGTAATCATCGGAGAGCACCAAACCTACTTCGAAACCTTCTTCGAGACTGAGGCGCCCTCCACGACTGGCGAGAACCTGCTTGTAAAAGAAGGCTACCCTGGCTACGAAATAGCCGTACGCGCAGAAGAGCTGAAGGCAAATCTAATCGTCATGGGCGTTCACAATCGGCGAGGGCTGAGCCGTTTGTTGGGCTCGACTACGCACAATGTGCTTAACCGTACACAGATAGACCTGCTGGCAGTTCACCCTGATTCAGACGAAACCCCCTATCGTCGCATTCTAGTTGCGGTGGACTCCACAGACCTCGCGGAAGGGATTTTGGAGAAGGCAAAACCTTTCACTGAAAAGGCTGATGAGTACAACATACTCACAGTCGTAATACCTTTGAACAGCGCCTACGCAGGACCCGGAACCGCTGGTGGGTTAGATTGGTCTTTTACAGATTTAACCGAGGAAATTGTTAAGCAGACCCGCCAAAAAGTTACCAACACAGCCAGTAAGCATGGCTTTGGCAAAGAAACAGTCACGTTGATTGAAGGCGACCCCCGTGATGAGATCATCAAAGCTGCAACTGATATGCAGGCAGATCTGATCGTAATGGGCAGTCATAGGCGCGGCGCTTTGAATCGCTTGTTACTCGGTTCGACTGCACGCGCCGTGCTTAACCAAACACCATGCGACGTATTGGTTTGCACCTAGACCCTTAGCGGCGGTAGGCTAGTGGCTTCAATGAACTCTTTAATAAAAGAGAACCAATTTTGCTCGACCTTGATGCCATTCGCGCGGCACAGACCCGTCTAAAAAACGAGGCTGTGGTTACACCTTTGCTCCAGCCCCTGCCTGGTAGCCTTGACCGAAACCTCTTCGTCAAAGCTGAGTGTCTGCAACGCACAGGATCTTTTAAGTTCCGCGGTGCTT
Organism: Limisphaerales bacterium; assembly: GCA_051270205.1. Taxonomy (GTDB): domain Bacteria; phylum Pseudomonadota; class Gammaproteobacteria; order Pseudomonadales; family Azotimanducaceae; genus UBA4421. The sequence continues at coordinate 10,188 of JBNMMV010000086.1, forward strand.
ACAACGCTTTGGCACAACTACGAGACGACCAACGCAAGCGTGGCGTCGTCGCCTGCTCATCCGGCAACCATGCTCAGGGCGTCGCCTTGGCAGCCCGCTTACTTAATATTCACGCCACAATCGTCATGCCGGAAGATGCGCCGTTGGCAAAAATCGAAGGCACAAAAGCGCTCGGTGCGCAGGTGCTGTTGTACGATCGAGATCGCGAGAACAGGGAGTCCCTAACGCGCGATGCCGCTGATGCCTCAGGGGCAGAAATAGTCTGGCCATACGATGACTATCGGGTCATGGCAGGACAAGGTACCTGTGGGCTGGAGTTACATGCCCAAGCAACCGCAGCCGGCTCGAATTTGGATACAGTCTTAATCCCCTGCGGCGGCGGTGGTTTAACCGCTGGGGTTGCAACCGCTCTTGCGGGCTTAGCCCCTGCGACTGAGGTGTGCACCGTAGAACCAGAGGGGTTCGACGACCATGCGCGTTCCTTCACCTCCGGCAAACCACAATCAAACGCCCACACCAGCGGTTCCATTTGCGATGCCTTATTAGCATCTCGCCCGGGAGAATTAACCTTCCCGATAAACCAACAGCTTGTCGCCCGCGGATTTAGTGTTACAGATGAGGAGGTGGTCAAAGCTATGGCGTTCGCCTTCAAATCGTTGCGAATCGTGGCAGAACCAGGTGGCGCAGCAGCCTTGGCAGCGGCACTTTTCAAGCAAGAGTTCAAAGGCAAAAACGTCGCCGTCATCGTTACAGGCGGCAACGTTGATGCTAGCCAATTCAGCCAATTGCTGGCAGCCGACCAGTCGTAACCAACAGCCATTCCGGCTAGTATTCAAGCAACCCAATCGATCAGGGCTCTGCAATGATTCGCACTCTACTTTGTGTAGTCTTATTAATTACCTTGTGCGGCAGTTACTCGGTTTCCGCTCAAACTAAAAATTTCGAAGCGTACTTTGACGGGCTAGTCGCGGCCCAGTTCAACACTCACCAGCTCGCCGGTATGACTTTTGTGCTGGTTCAAGATGGCGAGATCACGCTGCAAAAAGGCTACGGCGAAATTGACCTGCTAACTGGAGAGAAGGTCGACCCAGCTCAACACCTTTTTCGACCTGGCAGTGTTTCAAAGCTATTCACATGGACCGCTGTCATGCAGCTGGTTGAGCAAGGCAAACTAGATCTTGATGCCGACCTTGGTGACTATGTTCATCAATTCGATCTACCGAATGCCTTCGATTCGCCACTGACTATGTCCCATCTTATGACCCACACGCCGGGCCTGGAAGACGGCGCTGTGGGCTTTCTGTTTGCCGACAACCCAGAAGCCATTGTGCCCCTGGCCGACTCCTTGGCCGCCCACATACCGACACAGGTTAGGCCTCCCGGCACCAATGCCGCATATTCGAATTGGGGCACGTCACTCGCCGGTCTAGTCGTCGCCAACATTTCCGGTAAGTCTTTTGAGCAATATATTGAAGAGCATATTTTCTCGCCACTGGGCATGACTCAGGCAACCTTCGAAGAGCCTCTGCCGCCTCACCTGGTCGAGCAAATGGCAACTGGCTACGTTGCCGAGAACGGCGAGCTGACGCCTTTCGGGTTTGAGTACGTCAAGAACTTTGGTCCCGCAGGCGCGTTATCGGCCTCTAGTGGTGCGATGGCAAAATTCATGTTGGCACACCTCAACCGGGGGCAGCACAACGGTGCTCAACTACTCGCCCCTGAAACGGTCCAACTCATGCATAGCAAACTCTTTTCTCACACGGAAGGAGTAGCAGCCTCTGCTCATGGGTTCTACGAATCTTGGCGTTCTGGCAATCGCTTTATCGGTCATGGCGGTGACACCATCGCATTTCATTCAGAATTGCTACTCGATCCAGAACAGAATTTTGGTTTCTTCCTGTCTTTCAACACACCAGACGGCGCCAAGGCGCGGAGTCCAATTGTCACCGGCATTATTGATTATTTCTACCCCGTTGAACCCAAACGGTGGTCCTTTCCGGTACTAGAGGGAAGCGCGACCCGCGTACAAGAGGTCGCCGGTACTTACCGATTTAACCGCCGTTCCTACACTAAGCTTGAAGGTATTACGGCTTTCGTCGGCGATTTCACGGTGGTAGCCGGAATAGATGGGGCAATTCAAATTCCAATACCCGAAGTGGGCGGAACTTTCAGAGAAGTTGAGCCCTATGTCTTTCAGAAAGCGGGGAGTCAGGCTCGACTGGTATTTACCAAAAATGGAGCAGAGCAAATTGATCGTATGCTAATTTCTAATGTGCCCGTCATGGTGGCAGATCGCATCGGCCCACTCGAAACTTCAGCCGTGCATCAGATTGTTATCCTACTAACAGTTTTAGCGTCGATATTCCTTCTCATTAACACCATCCGCAATCGCAAACTTACGCTCAACGCTGCTGCCGGTATGGGGAGACGGCTCAGCACACTTACTGCCTTGACCAATATCACTTTCCTGCTGGTGTGGGGGGCTGTATTGGCCAATATCGATATTAACCGCATCATCTTCGATTTTCCCCCGTCAGGAACCGGCTTTGCTTTGGTATTTCCAATTATCAGTTCGCTACTGACACTTGCCTGTGTCGCCTACCTGGTACCAGTCTGGCGAACTGCTGAATATGGTGTTTGGGCAAAACTTCGTTACACCTACGTGACCATTGTGTTCGTATTTTTCATCGCGATTTTGCAATACTGGAACTTGATCGGCTGGAATTATTAATTCACTGGAACTATTAAAAGACTATGCGCATTGCTACTTGGAATGTTAACGGACTGCGGGCGAGATTGGAATTTATGGCCCTGTGGCTTACCTCTCGCCAACCAGACATTGTCGGCTTGCAGGAGTTAAAAACTCCGACCGAAGATTTCCCTCACGAATTTTTCGAAGATCTGGGTTATCACGCATTGATTCACGGGCAGAAAAGCTGGAATGGTGTCGGCATCCTTAGCAAAAAGCCGATGACGCTAACCCAGGCAGGCTTACCCGATGAAGATGACTGGGGCGCTCGCCTCATCACGGCGACCTGCGATGAGCTGGAA
>JBNMMV010000087.1:0-13198 GCA_051270205.1 Limisphaerales bacterium
ACTGCCAAACAGAAGTCCCCAATTAGTGCTTCTCCCGAAAGGGCATTTTTTGAGCATGGGATCACATAAGGCATTTGATCTGGAGTTAAACATTGCACCACTTAACCTAAGCCGCACGCAGAAAAAAGACCTGGCGTCCTCGCCAGGGCTTGTTTTCGAAGTGCGGGCACCGCGGAGCGGCGTGAGGTTGGGTGCAATGTTTAACTCCAGATCGAAGGCCGAGTCGAATAGCAAACTCAACAAATCTATCTTTTCGGTACAAGCACTAATTAGCCTTTTTCCAATAATTGGCGTGCAATAATGATGCGCTGTAGCTCATTGGTGCCTTCTCCAACAACCAACAAAGGTGCATCCCGATAATACCGTTCAACTTCGTTTTCTGGGGAGTAACCATAAGCGCCATGTATCCGCAGTGCTTCGCTGGCATTGTCCATGGCGGCTTCTGTTGAAAATAGTTTCGCCATTCCTGCCTCAAGATCGCAGCGCTCGCCGCGGTCGTATACTTGGGCCGCTTTTTGCGTCAGCAAACGTCCGGCTTCCACCTTGGTCGCCATATCGGCCAACTTGATCTGGATCGCCTGGTGTTGGCCAATAGGCTTGCCGAAGGTCTCTCGAAGCTGGGCGTAAGAGACACTGGCATCTAATGCCGCACGAGCAACACCCACACCTCGTGCCGCGACGTTAATACGTCCTAATGCCAGCCCTGACAGAATCTGTTGCAATCCGCGCCCTTCAACTTCACCGACAAGCTGATCTGTTGAAACACAGACATCGTCAAATACAACCTCTCCGGTATCAACGCCTTTGTAACCTAGCTTTGCGAGCTTATGTGCCTGATATCCTGCCTCCTTTTCGACCACGAGCAGACTCATGCCTTTGTGGCGAGGTTCTACCTGGAGGTCTGTCTTAACCAATACAGCAAGCACATTGCCTTCGACCGAATTAGTGATCCACTGCTTGGTGCCATTAATTACATAATTCTCGCCATCGCGCCGCGCCACGGTACGTATTGCTTGCAGATCGGTTCCACAATCAGGTTCGGTAAGCGCTATACCGCCACGTAATTCACCGGTTGCGAGTCGCGGTAGGTAGGACGTTTTTTGCGCCTGAGTACCGAACTTTTCAATTGCCGCAGACATAATGAGATGAGAGTTGAAGATGCCACAAACGCTCATCCACACCGCACTTACACGCTCAACAATTTGCGCATAAGTAACAGCATTCAATCCCATGCCTCCGTATTCCGGCGCAATAGTGGCGCCAAAAAGTCCGAGGGTTTTCATTTTCTCGACAATTTCGTGCGGGTACTCATCTTTCAGTTCGAGCGCCTTGGCATAAGGCTTCACATCGCGAGCGAGAAATTTGTCGATCGCATCAAGAATAATGCGTTGATCTTCTTCGGTCATGTCCTACTCCGCTAATAGTCCAGCACGTCATCCACAGCAAAGCCACGGTTTGGAATAAGCATTGATCGCTCGAAACTGATGACCTGTGAGCCGTCTTGTTTTTTACCCACAGTTTCTACCGAAACAATCCCTTGGTTGGGCCGAGATTTTGATTCGCGGATGCTGAGTACGGTGGACTCTGCATAGATCGTGTCACCAATAAAAACCGGTCCGGTCAGACGTACCTTGTCCCAACCTAGGTTCGCTACTGTTTTCTGGCTGATATCAGAGACAGACATACCTGTAACCAAAGAAATGGTTAGGCAAGAGTTCACCAGCACTTGTCCGAACTCACTTTTCTCACCGTATTCACGATCGAAATGTAGAGGGTGCTGATTCATTGTCAGTAATGTAAACCAAGTATTGTCGGTTTCGGTAATGCTACGACCTGGACGATGTTCGTACACGTCTCCGACCTTGAAGTCCTCCAGGTAGCGACCGTAACTTTCTCGGTATCGCTGTGGCCCAATTTCTTTTGCTTCTGCAACCATCTCTATCTCCCTTTCCTAATTGGCGGGGACAGAACCAAGTTCTGTCCCCTGATTTTTTGTTCCACCATCTAATGACTTGAACCACATCACTAGATGCGCCATGCTTTCTGTCTTTGCATCCTAGGGTGGAACTTATGGCCAATCCAGCCCCCGGTTGGGAAAAACACCCCAACCATCGCGTCGACATCACCCCCCACGATGGCACCGTCACTGTTCGCGCAGGTGATGTAGTCATCGCTCAAAGTACTGAAGCCTATCAGGTCGCCGAGTCTCGACACGACACCTGCTGGTATCTGCCAATTGGCGATGTTGATACCAAAAATTTGACCGACAGTGAGACCCAAACCTATTGTCCGTTCAAAGGCTACGCAAGCTACAAGCATATAGGTGCATCTGACACGCTAATTGAAGATGCCCTGTGGATTTATGCAGATCCGTTTGATGAATGTCTGACGCTCAAAGGCTATGCCTCGTTCTACACCAGCAAAGTGGACGTGCAGGTCGCATAATTTAGCGCCCTCTCAAAAGCCTTTATAAACCGGGGTGCGTTTTTCTAAGAACGCAGCCACCCCTTCCTTCGAATCTTCCGTACCACGAAGCCTCGTGATTTGTTCTATTGCCCAACGGCCAGTGTCGCGCCAGTCTGGATCCACGGTTCGACGCAAGCCGGCTTTCAGTGCTTGGACGGCAAGGGGTGGATTACCGGCTATCTTGGCAGCAATGACGTGAGCTTGGGTCATAAGCGAATCATGGGGAACGACCCGGCTCACCAGTCCAATCTCACCCGCGGTCTGGGCATCTATTATCTCACCCGTAAACAGCAATTCGGCCGCTTTCTCACGCCCTACTAAGCTTGCCAACCGGCCAAGCCCTGGCGCATCACAACACAGTCCACGGACGACAAAAAGTTCGCCGAACTTTGCATTCTCGGACGCAACACGAATATCCGCCATGAGCGCAAGCTCCATTCCCCAACCTACAGCAGGGCCATTTACCGCTGCTATTACGGGAATGTCTGTGTGCAGTAAAGCATCAGCTGCCGGGGTTAAACCACCCGTAGCCTTAGAACGCTCACGAAACTCCTCCGGAGCAGGTGCGGCATTACCGAGAATTTGCTTAACGTCATCACCCGCGCAAAAAGCCCGTCCATTTCCAGTGATGATCAGCACCCGCGCCGTACTAGCACGCACGGTGTCTTCGAGATCCGCATACAGCTGGTAATTAAGAGAATTCATCGCCTCGGGTCGATTTAGCGTGATTACACCGACGTGATCATTTACTTCGTATAACAGCTCTTCGCTCATTCTTAGTCCCCTACAATGTATGGATTCTGTCGTGCCACGCGTTGGCGGCATAGCCTGCCTATGGTAGCGTATTAGTCATGACAGACAATCCCCATCGATCCGACCCTATCGACTACATCCAGCGTACCCACGATCAGTACGCTGGGCTTGGCTTTCCACCTTATGAGTGGGTACACAGCGAGGCCCCGCCAGACTTCTCGCCGCTCAACAAGTCGCTCAGCGATTGCAAGCTAGGCTTGGTCTGTTCGGGTGGCATATACGCTGTCGGCCAAGTCGCATTTCACTTCAAAGACGATTTTAGTTACCGAGAAATAGCGACCAACATACCAACAGAAGATCTTAGAGCGACTCATTTTGCTTATGATCTAACTGATGCTCGTATTGATCCAAATGTTGTCTTTCCCATCGACACGCTGAGAACCATGGTCACAAACGATGAGTTAGGTAGCCTCGCCGATAACGCTTACACCTTTATGGGGGGTATTTACTCGGCTCGCAAAGTTGCAGATATCTTGGCACCGGCAATCGCTGACAGACTGGTGGCCGACGAAGTGGATGTCGCGCTTATGGTTCCTGTCTGACCAGTTTGTCATCAGTCCGTTGGACTGATCGCTCGTGAAGTCGAAAGCCGCGGCATTCCGACCCTTAGCATGTCCAGTGCCTACTCTATTACTCACGCGGTTAACCCACCTCGCGCTGTCTATCTCGACTTCCCCCTGGGACACACGGCAGGCAAGCCACAGGACAGGCACCAACAACTCGAAATCATGCGCGATACCTTTGCTGCTTTCTCCACCATTTCAACACCTGGTGAAATTCAACATCTCAAATACGAGTGGCATTCCGATCACGGCTGGAAAGACCGAGTTATGCGACCGACGCCGCTCTCCGAAAAGGAGGAAAAGGAGGAAAAGGAGGAAAAGGACGCGACGGACGACAAAGCCGATATCGAGCAGGAGGATAGCCGTGTAGCACGCCACGCCAGCCCTCAATATCAAAGCCAGCAAGACGAAGCGTTGGCAGATGCGGCTTGCCCTACCTGTGTCTTTTTAGATCAGATCCCCTAAGGAACCTACATGAAAGTCGGCATCGCGATGATGAGCCACGAGACCAATACGTTCTCTCCCGTAGTAACCGATCTAGACCGATTTTCAGGTGGAAGAGAGGAACCCATGAGTGGCGCCGACGCCCTTCGCGTCTATGCCGACACTGCCTCCTGTCTAGGGGGTTATATCAAGATAGCTACCGCTCGAAATGCTGAAATATTGCACGGCATTGCAGCGGGTGCGCCACCCAGTGGCAGAGTGGAAGACGATGCTTTCGAGTATATGTGTGGTGCCATCGTCGACCTGGCTGGAAAGGTCGATGCCTTGCTCCTAGACCTACACGGCGCCATGGCGACCAAGTCTTATGACGACGGCGAAGGCGAACTCTTACGCCGTGTCCGTGATGCTTACGCCGATTTACCCATTTGTGTTTCGCTAGACATGCATGCCAATGTCACTCAACAAATGATAGAAAACTGCTCAGTGTTAACGGGTTATCACACCTACCCCCACATCGACATGGATGGCACGGCTGAGCGCGGCGCTAACATCTTTTTCGATATGCTCGAAGGTAAATGTACGCCGCTTATCCACTGGGCCAACGCACCCATGCTGCCTCACGTCATGCGCCAAGGCACAGATGACTTTCCGAACGACACTCTGCAAGCTCGGGTCATAGAAATGGAGCAAGGCGAGTGTCTGGCAGCGAGTTTATTCACTGGATTTCCCCACGCCGATATTCATGACGCAGGCTTATCTGCCGTTATCATCACGGATAACAAGCCCGACGACGCCATCCAATACGCCAATGAGTTGCTGGATTTCGCATGGTCAGAACGTGAGAAGTTCGTCTATCAACTGGAAGATCTGCCCTCCTCCATGGCCCGCGCCGAAACAGCCGCTGAATTAGAGGGCGAAGGTCCTGTCATCATTTTAGATCACTACGACAACACCGCTTCAGGTGGCACCATGGATACCACCGAAGTGCTTGCTGCGGTCATCGAAGCCGGCTTGGAGGATGTTGCCGTGTTCGGCTTCTACGATCCTGAAGTGGTGGAACAGATGATCACTGCTGGCATCGGTAGCACTGTCACCGTGGAACTCGGCGGCAAGCTGCCCATGCCTGCATTGAAGGAACAATCAAAACCGCTGACACTTACAGGTGAAGTGAAGTTGATTTCCAACGGCAAGTTCAAAGCAAGGGTGGCAATGTCACGCGGTCTCACCATCAACATGGGCCGTTCTGCAGTATTGTCTGTCGGCGGCATAGACATCGCCGTCATTTCTCGGCACATCGAACCTTACGACCCTGAATGTTTTCGAGCACTGGGGATGGAGCCGACGCAAAGAAAGTACCTGATGCTAAAAAGCCGCATTCATTACCGCGTCGGCTTCAAGCCAATAGCAAAAGAAATTGTTGAATGCGCCGGTCGTGGCGTGTGTACCTCAGACTACGACGAAGTGGTATTTGAAAACGTCAGAAGACCCATCTACCCGTTGGACAATGTCCCACAAGGCAGCAACCTTTCACGTACACAGTTTGAGGCGGGATGAGGGAAGGAATAATGGGGTCAGAGTAAAGGGTCAGGGTCCGACCCTGACCCGTTACTCTGACCCCATTTTTCCTCTGACCCCATTATTCTTTCTAGCCGCCGAAGTCGTCTAGATGGATGTTGTCAGGCTCTACACCTAAGTCTTCGAGCATCTGCAAGACAGCCGCAGTCATTGGCGGAGGTCCACAAAGATAGTACTCGCAGTCTTCAGGGTTTGGATGGCTCAATAGATAGTTTTCGAGCACAACCTGGTGGATGAAGCCGACATGGCCATCGAATTTTTCTTCCGGCAGTGGATCCGACAGGGCCACGTGCCACTCAAAGTTGTCGTAGTCTTTGGCTAACTGGTCAAACTCATCAACGTAAAACATTTCTCTTAGCGAGCGCGCCCCGTACCAATAGCTCATCTTGGTCGTACGACCATTGGCCTTCAGTTCGTCAAATATTTGCGAACGCAAGGGAGCCATGCCTGCCCCGCCACCAATCCAAATCTTTTCGGCGGGCGTGTCTTGTACGAAGAACTCGCCATAAGGACCGAACACGGTCAATTTATCACCAGGCTTTAGGTTGAAAGTATAGGATGACATAGCCCCCGCGGGTACATCCATGCCAGGAGGCGGGCTTGCAACTCGAATGTTGAACTTCAGAATGCCGCGTTCTTCCGGGTAGTTTGCCATCGAGTAGGCTCGAATGGTGTTCTCAGTTGTTTTTGCGCTGTTTTCCCATACCTTAAAACGATCCCAGTCTCCGCGGTATTCCTCTTCCACGTCGATCTCTTTGTATTCCATCGCATAGGGTGGTATTTCAAGCTGGACATAACCTCCTGCACGGAAAGCGACGTTTTCGCCTTCGGGAAGTTTGAGGTTTAACTCTTTAATGAAGGTAGCCACGTTCGGGTTCGAGATCACATCACATTCCCAGCGTTTAACACCGATGGCGTCTTCCGGAACTTCAATCTTGAGGTCTTGCTTGACGGCCACCTGACACGACAAACGCCAGTCTTCACGTATTTCGCCACGCGTGAAGTGACCTTCTTCAGTGGACAAAATACTGCCGCCACCGGCAGAGATCTGACATCGACACTGCGCACAAGTACCACCACCACCGCAGGCGCTGGCTAGGAAAATGCCCTTGGAAGCCAACGTCTCTAAGAGTTTACCCCCGGCAGCAACCTGAATTGCCTTTGACGGGTCGCCATTGATTTCAATGGTGACGTCACCGCTGGTTACCAACCGTGAACGTGCAAATAGAATAACCATGACCAGTGACAGGACTGTCACAGTGAACATAACTACGCCAAGAATGACTGTGGTATCTAACATATGTCTTCCTACCTGCGCCTAAATATCAATGCCGCCAAAGGACATGAAACACAGGCTCAATAAGCCTACGGAAATAAAAGTAATTCCTAAGCCACGAAGGCCATCTGGAACATCACTGTACTTGAGCTTTTCTCGAACACCGGCCAACGCTGCGATTGCCAATGCCCAACCGACACCAGCACCCAGTCCGAAGACAACACTCTCTCCAAACGTTTGGTCCTGCTCAATCATCAACAACGAGGCACCCAAAATGGCACAGTTCACAGTGATCAGTGGCAGAAATACACCCAAGGCGTTGTAAAGCACAGGCACATAGCGGTCGAGCACCATTTCGAGAATTTGCACCATGGCGGCGATGACGCCAATGTAAGATAAGAAGCCAAGGAAGCTCAGGTCGACATCGGGAAAGCCAGCCCAGGCGAGCGCACCCTCTCTTAACAGAAAGTTGAAAATCAGATTATTCACCGGAACGGTAATGGCGAGTACCACCACAACTGCAACACCCAATCCAATCGCTGTACTGATCTTCTTGGAAATCGCAATAAACGTGCACATGCCCAAGAAAAAGGTCAGTGCCATATTTTCAATGAAGACCGCGCGGACAAATAGACTTAGATAATGTTCCATCGTCTACATCGCCTCACGATATTGAGAATTCGGCGCAATTTCATATTCTGGCGATTCCACCTGCTCAGTCTTCCAAGACCGAATTGCCCAAATAAACAGACCAATAATGAAGAACGCACTTGGCGACATAAGTAACAAGCCGTTGGGAACATACCAACCACCATTGCTAACCGTAGGAATCAATTCGTAGCCGAGTAACGTACCCGACCCGAGTGGCTCCCGAATCAAGGCTACGCCGATAAGAATGACGCTGTATCCCAAGGCATTACCGAAGCCGTCTAAGGCGGACATCAGCGGACCGTTTTGCATGGCGTAGGCCTCTGCGCGTCCCATAACAATACAGTTGGTAATTATGAGCCCAACAAACACCGACAAGCTCTTACTGATGTCGTAAGCCACAGCTTGTAGTACTTGGTCAACGACGATAACCAGTGACGCGATAATGGTCATTTGCACGATAATACGAATATTAGTGGGCACTCGATTACGAACCAGCGATACCGCCATGTTAGACATGGTTGTTACAAAAATAACCGCCGCACACATGACCAGTGTTTGGCTCATGCTTATGGTTACTGCAAGTGCAGAACAAATACCCAACACTTGTAAGGCAATAGGATTATTGTTAAAGATTGGATCGACTAAGACTTCTTGTTGTTGAGACATATACTCGCCTTACCCGTTAACCATTTTCAATTTTTGCAGATATGGACCGAAACCTAACTCGCCAGTCCAAAAGTTCACAAGATTTTCAACACCCCGAGAGGTAAACGTGGCCCCAGAAAGCGCATCAACTTCACGCGCAGCTGCTGGGTCAGACGTTACCGAACGGCGTTTAACCACCCGTACGCCTGGCTCACCATCACTGGACGCCAGAACCACACCGGGCCACTGAGACTTCCAACTTGGATTGTCGACCTCGCCACCTAATCCAGGTGTCTCTTTATGTGAATAAAAGCCCAGCCCTGAAATCGTATTAAGGTCTGCATCTAACGCCAAATAACCATACAGCGTGCCCCACAAGCCGTAACCACGAACAGGCAGCACTAATTTTTCTAATTTGCCGTCTGTCGTCTTAATATATACAAGGCCAGTATTTTCACGGCGGCGTAAAGTGGCAATGTCTTCATCATCTGAGAGCGCGACCGAAGCGCTCGGGTCTTTAGCCGATTTAGCCGGATCATATGCTGAGGTATCAATGTCATCTCGATATTCCCCAGTATCAAGATCTACAGCTCGAACCGTAAATTCACCAAAGAGTTCATCCACTCCTCGGCCTTGATCATCTACCGTCTGTCCTTCATCTAGCATTCCTGCAGCACGAAGAATGTTTTGTTTCCGGTCCAGTTCCTTGTTTAGCAATTGTATAGGTTTCAGCGCAACTGCCACCCCTGACACAATGACAGAGCAAACCAGACATACAGCTAACGCTACAATAAATGTATTACTCAAGCTGTCCTTATTGAAATCAGCCACGTGCTAACCTCCGCTTAATATTCGACTGCACCACAAAGTGATCTATAAGTGGGGCGAACAAATTACCGAACAAAATTGCCAACATCATGCCCTCTGGAAATGCCGGATTTACGACCCGTATTAAGGCGCACATAAAACCGATCAATATGCCGTAAAACCAGCGTCCTGTATTTGTCATGGACGCCGACACAGGGTCTGTCGCCATGAAGACCGCTCCGAATGCAAAGCCACCCAACACCAGGTGCCACATGGCAGACATTTCAAACATGGGATTGCTTGAAGGTATGAGATTAAAAAGCGATACCGTGGCCATTAGCCCCAATACACAGCCTGCCATAACTCGCCAGGAAGCTATGCGTGTAAAGCACAAAATCATCGCAGCAATGAGAATCGCAAGTGTCGATGTTTCACCAAATGAACCCGGCATGGCACCAACAAACGCTTGCGTCCATTCAATTCCATAAGGCAAGCCGCTCGCAGCGTTGCCAAGTGGCGTTGCCTGGGTTACGCCATCGACGGCCACCCAAACCTGATCGCCTGACATCGACGCTGGGTAGGCAAAGTACAAAAACGCTCGGCCAGTTAATGCAGGATTAAGGAAGTTCTTACCTGTACCACCAAAAACTTCTTTGCCGATAACTACGCCGAAAATTATTCCTAATGCTGCCAGCCACAATGGAATTGCAGGGGGCAAGGTTAGGGCGAATAAGATCGAGGTCACGAAGAACCCTTCGTTAACTTCATGGCCGCGGACCGATGCGAACCAAACTTCGAAAGCAATGCCAGCCGCAAAAACAACCATGTACAGGGGTAGGAAATAACCTAGTCCATGCACCACACAATCCCAAATACTTGCCGGGTCGAATCCCGTCAAACTATTCAGAAAGAAACCACGCCATCCCTCAATAGCGGTAATGCCGGTAACTTGCATGGCTTCGTTCGCGTGCAGCCCAACGTAGTAGCTACCAACCAGTGCAGGAATCCAGGCACAAAACCAAACGGTCATCATAATGCGCTTTAAGTTCAGACCATCGCGTACGTGAGCCGCACCCGCTGTTACTGTTCCGGGAGTGTATAGCGCCGTATCAATTGCTTCGTAAAGTGGGTAGGCCCACTCAAACTTGCCGCCCTTCTCAAAGCTAGGCGCGAGATTGTCCATGAATGTTCTTAGGCTCATCGACTAACCCTCCTTCTCGATTTGGTCAAGGATATTCCGCAGGACCGGGCCAAACTCGTACTTGCCTGGGCAGGCATACGTGCACAGTGCAATGTCTTCTTCTGCCAATTCCAAGCAGCCAAGCCCAATGGCCGTATCTAGATCACCAACCAAAAGTGCACGCATCAGTTGCGTGGCTAGAATATCCAGTGGCATAACGTCATCATAGGTTCCTATCGGCACCATGCCACGGGCGCTGCCATTGGAACTGGTTGTAAAACGTAGACGTTTTTCACCCATCCACTTAGAAAAGAAGGCCGGGAACACGCTGTGCTGTTCCGTTCCAGGTGTCAGATAACCAAACAAACGTCGCTCTCGGTCTTCAGGCAGTACAGAGACTTGCAAGTGGTACCGACCCAAATAAGCCTGCGCACCTTGTGCAATGTGGCCCGCTAAAACCGAGCCTGAAATAACTCTTTGATCTGCATCTACCAATTCGCCTGCCGTCAGTTCATCCAAACTACAGCCGACTGCCGCCTTAACCAACCGGGGGTTGGTCGCCCCGGGACCTGCAATAGCAACGACCCGCTCACTAGAAATATTGCCAGTCAGAAAAAGGTGACCAAAAGCAATGACATCCTGGTAGTTCAAATACCAAACGGTCTTATTCGTGCTGACTGGATCTATAAAGTGTATGTGTGTACCTGCAAGTCCAGCAGGGTGTATTCCACCAAATTCGTGGGCAACGATATCTGCGCCGTTGCCGGTAGGCAAAAATTTACCCGCTTCATGACAGACATTGACTGCTCCATCTGTCAGTCGGCTGAGCACATCTAAACCAGCGCTAAATTCTTGCGCAGAATCGTTAATGATAGGGAGCGGATCAGCCGCCAGCGGATTGGTATCCATCGCGGTGACGAAAATTGAACTTGGATTGCTTGCTGGAGCGGGCACACGAGCAAAAGGCCGAGTCCGCAATGCCGTCCATGCACCAGACTGAACCAGCTGATCGACAACAACTTGCCTCTCTAAGTTCGGCAGAGCGTCACCTGCATGGGCAGCAAATGAGATTTCCTCACCTTCTCCACACTCGATAACCACTGAAAGCAAAACACGCTTCGCGCCTCGGTTAATGTGGGTGACCGTGCCCGACGACGGTGCAGTAAAGACAACGCCATCAGTTTTCTTGTCAGAAAACAGAGCCTGCCCTTTGGCAACCTTGTCACCCTCGCCCACTAGCATAGTCGGTTTCATACCCGGGAAGTCACCCCCAAGTACGGCAACAGTTCGAATGCTGCGTCCATCATCAATTTCCTGACGCGGTTCACCAGCTATAGGGAGTCGTAGACCTTTCTTAATATTAATCATGCTTTAAATATGTAGTCTGCTCACAGCAAATGTTGCCTAACACAGGTCGTTAACAACAAGTTTAGTTGCTTTTCTCCACGGGACACCGCGGAATCTTTTTTTGGCTCTTCGTTTACCCGAGAACGTGTTTAAGCACGATTGTCAGTAAACAGGTAGGTATAAACTGTAATACCCAATTTAAGGCCGCGCGAATTATAAAGAGCTTGCCAACGCAATGCCATCAATTTGGCACCTATGACACTAATTGGCAGGATTTGCTGCTAGTAGTAAACCGATATGAAGAAACGAGTCACCGTTGAATCGAATCCATAGGTCGGCTCAGCACCTGGGGCGAAGCCAGAGGACCTAACATCTCGAAAGTCGTCGTATTGAAAGTCGATGTAATCAACAAAGAGACTCATTTGACCTCGACTGAAGCCTGGCATCCAGCCCATGTCAAATTCATAGGATACCCCTGCTCCAAACGATTGAGTTTGAAAGGAAGCAAGTTCCTTATCGCGGGCTAAAAAATTCTGCGCGCTCGAACGAGGAAACAAGTCGCTGTAAAAGTCCGCTGCGGTTTGTGAATAGAAGCGATACTTCGCCTCAACAACAAACCCTGAATCACCAAACGGGTGGGTATAACCCAATTCAGCATTAAACGCGCTAATGCCCCAGCTATCCGAGTAATTTCTATATTCAGCTTTAACTGCGGCTCTATAGGGCAGGTAATACATAGCCCGAATGGCTTGTGCTGAGCTTGTGCGTGTTCTTGGGTAGAGCTCCGCCTCATAGCTATATCCGAGCGCTGCGCTGGCGTCTAAAAATCGAACCTGGCGATAGGGGTTGTTTAGGAAACCTTCGTCGGTCACCCCTTCGTAGTTTAGGTTGATGATCAAATTTTTGGTGATAACTTGGCTGACATCAACTCGATAAGTCTGACGGTCGGTTTCTTCTTCAAAGGTATCGTCGCCGTTACGTCGTACCGTGTCGGAACCACGGGCATAGCTGATGCCCAGCGTGGTTAGGTCACCAAAAATATCTTGGCTAATACCAAAACGGGCTGAGTGTGCAGAATAATCAGATTCCTCAGAGTTGGTGTACGACAAGCCCATGAAAGTCTTACCGTGCAAATAGTCAAAGCCGAGACTCTTTTCCGTGCGCTCTTCTGTGTATTCGCTGGCGGTGGAAACCACATCAATAGAAGCACTACTGATCATATCCACGTAGTAATTGGCCCACACAGAGACCCGATCTTTAAAGCCTTTACGAACCAATATCGAGGGACCGTCCACCTGCAGACCACCACCGTCGTAACCGTGGTACATCAAATCAGATCGATCTTCGGGCAAAACCGCAGCTCTACTACTCGCGGCAAAAAAGATAAATAGCGCAACACCGGTTGCCACCAATACCCATAAACGTCTATTT
>JBNMMV010000088.1:0-13058 GCA_051270205.1 Limisphaerales bacterium
GCTCAGGATCTACTGATCCAACCAAGCCAACCGGGTTAGATGGGTGCGCCAGGGTAAATGCCAATGCCAGGGTGGCGAGATCAACCTGCTCTCGCTCCGCCAACGCGCTCATAACTTCTGCAAGGGTAGAATTCAGTTGCTCCGTTGAGGCAAGACGACCACCGGCCAGTGGACTCCAAGCAAGAACGCACGTGTTATGCGCCATACATTGATCAAAGGTGCCATCGAATAGTGGCGCCAACTGCAGAATCGAATACTCTGGCTGTTGGCTGGCAAGCTTAAATGGCAAGTGGTGCATCAAGGCGTCAGTTTGGCCAGGGCGGTAATTTGAAACACCAACTTCCAAAACCTTACCGGTGGTGCGTAAATTTTCCAGCACTCGAGCAACTTCCTGTGGGTGTGTTAAAAGATCAGGGCGATGTACCTGATAAAGGTCAATCTGCTCAACCCCTAACCGAGTCAACGAGGCTTCACATGCTTTTTGTAGATAAGCAGAGTCGTAAGGGATACCCGGTATAATTCCACCTTTCGTCGCGAGCACTATCTGATCTCGCAGCTGCGGTGCTATTTCGAAAACTTGTCCCAGAAGTTGTTCGGCATCACCAAACCCAGCGCCGCCCCAATCTAGACCGTAAACATCAGCGGTATCGACCAGGTTCATTCCCGCGTTCAAGGCTGTCTCGACTCGCAGTTGCGCTTCACCTGGCGACATACCCACTAACCGCCAACATCCAAACCCCAGCGGACCAATGGACAAAGTTTCACCCAATGTGCGTGGAGTAGAATCAATGAGATTGGTCATGTATTTTTTCCGTTAATAAATGGCGCGTATTCAGGCAGACCTTCGGGAACAAGCTCTTCCAGCTCAACTGGCACCTGGCGTTCAATGGACAGTTGCGCAGCACTTGCGACCAACACAGCCCAGACCCCGTCCAACAATGTGGGTGGGGCGACAGATTGACTATTTTTTTCCAACTTTTTGCCGAGCATGCCATCGACCAACGCGACGTGCTCATGAAAAGTAGAGCCGTGATGTCCCGCTCGCGCTATATAGCTAGGATAGGTAGGTGATGATTCGCGGGAGACACCGCTATCGCCCGCCCACAATGCAACCGAATTGCTACTGGGTTCTCCCAACCGGGCACTTTCTACGGTATGCAATCTTGCCGCATCACCGCAGACAATTAGCTCCTCTCTGGAACCGTTGGTGAACATGTTGAGCGAAAAATTACCCATCACACCATTACTATATCGTATCAAAACATTGGCTTGATCCAGCCCGTCGGCCACTTTGCCTTCATGTTCGAACTCTCGAAAATTAATACCCTGGCTACCCAGCGCAAAAACCTGTTCAGGTTTGCCTCCAGAAAAGAGATTAATGAGATCAAAGTAGTGACAACACTTCTCTACCAACGTACCACCCGTATTGGCATTGAACTTATTCCACTGGCCCACTTTGTCTAGAAATGGAAACCTATGTTCCAACAACTGAACACTATGCACTTCGCCCACACTTCGCTTATCGAGCACCTCGTGAATCGCCTCTCGATAGACACTCTTATAACGATACTGCAGGCCAATATGCACCGCCGCATTGTGACCATTGAGCAACCGATAGATCTCCGCTGCATCGGCTACAGTTGTGGCGATAGGCTTTTCTAAAAACAGAACTTTGTCACACCCAACCAGCTCGCGGATCAAATCAAGGTGGGTATGGTTCGGTGTAGAGATAATCAATGCTTGGGTTACAGGGTCATCAATCGCCTCAGCTAGACTTTCGTAGACCTTTGGCAACGGGCGCACGCCTGTTTGCTTGAGGAGCGTCATGGTGTGAGCCACACTTTTTGGGGCAACATCATAGACACCACCCACACCCGCTCGACCTTCTAAAAGCGTATTGGTTATGTGTTCTTGGCCCATAATTCCACAACCGATAAAACCAAAGTGAAACAAGGGTGGTTCACCACGTATCAGATAACGATCTTGCTCCTCTAGATATCCGAAACTTCGACCCTGTCTAAATGCGCGACTTTTCTCCAAAGCAGGTGCCCTTTCTTGGTATTTTTTTCTAAGTAGATAAAAGATGTTAGCGCACTAATAAACGTTTATTATTTCTTTTCTGGAAATTATAGAATCACTTATGGCATCAACCTTAGATCTCAAACTGCTCGAGCATTTCGTAGCACTCATGCGCCATGGTAGTTTCAAAGCAGCGGCGGACTTTTTGGGGGTCAGTCAGAGCACCGTTACCAAGAGTATTTCGAAGTTAGAAGCCCGCACCCAGGTGCGTCTGTTTAACCGTACAACCCGTAAGGTGGAACCGACCGACACGGCTCGGCAGCTGTTACAAAGTGCTGAGTCGGCATTGCAATCTATGCGGGTATTCGAAGAAGAGTCGCGCTTATTGGCAGCCGGTGACCTTGGCACTTTACGCGTAGGCGCCATCGCGCTCGCTAGCGAAGTTCTCATTGCTGACACATTGGCCTACTTATCGCAACACAACCCAGAACTAGAGATTGAAGTGGTCGTTGGTTCGGCTGACATTTATCGTGATTTAGCAACAGGCGTATGCGATGTCGCCATAGGAGACGAAGCGAACTTTACAGATTCAGTGTATGCGAAGAGCCTTCGCATGGTACCAATTCGGACTGAATCGATTGTCCTGGTGCACAGAACAAAACACCCCTGCGCCAACAATTTCTCAGAACTCGCCCAATACCCACTGGCCTTACCCAGTCGCTACTACAATGAAAACCGGCTGTTCCAAGCATTTAGAACTCAAGGTGGACCCAAAGCCCCACGTTATCGGCTGAACAACCTTTCATCTTGTCTTGCCCTAGCCGCCCGCAGCGACAACATCACCTTGGCACCCGCTTCTGCTATCGAAAATTCCAAACTACCACTCACGGCATCGCCCAAGAACCTTCAGATGGACATTCATCTCGCCTTAGTGACCGTAGCGGAATACGCTCCGACGCCTGCAATGCGAGCGTTTCAGACCGCTTTACACAGCCCGTGAACATTGGGCGTATTTGGTAATACACTTAGCACCCTGACACCCGACTCCAGGACCATCGCGATGATGAAATTTCTTAAGTACACCTTCCTCACCCTTCTCACGCTTGTGGTTGTACTCGTGGGCGTGCTCCTCATCGGTTCAAAAATGTCCTACGACTCGGACTTGCTTCACACTCATGCAAGCTCCGAACTGCCAGCATTCACAGTTAACACCACAGACGGGCTGGCCAACATCAAATTGGGTAACATGACGTATCGCGCTCGCGTCGCTGGTTTCGACGGCAACGCGACCAAGCCGCTGGTTATATTGCTACATGGATTTCCAGTGACATCGGCTATGTGGATCGAACTACTCGATCCACTTGCCCAAGCTGGTTATCGGGTGGTTGCCTTCGATCAACGCGGCTACAGTCCAAGTGCAAGACCCGAAGAAATTAGCGACTACACCGTTGATAAGCTTGTCGGCGACGTGCTGGCACTTGCAGACACGTTAGATGCCGATCGCTTTCACTTGGTCGGTCACGACTGGGGAGCGGGGGTTGGCTGGGCAGCGGTACTTGCACACCCGGAGAGAATTATTAGTTGGACTGGACTGTCTATCGCTCACCCTGAGTCCTTTGGCGAAGCACTGGCAAATGACCCCGACCAGCAATCAAAAAGTGCCTATTTCGCCTTCTTTCAAATGCCTTGGGTCCCGGAGACTGTTTTCAGCTTCAACGGCTTTAGCGCGCTAAAGGCAGGCATCTACAACACCATGTCGGAGGTTCAACGAACAGAGTATCTGAAGGTTTTTAGCGAACCTGGGGCACTGACAGCAGCTTTGAACTGGTATCGCGCAATGAATAGCGGGCCAGGCGCTCTACAATATGCGTCATTGCAAGTCGACACCCCAACTCTATTCATCTGGGGTAACAAGGATGAGGCTGTAGGGCGTGTCGCCATCGACGCAATGGCGCAATACATGGATGGCCCCTACACAAACATCGAACTCGACGCTGGGCATTGGTTAATGGAAGATCAGCCGGAACGTATCGTTGCAGAAATTCTCCAACACTTGTCTACTGTTGAAGAAACTGGCGTTGTAGAGGCTGGGGTTGTAGATCGTTAGGCGGCAATCAACACAAAACCTTTGCCATCACTCAGTGCCTTGCTCGCCGTTTTAAGCGCAGCCGAAAGCGCATTCGATATGATCTGGTCAATGTCGAATTGCAATAAATCTGAACCATCAGCAGGTAGTGCTGCCGCCGCCTCGTACAATGCAGTCACCTGACTTTTTGTTACCTGGGTAACCCAATCAGATGCCTCATTGAACTGTTTGCCTTGCCATGCGCGGAAATCCACGATTGGCACAGCGGGCCTGTCAGCCAGCCTGTTTAGGGGCGGCTGCTTCTGTCGGTGCGGCAACTTGTGGCGCGGCCACATCTGAAGCGACAGCCTCATTTGAGTCGCCCGCGGCTGCTTCGTTTGAGTCGCCCTCGGCGCTCGAACCAGCCTCAGCGCTCGACTTGGCAGCTGCTTCTTCCTTAGCTTTGGCTTCCGCTTGGGCTTTGGCTTCCGCTTGGGCTTGGGCTGCAGGACTTTTTGCACCGAGATTCACTTGCGCCGAAACGCCGCTTGGTACTTGTTCGATTTTTTTTCCTGATTTCAGAAATGCCTCTACGTCGGAAGCTATTGCTTGGCGGCGTAGGACAGGATCAGGATTAGATTCCGGTTGTTTCTTCTTCATTCCCAGTGTCTTGTTTCGATTTGTTTAGTTTCTTTTCGGCTTTCTTTTTTTGTTTTGCCAATTCTCGTTGGCGCTTCTCATGCGAGTAGTTCGGTTTCCTCATCAGCTACGTATCAATCCTCGTTAGTTGACTAGCCGCCCTAGTCTAGCACATTCATGATGGATCCGGCGGACTCTCGTGGCATACTTCTCAAACAATGACAGAGCGCACTTTTTTGGATCAAGGGGCAAATATGAGCTGGCAGGAAGAGGTAGACGAACTCAAACGCCAAAAAGGCATGACCGCAGAAATGGGCGGTGAAGACGGTGTGGCATTTCAACATAGCCGCAACAAATTGACCGTACGCGAGCGCATCGACCTACTTGCCGATGCCGACAGTTTCCAAGAAATCGGCGCGCTTGCAGGCACCGCCACCTGGGACGGCGATCAAGTTTCGACCTTAAAACCTTCGAACACGGTCGTCGGCACCTGCAAAGTAGACGGTCGCAAAGTGGCTTTTTCGGGCGGCGACTTCACTATTCGCGGCGGCGCTTCCGACGCCAGCATTGGCAACAAGCGTGACTTCATTGAAGATTTCACCGTAAAGGCCAAGATTCCCTTCGTTCACCTGTTGGATTCCACCGGGGGCAGCGTCAAGACCTTCGAGCAGATCGGACGGACCTATCTTCCTGGCACCAGTACCGGGGGCGGTCGCGTTGCAGAAATGTTAGACACTGTGCCCGTTGTGTCGGCGGTTCTTGGGTCAGTTGCCGGCCTACCCGCCGTCCAGGCTTGCTTATGCCACTTCAATGTCATGGTCAAAAATACAAGCCAGGTATTCGTGGCGGGACCAAAAGTAGTCGAGCAAGCTACCGGGAAAGAGATCACTAAAGAAGATTTAGGTGATGAACGCATCCAGGTGAAAAATGGCGTCATAATGAATCTCGCAGAAGATGAAGCCGATGCCATCGCTCAGGTTCAACGTTTTCTCTCCTACCTTCCGTCTAATGTTTACGAACTGCCACCACGCATTGAACCAACGGATGATCCAACACGTAAAGAAGAAGCGCTGATCGATATCGTGCCGAAGAACAGGCGCCAAATTTACGACCCGAAGAAAATTCTCAACGCGGTGCTCGACGAAGGCAGTTTTTTCGAAATGGGACCTTATTACGGACGTGCGCGGGTCACCGGTCTTGCACGCGTTAATGGTATTCCTTGCGGGGTAATGACAAACAATCCCAAGTTCAACGGCGGTTCCATGGACGTCGGGGCTGGCGAAAAAACCTTACGCCTGCTAGACCTTTGTGACACATTTCATCTACCCCTGGTTTATTTCGCAGACGAACCTGGGTTTTCCGTCGGCCCGGGTCAAGAAGCGTTAGGCATCATCCGTGCTGGTGCACGCATTGTTACCGCCATGTCAGCCAGCCGGACACCATTTATCTGTTTCATTGTGCGGCAGCTTTATGGTGTTGCTGGTGGACTTCACAATCGTCACGATGGCTTATACCGTCGCTATGCTTGGCCATCTACCCACGGCGGTTCAATGCACATTGAGGGCGGCACCGCGATTGCCTACAAACGAGAAATCGAATCCGCAGAAGACCCGGATGCTAAGCTTGCAGAAATAGAAGCACGTCTACAGGCAATTTCATCACCATTTAGAAACGCCCATGCTTTCGGGGTAGAAGATATTATAGATCCGCGTGAAACGCGGCCACTGTTAGTAGATTTTCTGGAGGACGCGTGGAGGCTATTGCCTACCCAACTAGGACCACGCGCCGGGTCGAGCTACCGACCCTAGAGTATTACTCTGAACGGCGTCCCTTGTGGGGTTTACCTTTATCCTTATTGGCTTTCTTTTTCTTCTTTTTCTTGATTGCTTTGGAAGTCGCTTTGGTCGCAGCTTTGTCTTTTTTGCGAACATGCTCCGTCACGGGCCGATCCTGATCACTCCGCTCTGACTCAGGTTTGCCGGCGTCACTGGCGCGGCTGATGTTTAACGTTCGGCCACAAACCCAGACTTTCCTCAAATCACGGAAAATCTCTTTCGGCATGCCGCGTGGCAGTTCAACCGTTGAGTGCGTCAGTTCGATTTCGATTCGACCAATTTGGTCCGATCCCAGGCCGGCTTCATTGGCAATGGCGCCAACGATATTACTTGGCTCAACACCGTGCTCTGACCCCACCTCAAGCCTAAACACTTCAATGTCTTGATTTGGCTCTTGATTTGACCCTCGATTAGACCCTTGATTAGACCCTTGATTAGACTTGGGAGGGCGCGACTTCTTGCGCGATTCTAGCGGACCACCGTCGCGCGGACCATTGCGGTCTCGACGGCGTCCGTCCGGACCGCGGTCGGATTGATGTAGGTCTTTTGCATCCCCTGCTGCATCGCCCATGGCTATATGCGCCAAAGCCGCCGCTATATCTAATGCAGGTACGTTTTGTTCTTGCTGATACTGCTCAACCAGGGTTTGCATAAACTGCAGATCCCCAGCCGCTAATGTATCGGTGATGCGCTGCTTAAAGTCAGCGATGCGCTTGTTCTTTACAGTCTCAGTGGTCGGCAGCTGTAACTGCTGAATTTTTTGACGGGTAGCCTTCTCAATGGCACCCAACATACGTTGCTCTCTGGGCGCGACAAACAAAATCGCTTCGCCGGTGCGCCCCGCTCGACCAGTGCGACCAATACGGTGAATATAGGCTTCGGTGTCATAAGGTATGTCGAAGTTTATGACGTGACTGATGCGGCTTACATCAAGTCCCCGTGCTGCAACATCGGTAGCGACCAACACATCTAGGGTGCCGCGCTTCAATCGTTCGACTGTTTGTTCCCGCGCACGTTGTGCCATGTCGCCATTCATCGCAGCCGCAGCATAACCACGAGCTTCCAGACGATCTGCCAGTTCTGAGGTGGCAGATTTGGTGCGTACAAATATGAGCACCCCATCTATGGGTTCAAACTCCAAAATACGGGTCAGCGCTTCGAGTTTGCGAACCCCACTCACCAACCAATAACGCTGTCGAATAGTTTCAGCAGTGGCAGATTTCGACTTAATTGAGATTTCGCGCGGCTCACGCATATAGCGTTTCGCGATAGATTTAATTGCTGGCGGCATGGTTGCAGAAAACAACGCCACCTGTCTTTTATTAGGCGTTTGTTGAAGTATCCACTCGACTTCATCTTTAAACCCCATGCGTAACATCTCGTCCGCTTCATCGAGCACTATGGTCGACAATTTGTCGAGTTTGAGCGTACCGCGCTGAAGGTGATCTCGAACACGGCCTGGAGTACCAACAACAACGTGTACACCGCGGCGCAATCGTTGTAGCTGCGGTCCATAGTCCTGACCGCCATAGATAGGCAAGACATGGAAACCCTTAACGTTGGCTGCATAGGTTTGAAAAGCCTCGGCAACTTGGAGGGCCAGCTCACGGGTTGGCGTCAACACCATGACTTGCACATGAGTTTCCTCAACCTTGGTACGGGCAATCAAAGGCAATGCAAAAGCTGCGGTCTTTCCGGTTCCTGTGGGCGCGTGTCCAAGCAGGTCATTACCTTTAAGTAAAACAGGGATTGCTTGTACCTGAATAGGTGACGGGGTTTCGTAACCCACGGATTCCAAGGATGCCATCAACTCTGGAGGGAGATTAAGATCGCTAAATTGAACGTTCGGCTTAGATTCGGTCATGTTTACTACTCAAGGACCATTGGCGCCGTAAAGGGAGGCGCCGTAAAGGGGGCGCGAAGACTACACCTCTGGGAAATTAAAAGCTATGTTTACCTTAGCTTCGTTGCTGGTCAATAAGCTCAAATAAATCGTTGTAGTCGGCGATTGTTCTTGAATCTGTACGCTGGGCTGTACGCGCAAGAATCAGCTCGTCGGAGACGCCTTTGTAGGCGTCTATTCTCGCTGCGCATTGTTCGCGGTTACCAGTGATCGTCATAGTGTCGACCACTGCATCTGGCACCTGCGCCATGGCTTCGTCGATTCTGCCCGCCGGCATAAGCTGCGTTGCCTGATCAGCGAACTCGGTAAATCCCAATTGCCGCAGTTGCGAGTCGTAGTAGGGATGCGGAATGGGATGATAGAGCTTACAAATCGCCGCCCGGCTAGCGTTGCGTGCCGCTTCAACATCTTCGTTGATACTAATGGTCGCGGCAGTTGGGAAAACCAAATCGTCAGGGTCGCGGCCAGCAGCTTCAGCGCCGAGACGCGCATTTGGCTTTACGATGTCCCGCACAAATTCAACGGACGACATAATTCCAACACCAACGCCATCTGACACTTCTCCTGCAAGCCTCACCATCTTCGGTCCAGAGGCAGAAAGGTAGACTGGTGGTATCGGCGATGTAGCATCCCAACTGGCGCGCCAACGAATGCGATGAACCTCACCCTGATGGCGAACACGCTCCCCTGCGTCGCCGCTAACAACCGCACGAACGATCTCCATGAAATCGCGCATTTTGGCACGTGCACGCGACGAGTCGATGCCCATGTATAGATCATTGAAATGGAGATTGCCGGTGCCGACGCCAAGGACAAAACGCCCGCCACTGATCTCGTTAAGATCGCGCGCTTCTATACCGGTCATCCACGGTTCGCGGGCATAGGCGTTGACAATGTAGGTCCCCACTTGAGGACGTTCGGTGGCCGCGATAATTGCTGCCGCCGTCACCGTCGCGCTACGTCCCGCATCCACTGTGTAAAGCGCGTCGATACCCGCAGCTTCGGCCTCACGGGCGATATTTGTCATCGTTTTAATAGAGTCTTCAAACCCCAACATCATGCCGATCTTCATTGGCCAATCTCCTTCCTAGTGTCCCGCTCAGGGTAGCATCCATTGATCTCTTACAACTGCTAGTATTACGGGAATCTTCGCTGGACCAAACGATGAACATCATGCCTAACACCAAGCACTTATCTCGCTTCCTCACTTTGATCCTAATAATTACCATAGCCAGCTGTAGTCCAGAGCAACAACCCGAACAACAGCTCGAAGAGCAACCGAAAGAAATATCGATGACTATTGGCGCCGCCTCTCCGATTTGGGCAGGTACTGACCTGGCCACAGGGCAGGACCTTTCGTTCCCAGCACTTTTAGACGACAAACCGGCGGTGCTCATTTTCTGGGCAACGTGGTGTCCCTACTGCAAAGCGTTTATGCCCTACGCAGGACAGATTCAGGCCGACTATGAAGAATACGGCGTGCAAATTGTTACCTTTAATACCAAAGAGCGCGGCAAAGGCGATCCGCTAGCCTATGTGCAAAGCCTGGGCTTTCCGCTGGTCGCGGTCGCGGATGCAGACGAAATCGCGGCGAGTTACGGGGTAAAATTTATTCCTGGACTCATGGTAGTAGACGGCAACGGCGACTTTCGCTACCTGCGTGGCTGGACCGATTTACCTGCGGGTCAGTCTGTTGCTGAACTGTGGGATGGCGAAGTTCGTGCAGCACTGGATGCCATTGTCGGCCGCTAAGGCTTAACAACCATGCAAAAAAAAGTAGACAGCCGCCGGACTCGCAGTGAAGCCACAAAGACCGCACTAATGCGAGCTGCAGAAAAACTCATTGCGGAACATGGCATGGAGCATCTGTCGATTCGCGAAATAACCAGCACTGCAGGCCAAAAAAACGAATCTGCATTGCAATACCACTTTAAAAATATCACCGGACTGATCGACGCAATTCTCCTCGAACGCTCCCAACAAATTCATGAAGTTAGAGCGCAGAAGATTGAAACGCTCATAGCCCAGTCACCAGAGCCGAGCCTACGCGAGATCTGCATGCTCATGGTCGCTCCCGCATTCGACCTGGCCCGCTCAAACATCGAATTCCACCGCTACATTATGGCCTTTGGCCACGAACTTGTGCTCACTGATACCTCCCCCCTATCCAAAGTAACTACCCGCGGTGGCGGAGGTGGTGGCAAGAGTGGCCGAGAAACAGGCCGTATGCTTAGAAACGTTGTACCTCATCTCGATGCGGACGCTTACCAGCGCCGTCTGGAAGCCGCGGTTCGTCTCTGTTCTGCCTCTATGTATTACCAAGCCAGACAGAAGAGCGCATTCAAGGGTCACCAAGCCGAACTCTTTCTGCACAACCTCGTCGATGCGTTGGTTGGCTTATTCAGCGCTCCCATCTCTGAAGAAACTCAGGCATTGACCGCAAAGCGGACTCGCAAACCCTAGTTCCAACTGGCAAACCAACAAAGTAATGTATTTCATTATGTTTTTCTTTATGCAATGTATTACATTAAGCCCATTCCCTTAAAACAATGGACATGGGCCAATGCAGATACTGCGTACTCCAGACCAACGCTTCGCGAACCTCATGGATTATCCGTTTGAACCAAATTACACAACCATTCAAACCCACGATGGTGATGATCTACGCATTCACCACTTGGACGAGGGTCCGGAAAGCGGTCCTTTGGTGCTGTGTATGCATGGTCAGCCCGTGTGGAGTTACCTCTATAGAAAAATGATCCCTCACCTGACCGCCGCAGGCATGCGCGTTATCGCACCCGATCTTGTGGGTTACGGAAAATCTGACAAACCGGCGGCACGAGAAGACTACAGTTACGAACGTCAGGTCGAGTGGATGGGTGCTTGGCTTGAAGCCAACAATTTTGAACACATCACTT
Organism: Limisphaerales bacterium; assembly: GCA_051270205.1. Lineage (GTDB taxonomy): Bacteria > Pseudomonadota > Gammaproteobacteria > Pseudomonadales > Azotimanducaceae > UBA4421. The sequence continues at coordinate 11,380 of JBNMMV010000088.1, forward strand.
TCTTCGGACAAGATTGGGGTGGCTTGGTCGGCTTACGCTTGATCGCGAACCATTCGGAACGGTTCGACCGAGTCGTCATCTCTAACACCGGGTTACCCTACAATCCAGATGTTGCCGATGAGGTGGTCAAAGAAGTTGAGGAATTTCGCGCTAACGCGCCCACTCCAAGTCTGCCGCAGATGCAGCGCGCCCTTAGTCAGATGGCAGGCAACCCGGCGACTAAGTTCGCCTATTGGCAAAAATTTTGCTGGGAAAGCGAAAACATGCCGGTGGGCTTCATGATGTCTATGATGATGGAGCAGCGCTCAAACTTATCCCGGGCTTTAAAATTCATCTTGCACAGTCTCGGCATGCAATCGCCCTTTCCTACACCGCTGGCCCTCGCCTACGACGCACCGTTCCCAGATTCGAGTTATAAAATGGGTCCACGGGCTATGCCAAGTCAGGTACCGACGTTGCCAACCTCCCCCTCTTTGGAACAGCAACGGCTGGCTTGGGAGTTTTTCAAAACCTTTGAGAAGCCCTTTTTGTGCGCGTTTTCTGACAACGACCCGGTCACTCAAGGATTGGACACGCTTTTCAAAGAGCGCGTACCCGGTACAAAGGGGCTACCACACTCGACCATTAAGGGCGGCGGACACTTCGTTCAGGAGAATGCACCCGAGCAAGTGGCACAAGCCATTATCGACCTCATTAAAACGACCTAAGTTCGGAGACCAGAATTGAAAAAGACCCTCTTAGTCTTAGCCATAGTCATCGCCGCGGGATCCTGGCTCTTCAGCCAATACTGGTTCCACCTTCCCGGCATAATCTCCGGCTTCACAAATCCGGTCGCAGAGTTTCGAGAAGTCACCTGGCAAGCCGGACCCACCGAACCAACAACCGTCGAGCAACCTCCCAATATTATCGTCATCGTTGCTGATGACCTCGGCTTTAACGACATTACATATTATGGAGGTGGCATTGCCGACGGCACCGTGCCGACTCCGAGCATCGATTCAATAGCCGCCCAAGGTATACAATTCGCCAATGGTTACGCTGGCAATGGCACATGCGCGCCTTCCCGTGCAGCGCTTCTAACAGGTCGATTTGCTACCCGTGTAGGCTTCGAATTCACCCCTGCACGCCCTGAATTCATGCGCTTAGTCGGTGGAGACGGGTTCATCTCCGAAAATGCAGAAAACTACCCGGACTCGAGAACCCTTGGTCTTCCCAACAGCGAAGTCACCTTGCCCGAGCTACTTAAAGACAAGGGCTATCACTCGGTAGCGCTGGGAAAATGGCACCTGGGCGAATCTGAAGGCCTGCGTCCAAACGAACAGGGATTCGATGAGTTTTTGGGGTTTCTTCCGGGTGCCGCGCTCTTCATGGAAGTAGATGACCCTGATGTGGTTAATTCTAAACAAGAATTCGACCCTATCGACCGCTTTCTATGGCCTAACCTTAGCTTCGCGGTCCAACACAACAACGGCGAACGTTTTCACCCCGATTCTCATATGACCGACTATTTCAGTCGCCATGCGGTTAAAGCCATTGAAGCCAACAAAAACCGGCCTTTCTTCATGTACTTGGCCTATAACGCGCCGCACACACCGTTGCAGGCGGAAAGAGCAGATTATGAGGCAGTTGCGCACATTACCGATCATACCGAGAGAACGTACGCTGCCATGTTACGTGGG
>JBNMMV010000089.1:0-13045 GCA_051270205.1 Limisphaerales bacterium
CGTTTGCGCTAGAGCTGGCCGCTCGGTTGAGCGCTGACTCTTGTCTGGCCATGGCAATCAGCGTGGGTACAGGTAAGTCGGTATCTAGGCTCGCCCGTCGCAGTTGTGCAAGGTAAGCCGTGGGAAAGCGAAGATGCAGCGAGTTGCGTGCATTGGCATGGTTAGCAGTTTGAATGGCTAGGGTAACTAGGCCATTTGCCAGGGCAAGTTCTGCCGCTATTTTTTGGTCAAGGGTTGCTGACTCTTTCAAACCAGCAAACCATTCTCGTCGGCCGTTAAGTTCGTCTCCAACGGCAAATAGCTCCATGCTTCGGGCAAATCGGGGTTGGTTCTTCAATCGAGTTATGGCACTTCGTTGATCGTAAACTGGATTCGCAGTTAATTGGCCGGGAATGCCGATGTGGTGCGCGGCCCAAAACCCGTAGTAGTGACGAGTTCTGGCGAGACTGCCGTAGGCGAGTTGTGCCCGTTCTCCATCACCGGTGCTGATCGACAGTGCGCGTGCAAGCCAATATTCATTCTCGGGCTTATTTAGTATGTCGGTAGGAAGTTGTTGTGACCAGTAAATCACCTCGTCCCAACGTTGTTGTTTAACCGCTTCATCTTTTAGTGTGAGAATGAAGCGGGTATCGACCACCTTAGACCTCTGCTTGGGCGAGGGAAAAACTTCTGCCCGCGGGAGCTTGCTCAGGAGTTGTTGTTCGAGCTGTGCCGCCTGGGTGGCATCAAATTGATGTGTACGCAGGTAAGTTGGCCATGCTGCAACCGCAGCCTCTGGGTCCTTGTTTGCCAAACGAATAAGGGCGTGTGAGATTATTTCTCGGTGCTTCACAGTGTCGCCACTGTATCGGCTATGCACGAGCACCCGTTTCGGCGATATATGACTTTTATAGAAAAGATCAGCGAGGGTTTGATCTCGGAAATAGCGCAGAAGGTAGGATGCCACCGTAACTTCGTTGGCTTCTAGCGCTATTTTGAGACGTTGCCAGACGATCTCTTCCGTAAAATGCTCGCTGCGTCGCCAAACCTCAAATAGAGGATCGCAGGCTTTCGGTTGCGAGTCTGCTTGGACCCAAGCGGGTGCGGTCAATGCAAGTGCTTGCTCAACTTGAGAGGTACCGTATAAAGCGCGTAAATAGTAGCAATTGAGTTCTGAGTTGCTGCTACCGTCATAGTGGGTAAGAAACGTTTGCCATTGCCGGTTTTGACCGAGCTTTTGCAACCAACGAGACTGGAGCCGCGCTGACGCCGGTAGATTTGAGTATTGTGAAAGGTAGCTTTCTACCTCTGACTGGCTAGCATGACTCAGCTTGGCATTTAGTGCGTGATATTGGTAATACGGATAGAGGAGGTAATCGGTCAGGGAGGTCGCTATTCGGGCTGCACCTCGTTGGTCTCCGGCTCTGATTTTGGCTATCGCTTCTCGATAGAGTTGCCTGTCAGTTTCTGCATAGGCTAGCCTAACAATCGCTAGGTTGAGGCAAGCCGCCAGACAAAGTAGAGAGAAAAGTAAGGCAAAATAGTTTTGAAGCTTGGCTATTCCGAGACCTCGCCAACGCGTACAGCGAGAACGTCACAGCTGGCGCCATGTAGTACGCCATTTGCTGTGGAACCAAACAGTAAGGCAAGACCATGGCGACCGTGTGAGCCTACGACAATCAAATCGGCAGACTGCTCTTCAGCAAGTCGATGAATTTCGCTTTCAGGTCTGCCAAAGATAAGATGTTGTTTTTCGACGGCAATGTTTAGCCGAGCGCCGAAGTTTCGTAAATGAGATTTAGCCTGCTCCTGAATTTGTTCCTGGACCGACGAAAGATCCATCGGAACATCACCGCCGTAAGCAAGGCTGAGTGGTTCTATGACGTGTACGAGATGGATATCGGCCTCATTGGAAGCGGCCAATGCCATGGCCCGTGTGGCGACCAGGTTGGACTCTTCAGTTAGGTCTACTGCCAACATTATTCTTTTGTAACCTGAATCTTTAGACATCTTGCTCTCCGACCCTATTTGGCGCGACCATACAACGAGTTTAAGTCTTGCTCAAGTGAGGAATTTTGACCTGGTTAATCATTGTTTTGGTTGTGGCGCTCATTGTAGGCCCAATTATGTACGTTCTGCCCAGTCCTAAGGACAAGCGACTCATGGAATTGCGCATGAAAGCTCGGCAAGCGGGGTTGGGGGTGATTCTTACACGAATTGACCAACTCGATCCCGAGGCCCATGAGCGTGTGAGCTCATCTGGGGTCGTTAAACGTCCGACAATCGAGTGCGCCGCCTATCAATTGGCTCATGATGTCTCTGCATTGGCTGACCTTCCAGATCAAGTGATGCTGAGGGTACCACCGTCACCGACGGTGACCTTTGATGAAATTATTAGTGGTTGGGCAGGTTTGAAAGATCAGAACCAGGATATTTTTATCAAACACGCCGATTTCTTTAGGCGGTGGGTTCAAGAATTACCAGTCATAGTCTTGGCTGTGGGCGTAGATGGACGTCACGTTTCCTGTTATTGGCGTGAAACCAGTGAGGCAGAATCTGGGATTATTGAAGAGTTAAAAGGGCACCTTGAGAAGTGTCGTGATCACTTCAGTTCTTGACAGTCACAACTTCGCCGCCTATAAACCGCGAAACGTTGAAGTGAGAAAGCCGGTTTTGCGATTGGCAGACGATCTTCTATAACTACAACTGCACTTGTGTAAAATTATTTGGAGAACTATGGCCCGATCATTGGTCATCGTTGAATCACCGGCGAAAGCTAAGACCATCAACCGTTATCTCGGCAAGGATTTTATCGTCAAATCCAGCGTCGGTCATATTCGTGATTTGCCTACCAGCGGCAAGGCAAGCGACCCTAAGGCGCGCGCCAAGGAAGCTGCTAAAACCAGGGCGTTAAGTCCGGCGAAGCGTGAAGCTTACAAAAAGAAGCGATCACGAGATCAACTTGTGCGTCGTATGGGCGTCAATCCCGACGATAATTGGTCTGCTGAGTATGAGATTTTACCAGGCAAAGAGAAGGTCGTTGATGAGCTGACTAAGCTCGCCAAGACTGCCGATACAGTGTACCTGGCGACTGACTTGGATAGGGAAGGTGAGGCCATAGCGTGGCACCTACGTGAAACGATTGGCGGCGACCCTGACCGCTACCGACGCGTTGTGTTTAATGAAATTACGCGCAAGGCGATTCAAGAAGCTTTTGCTGAACCCGGTGAGTTGGACATGGACCAGGTTCATGCCCAACAAGCCAGACGGTTTCTTGATCGGGTTGTGGGATTTGAACTGTCACCGCTGCTTTGGGCAAAAGTTGCTCGTGGTCTGTCTGCAGGTCGGGTGCAAAGTGTCGCTGTTAAGCTCCTTGTAGATCGCGAACGAGAGATTAGAGCGTTTGTTCCAGAAGAATATTGGGAAGTATTCGCAGATCTTCGCAAAGCCGATAGCGAGAATGATATACGCTTTCAGGTGACACGCGCATCGGGCGAAAATTTCCGCCCAAACAACGGCGAAGATACCGAGATCGCACTGTCCACGCTTCGCGCAGGCGAGTACAAAGTCATCAAGCGGGAAGACCGGCCGACTAAAAGTCGACCCGGTGCACCTTTCATAACTTCAACATTGCAACAAGCTGCAAGTACTCGGCTTTCGTTTTCCGTCAAGAAAACCATGACCATGGCCCAGAGGCTCTATGAAGCGGGTTATATCACCTACATGCGGACAGATTCCACTAACCTCAGTAGTGAGGCCGTGGCCGGTTGTCGAGAGCATATCCAGGCGCAATATGGCGATGAGTATTTGCCCGAGTCGGCGAAAGTTTTTGCTGCAAAAAAAGCCGCGCAAGAAGCACACGAAGCGATTCGGCCTTCCAACGTAGGCACAAAGGCTGAGCATTTGACCGGCGTAGATCCAGATGCAGTACGGCTTTATGAGCTCATCTGGCGCCAGTTCGTTGCCTGTCAAATGACGGATGCACGATACTTGAGTACCTCGATCACAGTGGGTTGCAGTGACTATGAACTGCGGGTCCGTGGTCGAATTATGCAGTTTGACGGTTTTACCAGAGTGCAACCACCAGCGGCTAAGAAAGAAGAAGAAACACCGCTGCCCGATGTAGCCGAAGGTGAAATATTGGCGATGCAGCAAGTTGAGGGAATACAACATTTCACCAAGCCAACGCCTCGATTCGGCGAAGCCAGCTTCATCAGAGAGCTGGAAAAGCTGGGCATTGGCCGGCCGTCTACATACGCCGCCATTATTTCGACCATTCAAGATCGTGGCTATGCGACGTTAACCAATCGTCGCTTATACGCGGAGAAGATAGGTGAGCTGGTAACAGACCGTCTCACCGAGAATTTTTCCGACTTAATGGACTATAGCTTCACCGCCAACATGGAGGCGCAGTTAGACCAGATTGCCGAGGGTCAGGCAGCTTGGGATGGTGTCCTCAACAATTTCTATGGTGACTTTACCAAGCAACTCGAAGGTGCGCGCGACACCGAATCTGGTATGCGTAGCAATGAACCTACCGACACAGAGTTAAATTGTGAAACGTGTGGTCGGCATCTGCAGATTCGAACTGGCAGTACTGGCGTGTTTTTAGGATGCTCTGGCTATGGGTTGAAGCCTAAAGAGCGATGCACGGCGACCGTAAATCTCATCCCTGGCGAGGAAGCCGTCGACATTGATGCGGACGAAGAGGGCGAATCTAAAATACTTCGAGCCATGCAGAAGTGTCCGAAGTGTCAGACCAACATGCTTTCCTATTTGGTGGACGAAGGGCACAAGCTACACATTTGTAGCAACAACCCAGATTGTTCTGGTTACAGTGTTGAAGAGGGTCAGTTTAAGATCAAAGGCTACGACGGCCCTGTCCTTGATTGTGATAAATGTGGTGCTGAAATGCAGCTCAAGTCAGGCCGATTTGGTAAGTACTTTGGTTGCATGGAATGTAAGAACACGCGCAAATTGCTGCGTAGTGGTGAGCCTGCGCCGCCTAAGGCCGACCCCATAGAAATGCCTGAGTTACGGTGTGAGAAGGTCGAAGACTACTACCTGTTGCGTGATGGTGCGTCGGGAATCTTCCTCGCTGCCTCGCAGTTTCCGAAACACCGCGAAACCAGGGCGCCGAAGATCTTTGAAATCAAACCTCACTCCAATGAGTTGGATCCAAAGTTCAACTACTTAGTTGAAGCGCCTGAGTTCGATCCCGATGGCAATCCAGCACTGGTCAGATATAGCCGCAAGACTAAAGAACAGTACGTACAGACGGAAATAGAAGGTAAGGCGACGGGTTGGAAAGCGTACTACGTAGATGGTAAATGGGAAGAAACAATCCCCGCGCCTAAACCAAAGAAGAAAAAGGCAGTTAAGAAGAAAAAGGCAGTTGAGAAGGAAAAGTCGGGCTAGGCTGCCCGACGTTCCGCTCTCTATTTACCAACTAGAGGTGTTGGCGTATGACGCCAACTGATAAGCCTTCAATAGCAAATGCTTGATTTGCCAAGTCGACCTCGATTGGGCTGAAGTCGGGATTTTCTGGTAGCAGCAAAATTTGGTTGCGCTTGCGGGTGCGTTGGAAGCGTTTGACCGTCACTTCGTCTTCGATGCGCGCCACTACGATTTGTCCGTTGGTGACTTGCTGAGTTTTGTGAACTGCTAATAAGTCGCCGTCAAAAATTCCTGCATCTATCATGCTGTCGCCTTTGACGCGCAATAAATAGTCGGCCCGAGGTTGGAAAAAACCTGCGGGTAGGTCGACCCGATCTTCGATGTTTTCTTCCGCTAAGATTGGATTACCGGCGGCGACCCGCCCCACAATGGGTAACCCTTGGTTTTGAGATTCAGGTATACGAATGCCCCGAGATGTACCTGGAATCATTTCAATTGCACCCTTACGCGCCAGTGCTTTCAAATGCTCCTCTGCAGCGTTTGGCGATTTGAACCCGAACTCTAGGGCAATGTCTGCACGCGTGGGTGGATAACCGGTATCAGAAATATGACGACGGATAAGTTCCAGAATTTCACCCTGACGAGTCGTTAGCTGTGCTTGTGTGGCTTTCGTTCTTTGCATAATAGGTTGCATAATAAGGAGTCCGGGCCTGTTATTTTATACAGTGAACTGTGAGTATATACAGCTATATGGATGTTTGCACAGTGTTTTTTTCTCGCTTAACATTAGCCGCTACCTTAGATATTTGTCGTCGTTGCAATCATGTATTGGATGATTAGGCCCATATTGGTACTGACCGTACTGATATGTGGGACAACAGAAGCGAATCCGCTGGCGCCTGCTCAATGGCAATTACCCGATGCGGACACACAATTACAAGGCCTCGCGCTGTTCGAGGAGTATCACCGTCGTGAAAGCGGCTATGGCGATCTCGAGGTACGGTTGCGCATGGTATTGCGCTCGGCCAAAGGTAGGGCCACTGAGCGTGAACTTCATATTAAACAACTCGAAATTGAAAATGATGGCGATCGCGTGCTTGCGGTGTTCGATGCACCGGCCAATATTCGAGGCACCGCCCTACTCAGTCATGCACACATTGATCGCGACGACGATCAGTGGCTTTTTCTGCCTGCCTTGAAGCGCACCAAGAAAATAGCATCACGCAATAAGACCGGGCCATTCGTGGGCAGTGAATTCAGTTTTGAGGATTTGTCTCCGCCTGAAGTAGAGAAGTATAGCTATGCCTACGTAGGTCAAGAGCCGTGTGGCGAACTCACCTGCTACATAGTTGACCGGTTTCCTAAAGATGAGTATTCGGGCTACCAAAAGCACCGCGTTTGGTTAGATCAGCAAGAATTGCGATTCCAAAAGGTTGAGTACACCAACCGTCGTGGTGTACTAGAAAAACGACTCATGTTCAAAGACTACCTACGTTTAGCAGATCAGTTATTTAAACCTAACACCATGCACATGGAAAATTTGTTGACCGGTCGAGGCACCGACCTGTACTGGTATGAATATATGTTAGAAAACAACCTCTCTGCAGACAGAGACTTCAGTGTTAACTCATTGCGTCGAGCACGTTAGTACGACGTATGCGCTTAACTTACTTTTACCAATTGTTATGTCTAGCCTCGTTGGCCGTGTTGCTGGTAGCTATGCCGAGCCAAGCGTCAGCAGACCGGTTGGTGTTCGGTTCTTTCCGTTCAGCCCCGAATGCCGACAATTGGGCACGCAGGCTCAGCGCTTCGCTGGGTGCCGAAGTCGAAGCGGTGCAACATATCGATTCTGGTGTAATTTGGTATAGGGTTCAAAGTCGATCTAAGGCAGACACAGTCATCAGTTTGCTGGCGCGCCGAGCCGATACGGCAGGGGTAGAGTTTTGGCGCTTGAAAGATGATGGCACAACCGCGCGGATCGTCTTGCCGCCCCCCGCGAACGAACCTCGCTTAGTACCCCCAACCCGCATCGCAGAACGGCCGGCCGCAGCTCAAGCGGGGGATGTTGCAAAAACGGTCAGTTCTACTTCTCAGTATGACGAGTTAGATTTTACTGTGGGTCTGCAAGCAGCTTACTTCTCTGATGAAGGTTTACTTGGCCAAGACCAGATGCGTGCCAGCGTATCGATTACGCCTGAGTATTACCTCTCTTGGGCTGATGATCGGCAAACGCTGACCTTTACGCCATTCTTGCGACTCGACAGCGAAGACCGTGAACGTACACACTTTGACATTCGGGAGTTGTTCTATAGCTACATTGGCGACAATTGGGATCTACATGTTGGTGCGAAAAGAGTGTTTTGGGGCGTTACAGAATTCCACCATCTCGTCGATATCGTCAACCAGACAGATTTAGTTGAGAACATCGATGGTGAGGACAAGCTAGGGCAACCCATGGTGCAGTTCTCGACCGTTCAGGATTGGGGCATAGTCGATGCTTATCTCCTCACCGGTTTTCGAGAGCGAACTTTTCCAGGCGATGATGGCAGATTAGGCTGGCCATTTCGGATCAGTAGTCGGACCACCTATGAGTCTGGCGCGGAGGAATACCGCACTGATTTGGCATTACGTTGGTCGCATAACATTGGTCCGCTTGAATTCGGAGTTCATCACTTTTCGGGTACCAGTCGTGATCCGTTGATTACCGCTCGGCCTACAACTGGAGGAGTGACTCTCGCAGCCCATTACCCGGTGATAGACCAAACTGGCGTTGACGGCCAAGCTATTTACGGAGATTGGGCCTTCAAGTTTGAAGGCATTAGCCGCAGTGGCTATGGCGATCGATATTCCGCGTTCAACCTCGGGTTAGAAAAAACCCTGGTCGGCGTATGGGACAGTAACGCAGACCTCGGTTTAGTTGCTGAGTATATGCACGATGACCGAGGTGCAAAGGCGGTAAACACTTTGTTCGAAAATGACATTGCGTTGGGTGGTCGTTTGGCGCTCAATGATTTTGCCAATACCCAGGCGCTGTTAGGGGTTGTGTATGATACCCGTCAAAACAACTATCTGCTCTCATTAGAAGGCTCAAGACAGCTTAGTGACAGCTGGCATCTAACGGTTGAGGGTCGATTGTTTGCCGGCGGCAAGCAGATTTCAGCCCGCAACCGTGTACTCATTTTGTCGGACCCCGAGTACAAGCACGCGTGGTTGGACCGTGAAGATTACCTACAAATAGAGTTTAGAAAGTATTTTTAATGGAAAATTTGACCGCATTTATTAGCGAAAATGGATGGGTGATAGAGACCTTTGGTATTGTCTTGGCAACAGCCATTGCACGCCTGATTGCAAAGTTCTTTATCGATCGACTGGCAGGTCAGCTGGCGAAAACCAACAACCTCTATGACGACGCCCTGTTGGAAGCTGCTCGCAAACCGGTGGGTGTAGCCATCTGGGTCTTAGGGATCTCCTTTGCAGCTGAAGCTGTTGGCAGTGAGGACCCTGCTGAGATCTTCCAGCACATCGACACCATGCGAGATGTAGCGGTGGTATGGATATTGGTCTGGTTCTTTCTGCGTTTTATTACTTTCGTTGAGTCCCATCTCGTCTCGAAGGACTACGGTGCTACCAGTGTGGATTCAACCACAGTACACGCGGTGAGTAAGTTGTTACGCGCTTCAGCGCTTATTACCGGTGTTTTACTGGTCTTACAGGCTTTTGGTTTTTCGATATCTGGCGTGTTGGCATTCGGCGGCATCGGTGGCATAGCCGTTGGCTTCGCAGCACGGGACATGTTGGCCAACTTTTTCGGTGCGCTGATGATCTTTATGGATCGCCCATTTTCCGTTGGGGATTGGGTGCGTTCACCTGATCGTGAGGTTGAAGGTACGGTGGAAGACATCGGCTGGCGATTAACGCGCATTCGCACCTTCGATAAAAGACCGTTGTATGTACCGAACTCAATTTTCGCGAGCATTGCGGTGGAAAACCCTTCGCGCATGCTCAATCGTCGAATCCATGAAACCATCGGTATGCGCTACGACGATATTGCCGTCATGGGCCCAGTTGTGGCGGACATTGAGTCAATGTTGAGGAGCCACCCAGAGATTGATGCCGGACAAACACTGATGGTGAACTTCGTCGAATTCGGGCCAAGTTCGCTCGACTTCTTTGTTTACTGTTTTACGAAGACAACGGTGTGGACAGATTTTCATGTTATCAAACAAGATGTCATGTTGAAAATGGCAGAAATCATTGCCGCCCATGGCGCTGAAATTGCCTTTCCCACCCAGACTTTGCACGTTAACCCTGAACCCGCAGATGTTCCCGCAGTCTGAGGATTTCGATTATCCACCATCGGTTCCTGGAAAGGTCCGACGCGCGTTCGCCTCTTTAGCTGAACGGTTTACGCCAGATGAGGTCGATCGGGCGATCACTCAGATGGCAGTGCGAATGACGGTGGCTCTGCAAGACAAAAACCCTATTTTTGTAACCGTGTTACATGGCGGTAGTGTGTTGGCAGGTAGCTTACAGCGTATGTTGGTTTTCCCTTGTCAGTTCGGATACGTTCATGTCGGCCGCTATGGACAAGAAACAGAAGGTGGTGAGGTGGTCTGGAAAGGCTTTGATGTACCTGAGTTCGAACAGCGAACAGTGGTTTTCTTGGATGACATTCTAGATGAGGGTGTGACGTTGTCAGCACTAACCCGTTGGGCCACCCTAAAAGGCGCGGCAGAGGTGCAAAGTGCGGTGCTTGTGAGTCGTCAGAACACGGAGGTTGAAGCCGATTACTGCGGCCTCGAGTCCGGTCCGGGATTTTTAGTTGGCAGTGGCATGGATTATTTGGGTTACGGACGAAACTTGCCTGGCATATATGTGCTCGATGATGCCCCAGTTGTATTGTGAAAGTTGCATAGTGAAAGTTGTGGGGTGAGCGCGTGAAACGTATTGGCGTTTTTATTGGTGGTTCGCCGCTTCCTGAAGTCGGTAATACCGTGACAGTTGACCTTGAAACCCCGTGGGGTATGGCGTCGGATTATCCCAGCGAGATACAGCTCGGCAATAATCACTATGTCTTCATGCGTCGACACGGAGCAGACCGCGCTCTAAGTCCACATCAAGTGAACTACCGCGCCAATGTCTGGTTGATGAACGAACTTGGCGTCGATGCCCTGCTGGGAACCCACACCGTGGGTAGCATTGACACGGAACTCGAAGTTGGCGAGTTAGTCTTGCCGGATCAGCTAATCGATTACACCTGGGGGCGTGTCCAGACGTTTGACGACGAACGGCGCCATATTGAATTTTCTCAACCTTTCGATGTGGCGCTGCGTTCAAAGTTGGCGGCAGCGATACCGCAACTGCATGTTGGTGGTGTTTATGGCTGCACCCAAGGCCCACGTCTTGAGACAGCAGCAGAGATTCGACGCTTGGCCAACGATGGATGCACGATCGTTGGCATGACTGCGATGCCCGAAGCCAGCCTGGCGCGCGAGTTAGGCCTAGCATTCGCCAGTTTGTGTGTGGTGGTGAACCCGGCTGCGGGCATTGGTGCTGATGTGATTGATCTAGAAGATTTGCAGCGCGCCTCTCAACAAGGCGCTGAACAAATCATGACGCTGTTGCAAAGCTTCGTTCTCTAGTTCGTCGTTATCTAATTAGTGTCTAACCCAAAGGGGCATTTTTTGAGCATGCGATCCCCTAAGGCATTTGATCTGGAGTTAAACATTGCACCATTTAACCTAAGCCGCACGCAGAAAAAAGACCTGGCGTCCTCGCCAGGGCTTGTTTTCGAAGTTCGGGTACCGCGGAGCGGCGTAAGGTTGGGTGCAATGTTTAACTCCAGATCGAAGGCCGAGTCGAATAGCAGCCTACAAATTTACCCTTTCGGGACAGACACCAATTAGCCGGGGCCGAGTACTTTGCGTGTTATTGCGCCTTCGTTAGAGCGGGTCGGCCGAGTTCCAAATAGGTTTGTACCAGTTCAGCAGGAATTGTCACCGGATCGATTTGAACCAGAATGCCGAGCTTAGGGTGATCTAAATAATGTAACTCACGGCTGCGCATGCGCCGGCTCTGGTGCAGTCGTAAAGATACAACCTCACCTGCATTGGCCTGGCTAGAAGCAGGCACTCCGACAGGCAGAGGTTGCCAATCGAGTGCGGAACCCGAATACCACAGGTCCGCTGCAAAGTGCAGGTAGCGTTCAACGGTCACGTCCACAGCGCCACTTAAACGTTCGTGGCCATCGCCATAGGAAATCCATATAGGCGCAGGTGCATCCCGAGTTGGCACGGCCTGGGTCCAAGCTGTGTGGATCAGCGGCCGTAAATGTCGCCTTCGATTGAGGAGTTTGACTTCAGTTTCTAGCGCACGACTCTCGTCGGAACGTAAGGATCTTGAAACCAAGTCGCGTTCGAACTGGGCAAGCGCCAAGAGTAGTTTATCGGTTGGCGAACGCCGTTCCACACGTACCAACTGGGGTGCATTGGTAGGCAGTTGCCCCAACTTCTCAATTGATAGCGGATCTAGCGCTTGGTCTAGTTCTGTTTCGTCGGGTTGCATAAGCGAGGCAGAAGGACCAATGGCCTGTAAGTGTGTTGGATGGGGAGGGAGCTGTTCAGGAAATAGGGGGAAGCCGAAACAGTGATCGATCTGTTGCGCCCACCTTGGATCTTCGCTTGGCGGCAATGGCGTTGAGTCTATGAGTTCAAGCAATCCGTAGGGTAGTTGTCTGGGTTCGTTTGCCAACAAATTTTCTTCGGCGTTGTAAGGGAGTGTGTGTAGCCTTTCGAAAATAATAACTTCGATACGGTACCAGCGATTCGAAAGATTCCCAAATAGCGCATCCTGAGCAGTTTCTAACTGGCGCTCTGTAAATGTTGCTGTCGCATCTTCTGCCTGGACCTCAGTGACGATAACTGGGCTAAGCAAAAGTAACAGGGCTAGAAATTTCATGCCGCTGCCTGCTCGTCCGGGGTCAATCGTTTAAGCAAGTTGTGAGCAAATTCTAGTCTTGTTTCGAAGCTTTGGTTTTCTGTCGATATTCGCAACGTCGAAGCGCCTTCGAGTTTGTAGATGTGACTTTCTGATTGTACGAGATTGACAATCTTAAAAGGGTCTACATTAGTCTTGTTTGAGAACTCTAACTTACCGCGTTGATCGCCGATATCAATCTTGGTGACGCCCAGGACTTGACCTGCAAGTTTGAGTTCGGTGATCGCGAAGAGACGCTTGAGTGGATCTGGAAGGAGCCCGAACCGGTCTATGATTTCTACCTGTAATTCGTCGAGTTCATTGGTGTCACGAGCGTTTGCGATTCTCTTGTAGAGGATGAGCCGAGTATGAACATCCGGTAGGTAGTCGTCAGGAATAAGTGTAGCAGCGTGGAGATTTACCTCTTGGCTGGTAGGCTCCAGTGGGTTATCAAGCTCCGGCATTTCACCTGCGCGTATCGCGTTAACGGCGCGGTTTAGCAAATCCATGTAAAGCGTGAAGCCAATCGATTCTATTTGCCCAGATTGGTCGTCACCTAGCAGCTCGCCAGCACCACGAATCTCCATGTCATGAGTTGCCAGTGTGAACCCCACACCCAGATCGCCGGCCGCCTCGATGGCGTCAAGTCGCTTCTTAGCATCTGGCGTCATTGAGCGAGCATCGGGTGTTAGCA
>JBNMMV010000090.1:0-12758 GCA_051270205.1 Limisphaerales bacterium
TGCTTGAATCTGGCCAGCTTACCTTCGCAATAGTTCAACACTTCCGCCTCAGTTAAGGCCTCATCGTTTTTCACAATAATCGCCAAGGGTGACTCACCCCACTTCGCACTTTCTTGGCCAATCACCGCTGCGTCGACAACCCCCGGATGACCCGCAAGCACGCCTTCAATTTCAGCCGGATAAACATTTTCACCGCCGGAGATGATCATGTCCTTAATGCGGTCTTGAATCGAAACAAAACCTTGCGCATCCATAATGGCCACATCACCGGTCCGCAACCAGCCATCTACCAACGTCTCCGCAGTGGCCTCCGGGCGATTCCAATATTCAACCATAACGTGTGCGCCTTTTACCCAGACCTCGCCTGCGTCGCCGGGTGCGCAATCTTCCCCTGCTTCATTCACCACCCGTACCTCGGTGTGAAAAAATGCACGACCGGTGGACTCAGGTTTGAGCAGTGCATTTTCTGCATCCATCAAACAAGCGGGGCCACAAGTCTCGGTTAAGCCATAGATCTGCAACATGCCAATGCCGAGCTCATGATACTTTTGAGTGAGCGCCGCGGGCACAGGCGCGGCGCCGGTCATCATCCAGCGCAGGCTCGAGAAGTCGTATTGTTCGTACGGCACCTGCACCATGAAGTTCAGCATCGCAGGCACAGCCAAACCAATAGTGATCTTCTCTTCTTGAATGAGCTCCCAAGCGCGCACAGGATCGAAACTACGCATAACAATGTTGGACACACCCTTCCAGACATTTACCGCCAATGGCGTCAGCGCACCAACATGGAACATGGGTAAACAGGCCAGATAACGATCTCCAGCGTGATAGTCGGCGGTTGCACCCATAGAGATTAAGCCCCAGATGGCAGTGTTGTGACTGTGCACCACGCCTTTCGGCAGGCCTGTGGTACCGGAGGTGTACATGATGTAGAGCATGTCATCTTCTTTGGCGCCAATAGCAGGCTCATCGTCCACCGCTGCGTCTCGAAAGGCTTGGTAGGATTGTGCGAAGTAACTCACTTCCCCTTCCCCCTGCCCAGCACCTTCAACTTGCAACCAGTGCTTAACGTCAGTTTTGTCGCCGCGACTGTGTAGCTCTGCCACTGTGTCGACGAACTCTTCACCAAAGATCAGCCGTTCAGTACCGCTGTCTTTGAGAATAAATTCAAGTTCGTCAGCAACCAACCGCCAGTTCAAAGGCACAATGACCGCACCAACTTTGGCAAGGGCAAAGTAGGCTTCCATGAACTCGCGAGAGTTCATTAACAAGAGGCCGACGCGCTCTCCCTTTTGAATGTCTTGGCCCAAAAGCGCGTTACAGACCTGATTGCAGCTCGAGTTGAGTGCCTGGTACGACAACCGGTAACTGCCATCCCCTTCTACATAGCCGTCAACGTCGGGTGACAAAAAAGCACGCTTCGTCAGAAACAAACCCAAATTATTTTCCACAGCACCGATCCGTAATTATTGTTGTTACTTATTTTGTTAGAATGCGGCCTTCGGGGCAATGCAATCTGGAAACCTTATTTTGAACCCCTCTTTGATTAATTCTCAGACCTGGCGATGGCTTCTGGCGCTGACGCTCTTTCTGGCCGGTTTCATTGGCCTGCTGGCCGGTACCCCTCTGTCGGAAAGACCCGATGTGGTCGATTCATCGATCCTCACTAAGGCTTATTACGCACTTGGTTTTTTCGTTGTCGGCGGCCTGGATGTAGGCACGCCAGTAGGCGGCAGTTGGTGGGCACAAACATTGTTATGGATTGCCTATTTCGGCTGTCCCATGTTAACGGCATCGACCGTAATCGAAGCGCTGTTCCAAGCTTTGAAGCCGGCACGCTGGCAACTACGGACTGTCCAAAACCACACCATTATTTTTGGCTCAGGTAGCCTCGCTATCAGCTATCTGGAAAAACTACGTCAGCGGTCTGAGCGCGGTCGAGTCATAGTAGTGGACTCAAACATCGATCTCGTTACGGAACAAGAACTCAAACTGACCTACAACGCCCGTCCCGTGATCGGCGACCTGACGCACGACTATTTTTTGAAGCAGTTACGTCTAAGACGCGCGAAACGTGTGGTACTGCTCGGTGACAACGACTTTCACAGTGTCGAAGCCGCGACCCGTGTACTTGAAATCGCCCCGCAGTTGACGGGTAAAATGCTAATGCATTGCCACAACCTGCGCTTTATGCGCTCGGTCAGCGAAACCAAGCTCGCCGAACAATGCGAGATATTTAACAGCTACAATTTGGCGGCCCAAGGCTTCGTACATGACACCCTTATTCAGCACTTTGACGCAACCGAGGGAAAGGACAACGTCGTCATCGCCGGATTCGGGCGCTTTGGTCAATCTGTGCTCGAGGAACTGCATTACCATGCGGCCGATCGAATCGACCGAATCGCGGTGATCGACAAAGATGCCGACCGGCGAGTCATGGTGGTTCGAGAGCAAGATCGCATCGTAGGAGGGTTCGAGAGTGAGGTCTTCGAAGGTGATATTGGCCATCCGGACGTCTGGCGCAAGTTAATCCAGCAGGTCGATCTGGGTGCTGATCAACCGACCATTATCCTCGGTACTGGACAAGAACAAGAAAATTTACGCACCGCGCTATGGCTTAAAAACCGTTATCCCAACGCCCAGGTTTATGCCCGTACCAGCGAAATTTCAAAGTTCGCTTTGGCACTGGGTGCTGAGCACGGAATTAAGAGCATCAGTATTACTCAGTTGGTGAACGAGCACATTCCCACAGGCTGGACTGAATAGGCTCTACTAGAGGATGGTAGATGTAATTTTTTTCAACAGCCAAGACGAGTTTAGCGATTGGTTAGAAGAACACGCTGAAGCCAGTGAACTTTGGGTGGGCTATTTCAGGAAAAGTACAGGGCGTGCAAGCCTTACGTGGTCTACATCAGTAGATGTCGCTCTTTGTTTTGGGTGGATTGACGGTATACGAAAAACCATTGATGAACAGAGCTATAAGATTCGCTTTACTCCGCGAAAAATAACCAGTGTATGGAGTGCTGTGAACGTAAAGAAGGTAAAAGCACTAATACAGTTTGGAAAAATGAGACCAGCAGGAATGCACGTCTTTAACAATAGAACCAACGTACAAGGCTATTCCTCTGAACAAAGAAATGTGCAACTTGCCGGAGTGTATGAAGAGCAAATCAAGGCAAATCAACCAGCCTGGCTATTCTTTACTAATTTAGCACCGTCCTATAAAAGAGATTCTATCTGGTGGGTAATGAGCGCCAAGAAAGAAGAGACACGATTACAACGGCTTGGCATATTGATTGCTTCATCTGCAGCAGGGCTAAAAATACCAACTTTGCGCAAGAAATAAACGGGACCCAAAACCATTGAGCCTGAGCGGATAGCACGGCCTAACAACGGCTTCACGAAGTGTGCCTTTCTTTGATCCAAAAAATAGTACAGAATCTATTTTTTGGAGAGAACGGATGATTCTGGGCATTCACCACGTTGCTGTCGGCGTACCCGATATCGAGGCTGGCCTCGCGTTTTACCGCGACGTGCTAGGGTTCGAACAGGTCGAAAGAACCTCTTTTTCCGGCTCGAATGCCGCGGTGGAAGCCGCCATAGGTATTAAAGAACCTGCCGCGCACATGGCCATGCTCAGAGGCGGCAACGCCTATATCGAACTATGGCAATACGAGCATCCCGCACCTAGAAACTTAACCGCAAACCCACCTGATTTAGGCTTTCCGCACTTCGCCCTGGAAGTCACAGACATTCATCAAGAACACGCGCGATTGGAAGCGGCAGGCATGACCTTTGTTGGACCGCCGGTCGAATTTGGTGACAGTGCCGCGGTATACGGGCGCGACCCCTTTGGCAATGTCATAGAGATTTACCAAATAGATACGCCCGATCGAGCACGCATCGACAACACGCCTATGGTCAGTGCCCAGAGCCAAAATCAACCTCAGGGCAAACAATAATGCCCACTGGCACTGTTCCCGATATGGAAGAAATTGCCGATCGCATGGCCATTGAGCAGGTTCTAAATATCCATTGCCGAGGCGTCGATCGCGCCAGTGAAGTGGACCTTAAAAGCGCCTATTGGCCGGAAGCTGAAGTTGCCTACGGCAGCTTCAACGGCTCGGCCCATAGTTTTTGCGAAATGTTGCCGAAAGGCATTGCACGCTATCGGTCAACTCACCATCAGCTTGCCAACATTATTGTTGAGCGATTAGGGGCTGATGCCGTAGTTGAGTCCTATGTGACCGCCTATCATCACCAGCCAGAAGGCGCTGCTACTGAAATGACTTACTTCGGCCGCTACGTAGACCATTTTCAAAAACGCGATGATGTTTGGAAGATTCTATTCCGCCATGTGGTCATGGATTGGAATCAAAACTTAACGGATTCAGCAGACTTGAGCGGGCCAACCTTCTCAGGCCTAGCAAAAAGTGGTCGCGAACCTGACGATCCCCTCTACATACTAAAAAAGAACATACTTAAAAACAAAATACTTGGAGAACAACTTTGACCCCACAACAACTCGCCGCCCGCCTGGCCAAAGTGGAAGAGATGCGCGACGAAATTTTAGCCGCAGGCGATGAAGCGCAAAACCTGCGCCGATTACCTGACGACATTGTCGAGCGACTCATCGACGAAGGCTTTTTTAGGTTCGCCCTACCCACTTCTCTCGGTGGTGAAGATGCCAGCTCGATGGATACCATCGCCATTCTAGAAGCCATGGCAGCACTCGATGCATCGGTGGCCTGGAATGTCATGTTGGGTTCT
The DNA here is from genome assembly GCA_051270205.1 of Limisphaerales bacterium. Lineage (GTDB taxonomy): Bacteria > Pseudomonadota > Gammaproteobacteria > Pseudomonadales > Azotimanducaceae > UBA4421. The sequence continues at coordinate 4,771 of JBNMMV010000090.1, forward strand.
GAGATTAACGCCATGGCTGTCGGCGGCATGGATGAGGACCTGGCCAAGGAAATCTATTTAGACAATCCTCGGGTGGTAATGTGTGGCGGCGGCGGTCCAGGTTCGCAACCACCCAGAGCAGAACGGGTGCCAGAAGGCGTTCGAGTATGGGGTCAATCGACCTTTATCAGTGGTTGCCACAACTCTTCTTGGTGTTTTATGGCCGCACCACTTATGAAGGGCGACGACATGGAAACCGATGCCCAAGGCAATCCCATTTTCAAGATGTGGTTCTTGCCCCGCGACCAATTCGAAATTTTGGACACCTGGGACGTGGCTGGTTTACGCGGATCGGGCAGTCATGATGTGAAGGCCGATGGCGCCTTAGTTGTGGAAAAGTACGTCGGCGTTGACCTTTTTGTGACACCCCCCAAGCATGAAAATCCTGTTTATCGAATGCCTGTACCTCTGCGCTTGTCCTACAACAAAGTAGCCATTGCTCTGGGCGTGGCCAAGGGCACTATCGAGGCATTCGCTGATCTTGCACAAAACAAAATTCCCATGATGTCTGCAAGCAAATTAAACAAACGGCCTATTGCTCAATCTCGAATGGGTGAAGCAGTCGCAAATTATCGTGCCGTACGCGCCTATGTTATGAACGCCATGGCTAATGTCGAAGCTGAGCTCATGACGGGCGTACCACAGCCGGGTGCAGACACCACCATAGATGCACGTCTGGCCTGCACCCATGGCGCTAACGTTTGTATGGGAGTGGTTGATTCTCTGCACAACACGGCAGGCACTTCCGGCATGAGAATGAACAGCCCGTTAGAACGTAAGTTGCGCGATTCGCACGCTTGCGCTACTCACCGATGGGTCTCGCACCCGTTGTATCAGGACTTGGGTAGTATCTTCCTAGGCAATGACGCTGATCCCGAATTCACTGGTGAAGGCGGTCCAGCTCCGAAGTAGAAAATCTAAACAGGGATCGCGACACCAAGGTTACAGCTGTCGCTGGAGGCGCCTTAGGCGGCGTCAACTTTAGTGCCGCGTGCCACGAGTTCGTGGCGCACAATCTTCCAATCTTCGCCAAAGCGACGCATATCGGTGAGATAAGTGGCCCACAAGGTCAGCGTTGCCCCTTCGGTGTCTAGCAAATAGTGCAGCGCTTGAACGTCTGTTCGACAATGGGCCAAATCACCGTCAATGGTTGCTAGTTGTGGTCCAAGCATATGCTGGGTCGAACCGTACTTGCTTAGCGCTTGCTCTACGTAGGCTCGCCAGGGCTTAGCGCCAATGAACGTTTCCTCACCAAACCCAACCACCTCTACGTCATCCGCAAAACAGCTTTGGTAAAGATCGAGATCTCTATCATCAACCCCGGCGGCATAGCGCAACATGACATCTTGCAACTTAATTCGATCTTCTGAGTAGGACATAGGTTCCCTCTAACAATTCTTGTTTACTGAGACCAGCCATTCCAATAAGTGACCTCACTCGCATCGAGACGATCGGCCCTTTTTAACACGGCGCCCTTGGTATAGCCAACGGGCAGCATCACGGTTTGCGTAACTTGTGCTGGACAGCCCAGAATTTGGTTAACTTCGTCTTGACGCGAACTCAACAAGCTCGTCCACGTGGTACCAATGTCGCGTGCCCGCAACGCCAGCATCAGCGACCAGGCTGCCGGCAAAATGGAACCAAAATAGGCGACTTGAGAACTAACCGATACATCCATGGGTTGTCCATCGACACAGACAAATATCATCGCGGGTATTTCATGCAAGCGGTCAATCAACGCTTGGTGGGTAGGCTTAATCGGCATCTCCCGCTCTCGCAGCAACGTTAAAAGCACTTCCGAGTAGAGATCGGCGATGGCTTGTTTCTGACCTGATTCATCCACTACGATAAATCGCCAGTTTTCACCACCGAGTCCGGTGGGTGCCTGCACTGCGACGTTGATGCAATCTAGCAGCGTCTGTCTGGGTATAGGTCTTTCAAAATCTAGCTTTCTGCGCACCGAACGAGCAGTACTCAGCACCTCATCTATCTGGTCTAGTGGCTCTCTTCCTGCTACTTGCTCTACACTCAACTGCAAAACCCTCTTTTTGTATGCATAAACCCCTACAACCCAACGCGAAACAAATGACGCTGTGGCCTGCAGGTCTTACAATGGTCTTTTTCCCGGATGTCGGATATGACCGTACTCTCAGTGCTAGACCTATCGCCAATCATCGACGGCGGTGATGCTCGCTTAGCACTTCAAAACTCCCTCGACCTGGCACGACATACTGAACAGCTCGGTTACTATCGCTACTGGGTGGCGGAACATCACAATATGCGTGGTATAGCGAGCGCGGCTACTTCGGTGGTCATCGGCCATATCGCCGGCGGCACTTCGACCATTCGAGTGGGCGCCGGAGGCATCATGTTGCCCAATCATGCACCTTTGATGGTGGCAGAACAATTCGGCACCTTAGAGGCGTTGTTTCCAGGACGAATTGACCTAGGTCTAGGTCGTGCACCTGGAACCGATGGCGTCACTGCCCAAGCATTGCGCCGAACCATGAACAGCGACCCTAACAAATTCCCTCAGGACGTCGTTGAGCTTAAGCAGTATTTGGCGGAACCTTCAACAGACGGGCCGTCATCACGACGGGTAGAAGCCGTTCCTGGCTACGGCAGTCGCGTACCTCTGTACATTCTAGGCTCGAGTTTGTTCGGTGCTCAGTTGGCGGCAATTCTTGGTTTACCGTTCGCCTTTGCCTCACACTTTGCGCCTCAAGCAATGCACCAAGCCATCGACATCTATCGAAAGCAATTCGAACCTTCCGAACAGTTGGCGGAACCCTACGTGATGCTCGGCTACAACATTTGCGCGGCCGACAGCGAGGAAGAGGCAAAGTATCTACGCTCTTCCAGCCTGCAAGCCTTCGTAAACTTACGACTCGGCAACCCCGGGCAGTTACCCAAACCCATTCGAAACTATGAAGATCAACTGTCAGCCGACCAACAATCGGTGTTGTCGCAGATTAGCTCTGCGTCAGCAGTGGGTACTGTGGATCAGGTTCGTCAGTCGTTTGAGAAATTTGTAGCAGAAACCGGTGCCGACGAGCTGATTATCGTAAGTCAAATTTACGATCACCAAGCTCGCCTTAAGTCATATCAGTTAGCGTATGAGGCTTGTACCTGAACTTCAACAAGCACTCTACTCTATTGAGGCATGAACCAAATAGGTGAAGACCAAGCTCGGTTTTGTTGTGTCGTGTGCATATCAGGACGTGGCGAGACACCTGCCCGAATTGCATCGTAAGTCGACCAACGACAGCTTGGGTTCTCCAACACACGCACATAGTAAAACGCCTTTTGATCGGCATTGTAGTTAGGATCTTGCCAAAAGCTGGTGAGTTCTGCATCGCCTACATCTTCGGTGGTTGAGCAGTCGCTCAAACTCACCCGCGCACCATTGTCTGGGCAGCGGCCATCGCTGGGCATACCACCATCAGAACACGCCACATCCACTACCTCTTCATGCGCCTGCCCGTCCTCTATCCAGCCTTTGACGATCTGCATACGTTGCAGCGCTTGGGTGTCCGGGTCACGACTTGCCCAGAGGTAAAAGCCTGGTGTTTGGTCCGCTTGGCTATTGAGATCAGATCCCATGGGTACACCCCCTTCATAGGCGCGTGCCACCGCATCATCTTGTCCAGTAATGTCGGCGTCGATGTCGTAACCAGCAAAGAAGCGCAATTTGATATGAGGACCACTGGTACTAAACGTCTCTTTACGACGCATACCGGCAAAAATGGAATCGCGAGTATTAGATTCTGCCCATACACCCGCTAGTCCGGATGCGCCCCAGTATTGAGAAGCACCATCGGCATACTTAGGGTCTTCAGGGTCTGAATCAGGCAGCGGTACGGAGCCGCGCAGGTGCGGCTCAATGTCCATATAGCCTGTTTTAGACCAGTAATTATCTTCTTCAAAAGAACCAGCCGCGTTATGGGTGTCCGAAGATCCAATGACACCAAACTTATACGGATTGACGCCTTTTTCAGTCTCCATCAACAGGCCATTCAAATAAGCTTCACGCACATAACTACCGTTGGGACGAGACGCTTTGGTCGACGCGATACGTAGCGGCATAATGTCAAAATCAGCCCACTCATCGTTGGGCGACAACAATGGATGGGTATCTGAAGTACCTTTGACTTGCGTGTTCTCTACCAACGGTTCGTTGCGCATGCGCAGCTCCGCATAAGCTTCATCAATGGGCTTATCGCTGCGATAGTAGTTCGTTTCAAACATCCAGCCATCTGAGCCGTTGGAGTTGTGCGGAATGGCCAGCGCATCCATACCATGGGCACGGTTGTCATCCATCCAAGCCCACATATCCTCTGGGTTGACACTGTCTAGCCGCGTGAACGGCTGCACTGGGACTTGAGAGCCTGAAAAAATAACGTTGCGATGCAAGTTTTCAGCGTCTGGTCCAGAGGTGGTGTATTCATAACCAATGAAGGTAGTAAATCGCCCTGGATCATTGTGATGTTCGGCTGCTTCTATGACTTCTTGCCAGGCGGAGCGGGCAACATCTCGATCGTCCAAGTCATCTACTTCGTTGTCATTACGGCCTCGTAAATGCGACAAAACAGTCTGGAACGCGTTCACAGAACCCGCCGCACTTGTGGCATTGCGTACATCTTCAGATAAACGATGATCACCGTAGCTACCCTGCTGATTACCAAGCTCACGCATCATGCCTAGGTAGAAGCCATGGTCGGAAACCGCGAGGAAATCTAGTGGCTTCTTCATTTGCATGACAAAGCCAGACGCGTGCTCAATGGCCTCGCCTTTGGCAAAGTCGTAGGCATCGCTGGGTGTACGCCGAGTACCCATCAGATAGGCATCGAAGGACAGTACCGTATGCACATGCGTGTCGCCAAAATAGGCGTCACGCAGAGGGTTGCTCTCGATTTGTGCTTGTACTTCTACTGTGGTCTGGGCCACATCGGGAGAGACAGATTCAGCCGGCGGCTGCGGCGTCTCACCACAAGCTGCGACTATCACAGCCAACCCTAACAACAAACTTCCTCTCACGATTGTGCTCGTGTTCATCACTCCCCCTATCTGTGGTTTTTTAGGCGCTCTTTTTAAGCACTCTTTTTTTTAGGCATTGGGATTAATTAGAAACTTTTGCCCGGTTGCTTGTTGGGCATAGCTTTTCAGCGTCTCCAACTGCAGTGCACCTGCCAGTGAAATTTCAGCGGCGTAAGTTGAAGCAAAAGTGGTACCAATTTCATCGGCTACTTTCTGGCGTAGTTCTGCATCCTTCTCACGACCCACTTTTTGTAAGAACGGTGTCAACAACCAACCACCCAGGCTCCAAGACATGCCGTAGCTTCGATTCAATGTAGTCGGCGTGCGGTCCAAACCACCGTAGATATAAACTTGCTTGTGTTGGTCTGATCCATAGCGGCTGTATTCAGCGGCAGTGGCAATAGCTGCCTGCTCCATGGATGCCAGTATTTGGTTAGCCAAACCACCACCACCTGTTGCATCAAACGCCAAGTAGGCGCCAGTTTCGGCGATGGCGTCGGTCAGATCTTTAGCGAACGTGTCTTGGCTTGAATCACAGACATGGGTCGCACCGATGCTTCTTAGTAATTCCGCCTGCTCTGGTTTGCGAACAATATTGACCAGCGAGACACCTTCGTTAACACAGATTTTTTGCAGCATTTGCCCCAGGTTAGAAGCGGCAGCCGTGTGAATCAGTGCTTTGTAGCCTTCCATGCGCATGGTCTCGACCATACCCAACGAAGTCAGTGGGTTAACGAAACAGGACGCTGCTTGTTGAGAACTTACACCGTCGTGCATGGGTAAACACTGATGGTAACGAACTGCACGGTACTGGCCGTACATTGCGCCGCCGAGCGCACCTACAGTCTTGCCGATCATGGCTTGAGCTTCATCAGACTCACCGGCAGCAATAACCACCCCACCCGCTTCGTTGCCGACCGGCATGGCCTGGTCCAGACGCCCGCCCATATGCTTAACCAATCCTGCAGGTACATCAGCAGTCACTGTTGGTCTTTCAGGGGTGCCGCCTTGGACAGCGGTACTGAGATCAGCCATGCCAAGCAATAGACCCAGGTCTGATGGATTGATAGGCGATGCCTCCACCCTCAACAGCACTTCTTCTGGCTTCAAAGGTCCCACCGCTACATCTTCCAGCGTCAACAGCAGTTGCCCGGCGCTAGTCACAGTCGACTGCAGTTGCAGTCCAGAGGTTGGTAGATCGCTCATATTATTCCTAAATTATTATCTGAAGTTTTAACCATGACGCAAAGAGTTGGCATTGGCAACCAGCGCGCCACAGTCTCCACAAAAACAGGTAAACTCTGCCTAAAAGGATTCAGAAGATACTATTGCAGCGCCTTTCTCAGAGTGGTTTAGCGGAAATTTTCAAAGCGCACTCGAAGACAGATTTACAGCTTCCAGACTTAACCAACGTTGACTGGGGCGTACTCGACTATTTTGGTTGGCTCCACCCTAGTGGTCACATAGGCTTTGTGGTGATGCCCGTTGAAGACAGCCTGCAAGGGCTTAAGCTGCGCCGCATGCTAAATCCCCGGGCAAGACCGCGCACTCACATGTGTTCGTGGTGTCACCATGTCTACCGCAGTCGTGGTACCGCCATGTTCAGCACCTACGTTGACGGCAGTGATGGACGTCGCACTATAGGAAATGACATCTGCAAAAATCTCGATTGCAGCCTTAGAATTAGAAACTTGGCCAGCGACCCACCGACGTACTTGCCAGAGACTATTGATCTCGATCGCAAGGTGGCTCGACTCACTAGCACGGTTACCCGCTTTATGGCCAGGGCGAACTTACTAGAATGCGCTTTTCCGGGGACAGATCACGGATCTGTCCCCTCAAAAATTAAGAGAGGAAAGATATGAACATCGAGGAATTTCAAGCTGAAGCACGGGACTGGGTCAACAGCCACTGCCCGCAGAGCATGCGCATAGGTAGCATTCACTTTGAGGATGCCTACGAAACCTATCAAACCGACGACGCCCTTAACTGGCGTAGGGCAGCCGCAGAGCGCGGCTGGACCGCCCCACATTGGCCAACTGAGTACGGCGGCGGCGGTTTAGATCACGCGCAGATTCGTGTATTGCAGGAAGAAATGGCACGCGTCAAAGCCCTACCACCAGCATCTGGCATGGGTCTAACCATGATCGGACCAACGCTCTTAGAGCATGGCACCGAAGAACAGAAGCAACGACACCTGCCAAGAATCGTCAGCGGCGAGGCACAATGGTGCCAAGGCTATTCAGAACCTGGCGCCGGCTCCGATCTGGCAGGCCTGCAGACTAAAGCCGTATTAGACGGCGATCAATTCGTCATTAACGGGCAAAAAATTTGGACCTCTGGCGCACAGCATGCTAACTGGATGTTCGCCCTTGTCCGTACTGACCCCCAAGCACCGAAGCACGAGGGTATTAGTTTCGTACTGCTGCCTATGGATCAGCCAGGTGTCACCGTGAAGCCAATTAAACTCATCTCTGGCTCATCACCATTCTGTGAGACTTTCTTCGACAATGCTGTGGCGCAACGCGAAGATTTGATCGGTGAACTCAACAAGGGTTGGACCGTAGGAAAGCGACTGCTCCAACACGAGCGCAATGGCGCTTCCGGCGCACGCCCTTCCAAGCCTAAGCAAAGCCCCTTCGTCACCATTGCTAAAGAATACGCGGGAGAGGATGCAAGCGGAAAGATCGCCGACGCGGCCGTTAGATCAGACGTTTTGGATCACATTCTGTTGGAAAAGGCCTACGGCTTAACCGTTCGTCGCGTCATGCAGGAAAGCAAATCCGGTGGTGCCCCAGGTGCCGCGACGTCTATTTTCAAGCTGGTGGGCTCCACCATCGCCAAAGAAGGCAGCCAATTGAAACATACTCTGCGTGGCACTCAAGGTTTGGGCTGGGAAGGTGCTGGCTTCA
>JBNMMV010000091.1:0-12655 GCA_051270205.1 Limisphaerales bacterium
TTTGGCTGTGTACCACGTCACGGGCTTTGAGTGGTTGTCCACTTCGTCTACAACATCCAACACCAACGAAAACAAGGCCATGCGGATAAGCACGCCATTGTCTGTCTGCCGAAAGATCGCGAGATTGGGGTTTTGATTTAGATCGTCGTCCAATTCTCGGGCCTCGGCGCGAGAGTCGCGGGGCAGGGGATGCATGATCACTGTATTGGGTTCACAATTTTGCGTATAGATGGCCTCATTTAGACGAAACAACCCCCGGTATTTGTCCGCCTCACTCTGCGAGGGAAATCTCTCTTCTTGGGTCCGAGTGACGTACAGTATGTGCGCGTTGTGAATACCTTCTTCCAGGCGATGACAAACATTTATCTTTTGGCCTTTGGCCCGCAGCTCAGCCTCAATGTCTTCAGGAATGCCAAGTTCAGGCGGAGAAACGAAGTTGAATTCCACATCGTTGTACAAACAAAGTAGCTTACACAGCGAATGCACCGCTCGACCATATCGAAGATCACCAATCAAAGAAATTCGCAGGCCATCTAAACTACGCCCAGTTGCGGCCAGCTCTTCACGCATGGTGTACAAGTCGAGTAGCGCTTGGCTCGGGTGTTCGTTGTAGCCATCCCCGCCATTAATAACAGGTACTCGACTCGCTTGTGCAAATTCGCTGACACTTCCAGGTTGCGGATGGCGCATGACGATGACGTCACTGTAGCCGGAAAGCACTCTTGCTGTGTCATAGAGAGACTCTCCCTTAGCTAAAGAGGATGCCTTTACCTCGGTCGTTTCACGAACTTCGCCACCTAGCAAGTTGAAAGCGGAGCCAAAAGACATGCGCGTACGTGTAGACGGTTCAAAAAACATATTCGATACAATGGCGCCTTCCAGTACGCGCGTTATGCGTTGCCGGTTGGCGTAGGGGCGCATGCGGTCGGCAACGTCAAAAATTCGCTCAACGTCTTGTCGTTGAAATTGGCTCACCGTAACAATGTGTTGTCCAACGAAATCCAATATCCCACCCTTATCTTGTGATTGTGGATGATTCTACTGTAAGGTGCCGCTTGTCTCATTCATCTTTTAGTATTAGATGCAAAAGTTATCCGTTGTTTCTCTATTCTTTGTTGTAAGCACTCTGGTCAGTTCTGTGTTTTTGACCAGTTCGGTCCTCGCTGAGGGTCGTTCTCTACAAAAAGAAATGTCGTCAGATGCGTTTAAGGCCGCCGGGCTGCACAAGCTTGACGCAGCCGAACTTCAGGCGCTTGAAGCATGGCTTACCTCCGAGGATTCGGCGAGTGGGGAGCTAGAAGTCGTTGGTGCGGCTAAAGTCGAACCTAAAGAAGCCCCAGGCGCGACGTCTCAAATCACCCAAACCTCACCGTCGGTGACCAAAAAAGCACGAGCCCCGGAAGCTAAGTTTGGTCAGGAACAGTTGGAAACGGAAATCGAACCTACGGTACCCGTCAGCATAGCGAGCCGAATTAAGGGAGAATTTCGAGGTTGGGACGGTGACACCACATTTAGACTCGATAACGGCCAGGTTTGGCGCCAACGCGTCGGAGGCAAATATCGATCTGCGACGCGAACGAACCCTGAAGTTACCGTCGAACGCGGCCGTTTTGGCTACTATCTAAAGGTCGTGGAAACCGGCCGCTCAGTTGGTGTTAAGCGGATCCGCTAACCCAATCACCTAACGCGCGTACCTCACGCGAATAATTGAAAAAAAATGAATTTTTTACTGAGGGATCCTCTGGTTGCTTCGTTTTATAGCCAGCGAGCGTGCATACCTACGATTTGCACTGGCTGCTAGAAATAATAAACAAGGGGATTAGGTCTTTCTGACAAATCACTATAATATTAATATATTTCAAGCAGTTAGAACAGATCGTTGATGCTCTATCGCATAACATAAACATTACAGTTGGGGGATAAATATGACTGTACAACAGCCTATATGGACGCGTTCGATTTTCAAATTGATTGCGTTGGCTATGATCACCCTTGCGTCTCCACAAATCGCTTTCGCCGCTGACGACGAAGCCGAAGAGGAGATAATAGAAGAGATTGTTGTTACTGGTTCACGTATCAAGCGATCAGACTTTTCGTCTGCAAGCCCGATTACCGTTATAAGCGGCCAATCAATCGTTGAATCTGGTTTCACAAACCTTGGTGAAGCACTGCGTAACCAAGCGGTTGCGGGTACAGCTGGTTTTAACCAGTCGTCCGTTCTTTCTGGCGGTGGCGCAAGCTCCGTTGACCTTAGAAACTTGGGACAAAGCCGAGTTTTGATTCTAATCAATGGCAAGCGAGTCGCTTCTTTCGCAGACGCTCTGTCTAACCAAGCGGTTGATTTGAGCTTCGTACCGACTGCACTTATCGATCGTGTTGATATTTTGCGCGATGGCGCATCCGCTATTTACGGTTCTGACGCGATTTCTGGGGTGGTTAACGTCATCTTGAAAGAACGTTTTGAAGGCGTGCAAGCAGGTGCTAGTCACGGTATTTCTAGCGAAGGCGACGGTGAACAGTACAATGTTGACTTTGCCATTGGTACGACGAGTGACCGTGGTTCGGTAATGATTGGTTCGGAATACCGTTACAACAACAACATTAACCAAACAGATCGTGATTGGGCTTTCCCAGCGATTTCCAGTCTGAACTCTGGCGGTGCGTCAAACGGTAGTTTCTTCTCACCCGGTGGTGCATTTTTCGGTGATGACGGTAGCTTTTACTGTACTTTACCTAAAGCATTCGGCGGTGACGAAATCACAGACGTAGGGGCTGCAGGTTGCCCAAGCACAGCGCCACGCCAAAACGTAACCGATCCTGACCAAGTACAGTTGTTGCGTTATGACTATGCTCTAGGACAGGATCTCGTCACTCAGTCTGAGTTGTATTCAACAGCAGGTTACGGTGTTTACGAAATCTTCGACGATGTCGAAGTTTTTCTTGAAGCGCAGTACTCAAAGCGTACCGGTGAAAGTCGTCTTGACGGCAATCCTGGTTCTTTCGGTACTCCGGCATACCCTAATGGATCATACGTTCCAGGTACCAACCCTAATCTCCCTACACCAGGAGTTGGAGGCGCATTCTACTTTCGTCCCTCAAGTACCATTGGTGCTCGAGTATCTGATTTCGAAGTTAACACTGCCCGCATGGTTGCAGGTGTTCGAGGCGAAATCGTCAACGAAGACAGCTTCTTGAACAACTGGTCATGGGAATTGTCATATCTTTACACTCGCCTCGATGCGACATTAGCCACCAATTCCACATGGAACTTGGCGCGCTTTACTCGTCTTGCTGATCCAGCACAGTGCGCAGTGGATGCACTCTGTTCGCAAGTTGTAAACCCAAGTGGTGCATTAGACGTTGTGCGTCCGGGCAACTGGACTGCGTCTGAGGTTGACTACATGCGTCAGCGCTCTTCTGCACTAGCTAAGTTCCAAACCAGCGGCTTCTTTGGTGTGGCTTCCGGCCCCGTCTTTGAAATGCCTGCTGGTGAAGTGAACGTCGCTGTTGGATTTGAAACGCGTACTGATGAAGGTTATACAAAGCCTGATTCAATTACCGAGTCTGGTGAATCTGTAGCAAACCAAGTATTTACAACGCAAGGTGCTTTTAGCGTTGACGAATACTTTGTTGAAATCGACATTCCGTTGTTGGCTGACGTCCCTGGCTTCCAACGTCTGGACTTTAACCTACAATACCGTTCGTCTGACTACTCTAACTTCGGTACAGAGTCTGTTGAGCGCTATGGATTGAACTGGCAGATCACAGATGACCTGCGTATCCGTACCACCATGAGTACTGCCTATCGTGCGCCTCAGATCACTGACTTGTTCGGTGGTGGTGTAGTGAGCTTTGACTTCTTTTCGGAGCCTTGCCCAGTTGGAGCAACAGGTGACCTGGCCGCTAACTGTGCACAGGCTGGCATCGCGTTAGGTACACCTCTAGCAGCCGCGCAATCTGCGGTACTGTCTGGCGGAAATCCAAACCTCCTGCCTGAAACAGCAGATACTTCAAGCATTGGCGTAATCTTTACACCAGGCTTCCTGGATGGATTCTCTCTGAGCATCGACTACTGGGACATCGAAGTTGAAAATCTGATCAGTCGACCAACCTCTGACTCGATTCTTCAGGATTGTTTCACTGGTCCTGCCGGTCTTGCCGCCTCTGAGTGTGGGTTGTTCACGCCTCAAATCGTTGCAGCTGGTCTGAACATCAGCAACATGACCAACCAATTGGCTAACCTAGACAGCGTTAGCACGGACGGTTTTGACATGAACGCACAGTACGAGTTCGAAGTGGGTAACGTATTAATCACTACCGAACTTAACGGTACTTACGTTAAGGAAAACACGTTCTATCCAGGTGCCGGTGGCGCAGACGACCGCGGTTCGATTCCTCGAATCAAAGCGGTCTTCAACACACAAGTGTCTTGGGAAACATGGGACTTCATCGCTCGTGGTCGATATATCCACGGTCTTGATGATCCACGTTACGACGGAACGGACAACACCTTCGGTTACAGCGATGTGCCATCTCACACAGAGTGGGACCTTCGTGCTCGGTACAACTGGGACCAATACGCTGCAGTTCTTGGCGTAAACAACGTGTTCGACAACGACCCAGAGTATATCTTTGCGTCGGGTAACAACACTGACTTGTTCATGTACTCACCCATAGGACGATACTTCTTCCTACGCTTTAGTGCGGATCTATAAGCTCACGTAATAATAAATATAACTGAGCGTTCAGGGGCTGCATTGCAGCCCCTTTTTTTTACCCGCGATATAAGCTCAAGAGATATAGGGTCAGACCCTAGGGTCTGACCCTATTTATTTTCTGGCTAGAAAGCTCGGTCGAACTTGACGAAGAAGTAGCGTCCGGTGATGTCGTAGGTGCGGCCATCGTAACTGTCGTTAAATGCAGCAGCAGAGAAGGGCGGCTGTTCATCAAATAGATTCTGAACCCCGAGTGTCGTCCGAACCCATGCGGTCCATGGTCCGAAGTAGCTGACGTTCATGTTGTGCGTCATCCAGTCGGAAATAGTGCGGCGAGCGGTGCTCAACGGAATGGTTTCTTCCAAACTGCTGATCCAGTAGACACTATAGTGGACTTGCCATTGCTTAAAATTGAGGTTCGACGCCAATGAGACCTTCCAATCTGGCAGGCTTCCTAATCCAGTCGAGGCTTCATCACTGAACGTTCCGGCTTTTTGCTCAGACGGTGTATCGGGATCAAACTTATCTCGAAATGACGCAATGTGAGTGGCATCTAGCGCAAATAAAAGACGGCCCCAGTGCTCAGACTCAAACTGAAGATGACCCGATAAATCCATGCCTTGTACGTCTCTGCTACCGATGTTTTGCAGCGTCGCGTGGACGCGGTTTAGATTGCCGTTAGCGTCTCGTCCTACGCGATCGGCGAATGCGCCGGTACGAGCATTCAGATTAACAATGTACTGTGCTGAACTCTCGACCACATCTTCCTGGCTAATCGAAAATAGATCTACCGCCACACCATGGTTGCCAAACTCTGAAATGCCTTCCCAACTGACACCGATACTGGTGGTGACACTTCGTTCGGGCTTCAAAGTCGTGTCGCCACCGTTAATGGTGAGAAACTGATTAAGAGACGCATCCGACTGGTTTGAACAGCCAGCTAACACTGAGGCATCTGCAGCTGAACAGGGGTCATTAAGTTGCTGGAATGACTGCACCACGGAACCATGCAGTTGAGGCAAGGTCGGTGCACGAAATCCTTTACCGATACTACCGCGAATATTCCATTGTTCTGTGGGGTTCCAAAGAATGACAAGCCGAGGGTTAGTGACATTGCCAAAGTCCGTGTATTTCGAATATCGAGCAGCTAGCTGCATACTTAACTTGGCCGGTCCCTGAGCACGCTTAATGATGGGCACATAAATCTCTCCGTAGATCTCCGCCACGTTGCGACTACCCGATGTCCGCCCTCGATTGCCTCCGCCAATGAGTTGTCCGTCTCGCAAGGTCTGATCGGGATCAATACGCAACTTTTCGCGCCGAAATTCAACGCCGGCAGCGAGTGCAATATCGGTTGATTGGGATTGCCAATCGACGTCGGCGGTGGCGCCGGTTAGTGAACTTGTTCCTTCTATCTGGGCATTGGCACCCGCCCAACGCAACATTTCCGGAGTAATCGAGCCGACATCACCGAAAAGGTTAAAAGGTACGCATGGGAATATGCATCCATCGCCAAGAGATTGTGCTAATCGGCCTGCATGTAGGCCATTGCGTAAATATTCGACAGCGTGGGTTCTGTCATGTTGCACGTTGAAGTTCAAAATTAACGAGTCGTTTTCATACTTGCTATGCAAAACAGTCTGATAGCTGGTGGAATCATTGTGTTGACGACGGGATGAAAGCTCGACGACGCGACGCCTTACATCGAGTTGATCTTCATTGAAGGGGTTAAACGGATTATTCGCGGCTACGACCAGGGGTATCGTTTCAAAGCCGGTGAAAATAGGCACAGGTGCAAGCTGAGTATCTGCCTCTGTGTGACTCACGAATATATCCAAACCTGTTTGCCACCGGTCGTTGACGATGAGACCCAAAGTTGAATAGAAGCTCAATCGTTCAAGCGGTACCACTGAAGAGGTGTAGTCTCGATATTCGAACCTGTCTTCGTCGGTGGCCACGCGAAAATCTGTTGGGTTAGTCCCCGGCAATCCGCTGGTGAGCGTGAAGGCGCTGCCTGTTGCTGATGTCACTAGCGCTGGCGCGATGGCACTACTGCGCCTATCAATACCACCCCGGTTACGATCATCTGAACTGGCAGACAAACTACGATTGCGACTGAAGATACCTTCTTGCTTGTAGCTAGATAGGTTAACAGAGCCATACCAAACGTCATCCTGGAACCCACCGTGCAGTGAGACCTGGGTGGTCTGTAAGTCACCCTTTGCGCTCTGGCCTCGGTAGGCATCTATGTCGAAGCCGTCGACACCGCGCTTGGTAATAATGTTCACCACACCGGCAATGGCATCTGAGCCATAGATGGCGGAAACCCCATCCTTTAAGATCTCTATGCGTTCAATCATGCTAAGAGGCAGCGCATTGAGATCAACTGACGCCCCACTAATGGCATTAAAATTTGTACGGCGCCCGTTTAACAGAACTAGCGTGTTGGAGGCAGGAAGACCTCGCAAAGTAATCGAGGCACTGCCATCGCCACCATTCGATATCAGCGTGCTGGTGCTGTTACCTGAAACAGCCGGCACATAACGCAGCAACTCACTGACACTCTGCATACCGGACAGTAATATTTCCTGCTGATCTATGACATCTAGCGGCATGGCTCGCCCAAAGCTTGCCTGTTTGAGGCGTGAACCTGTCGGCGGCAAATCCCTTACCAAAATTTCTTCCATGTGGCTTTGGGGAATAGGGACTTCCGCGCGCACCGGGACAGTCTTTATTGGCTCTATAAGATCGCCGCAGATCGACACTTTAGAGATGGTTACGAAGCGCTCTCTGATGAACTCAGCTACCAGGCAATGGGGCTCAAGCCAAGTTTCAAGTAATAGAGGGATAGAAGCCACATCTGCTATTTCTGGTACCTGCAGTTTAGAAACATCTTCTTCAGCGAAAAATATGGACAACCGTTGTTCTTGTGCAAGCGTCAGGAGGTTGTCTCTTAGCGCTCCCGCTGGATAGCTTGATCCCACAGCATCACCGATACCGGGTAACAAAAGTCCGACAAATAATAGCGCTAATAAGAGATGCAACCGCATGCGCACATGCTAGCCAAGTGCGCGCGGCTTTACAAAAGCCTAATTGGGCTAGGGAATGGCTCGCGGAGTAATAATTATGAGTTCATCGGTGACGGCTTTCCATCGCAAATCCATCACCTGGGCCAAAGCATCAACCATGGCTGCTTGATCAGCAATCTGAATGACTGCCGATACATGGGTTTGACCAATTTCCTCATCACTGAGCACCATATTTCTTGTGACATAGCGGTTCATGTCCGTCAACACATCGAGTAGTGGTCTATCTTCGTATACCAATTGACCGCGTTGCCAGGCCATTTCACTTTGAACATCAACAGAAATTACGCGTGCCTGGACACTTTCGTTGGTGGCGGGAGTAAATTGTTCCCCGGCGGTAACTGTGAAATTGCCAAATTCCTTTCCAACCACGGCAACACTACCTTCGGTTACAGTCACAGAGCTGTTCACAGAATCCAATTTTCGCACGGCGTAGGCTGTGCCAAGCGCACGCGCAACCGTGTTTCCCGAGGTGACGCTGAAGGGTCGCTGGCTGTTGCTGACCACGTCAAACCAGACTTCTCCCTGAACCAGTTCAACTACACGACGATCTGGGTACATTTGTACCTGTATCTCGCTGTCTGTATTCAAAAAAGCGGTCGAACCGTCGGCGAGGAGAATTCGCTGTTGTTCACCTGGAGCAGTTGTGTAAATTTGCGGGCTTGCAAGCAGTACAAACCAAGTAAAAATCGCCATGGCTGCTACCGAGAGCAAACTGATCGCCGTTGGTTGATAGCGAGGTTGGGGTTCGAAGATGGGATTCGCAACTGCTTGACCCGACGCCGACCAAATTAAGCTGGCAGCTTCGAAGGCTTCGCGATGGGCAGCATCGTGATTAAACCAATCAAGAAAAGCACGCCTTAACTCATGGCGGTTATCGGTACTCTTGATTGATTGGCGATCGCCGAGTTTAACCAACCAAGCAATGGCCTGCTCATCTATAGGCAACTCCGTACGAAAGTCATCCAGCGCCAGTACGTCCTTGTCTGTGTCGCTGTTACTGTCCCTGTCATTGGGGGGCGTGTTCATCTGCTCCGTCTATTCCCTGATCTTTAATGTGAGCGCTATTTGCGTCGTGTTATATATTTAACGAACTGTATAGCTCAGACCTCAGTATTATTCTGTTCCAATTTGTTTCTAAAGTGCTTCAGCGTTTGGATGATGTACTTTTCCACCATGCTGGTGCTAACCCCAAGCTGATCGGCAATCTGGGCATACGACAAACCACTGTGACGGTGTAAGACAAATGCTTGGCGAACTTTAATGGGCAGTTCGAGTAGGGCGGTCTCTAGCAACTCAACGATTTGTTTTGCTGCAAGCGTATCTTCAACCGAACGAGCAACTTCATCGGATGGCACTTGGTGACGTTGTTCTAGTTTGCGCCGGCGAATTCGATCTATGCTTAAGTTTGATGCGGTTTGGAACAAAAACGCCTTTGCGTTGGTCAGACTTTCAGGACTGTCGAGACCATAGAGTCGTAGCCATGCTTCCTGGGCAACTTCTTCAGCCTCAGCACCATCGCGAAAACGTGCAGACAAATATTTAACCAGGCTGCTTGCCTGTTCTTTAAACAAACTACTAATGAATTGCTGTTTTCGCTCCGACATGTCGTCATTGTAACGTGTACGTGCTGAAAAAGTGTAAGCACTCCGTTAGTGTGATGAAGTTATCAGAATAGAGCGGCATGGCATGCAACCCAGCCCTATGTCGATAGCGATTAAGGCAGTAGTTGTTAGAATAGTGCTATTCGATAGGAACAAATGGATATGGCTGAACCAAACGCAGATGAACCAGGTGACACACCAGCCGCCCAAAACGGTGGCAACCATGTGCCTGCCTTCACGCCACTGCCATTTGCCTTTGCGAAACGGTTTGGTGTGGTGCTGACCGGGCGCGACGGTAAAAACACCCTTCATTGCGTATCGCAACCGAACCTAACCACGCTTGCTGAAGTCCGACGCCTGGCGCGGCAGGAATTTTTGGTCAACATGGTCGGTGCTGAAGAATTCGAAACGACACTTACTGAAGTCTATTCCAGAGACTCATCAGCCGCCCGTCAAATGGTAGAAGACCTCGGCGAAGAGATGGACCTAGCTAGCCTTGCCGACACCATTCCCGAAACAGAAGATCTGCTTGAACAAGAAGACGACGCGCCGATTATTCGCCTCATCAATGCATTGCTGGCGGAATCAATTCGCGAAGGCGCATCAGACGTTCACATCGAAACGTTTGAGAAAGACTTAGTTGTTCGATTTCGCGTTGACGGTGTTATGCGAGAGGTAGTGCGTCCTAAACGAGAACTGGCGCCGTTGCTGGTTTCGCGTATCAAAGTCATGGCACGATTGGATATCGCGGAAAAGCGAATCCCCCAAGACGGTCGTATTTCTCTGCGTATTGGCGGTAGGGAAGTTGATGTACGTGTCAGCACAATGCCCGCTTCTTCAGGTGAGCGAGTCGTTTTACGACTCCTGGACAAACAGGCCGGACGACTCAACCTTCCAGGCTTGGGAATGGAACAAGAGACGCTGTCACGGTTGCAGGAAGTTGTACACAAACCCCATGGAATTTTCTTAGTTACGGGTCCAACAGGCTCAGGTAAAACAACCACACTGTACGCCTCTTTAGCCGAACTCAGCGCCAAAACAATCAATGTACTGACAGTGGAAGATCCGATCGAGTACAACCTAGCTGGCATTGGCCAAACTCAAGTGAATACCAAAGCCGATATGACGTTTGCGCGTGGATTGCGCGCTATATTGCGGCAAGACCCCGATGTTGTCATGGTGGGCGAAATTCGAGACCTAGAAACTGCAGAAATAGCAGTTCAAGCAAGTTTAACCGGGCATCTCGTCATGTCGACGCTGCACACCAATACCGCAGTAGGTGCTGTAACCCGCCTCACGGACATGGGGGTTGAACCGTTCCTACTTTCCTCTAGTTTGGTCGGTGTTTTAGCCCAGCGCCTGGTTCGCACATTGTGCTCTGACTGCCGTCAACCAAGAGACGCCACACACGCCGAATTGCAGTTCTTGGGCGAGTCAAGCGCTACCGTGTACGAGGCTCCCGGATGCGATGCTTGCTCACAATCAGGCTACCGTGGTCGAACCGGCATCTACGAATTGGTTGTCGTCGACGACACTATTCGCCAACTCATTCATGACCGTGTCAGCGAACAAGAACTCGCCGGTTATGCTCGGCGTATTTCACCAGGAATTCGTGAAGATGGCAAAGCCAAAGTTCTAGCGGGCGTCACCACCGTGCAGGAAGTTCTGCGCGTCTCGCTGGAAGACTAAGCAGCAAATATGGCGGCGTTTCAATACATCGCACTAGATGCCAAAGGCAAGCAGCGTAAGGGCGTCATGGAGGCAGACAGCGCCCGCCAACTTCGCCAGATGCTTCGTGACCAAGGCTTCGTGCCAATGGACGTCACGCCGACAACAGAACGCTCATCCCAAGAATCCGGCGCTTCTTTCAACTTTTCTCGACGTATGTCAAACCTCGACCGGGTACTTTTCACGCGTCAACTATCCACCCTTATTGCCTCAAGCTTGCCGATTGAAGAAGCACTGTTTGCAGTTGCCCAGCAAACCGAAAAGCAGCATATTAGCGGTTTGATCATGGGTATTCGCAGCAAAGTTTTAGAGGGTCATTCACTGGCCAGCAGCTTGCGTGAATACCCGAAGAGTTTTAATCAACTTTATAGCTCCTCAGTCGCGGCTGGGGAACAATCAGGTTATCTCGATAAGGTGCTGGAGAATTTAGCCGACTATCTAGAACGCCAATTCGAATCTACTCGCAACGTCGAGATGGCACTCCTTTACCCAGTAGCGCTACTCATATTGGCATTCGTCATCGTCGCTGGGCTAATGGTTTACGTGGTACCCGACATGATTGGCGTTATCGAAGATACTGGTCAAGAATTGCCATGGTTTACCGTTTTACTAATAACCATGACTGATACACTGCGGGATTATTGGTGGGCGCTGATCGCCTTCATCGTAGTGGTCGTCGCCAGTATCCGTTGGCTGCTGAATCAGCCGAGCATTCGAATACAGTTTGATGAGTCCAAGTTTTCAATGCCGCTGATCCGTCGAATCTCGCGCAGCGCCAACGCTGCACGCTACGCTAACACCCTGTCGATTCTTACCGGTGCAGGGGTGCCTCTGGTTGAAGCGATGAACATCGCCAGCGACGTCATCAGCAACACCTACTTGCGTCGCCGTTTAATCGACGCAACGCAAACTGTTTCCGAGGGCATGAGCTTAAAGGTCAGTTTGGAGCAAGTCGGACAATTCCCACCCATGCTGCTGCACATGGTGGGTAGTGGAGAACAAAGTGGTGAATTAGATGCCATGCTCGAGCGCGTTGCGACTTATCAACAAGCCGAAGTGGAACGCTTTGTGACAACGCTGGTCAAAATGGCAGAGCCCTTAATGCTGCTATTGATGGGCGCCGTCGTCATGTTTATTGTGATGGCGATCCTATTACCTATATTGAGTATGAATACACTGGTCTAATGCAGGTATTTGAATCCGGGAAACTAAAATGAACAGATCCACTTTCAAACATTCACAAGGCTTCACCCTGATCGAGATTTTGGTCGTTGTCGTGATACTCGGCATTCTCGGCGCCATAGTGGTGCCTAATTTGATGAGCCGGCCAGACGCCACGCGAGTCAAAGCAGCTGAAGCCGACGTTAGAGCCTTGGCCAGTGCATTAGAGCTCTATCGTCTGGACAATTTCCAATACCCCTCTTCAGAACAGGGACTAGACGCGCTGGTTCAACAACCGTCTGGCTTTCCGGAACCTAAGAACTGGAATCCCGATGGCTACATCAAGAAATTACCTGCTGAT
>JBNMMV010000092.1:0-12594 GCA_051270205.1 Limisphaerales bacterium
GGGAAGCGTCGATAACCGTTGAACGCTTCATCGGGTAGCCCTTTGTAAGGTGCTCGAAAACCGTTATAGGTAGCCAAGGCCTGACCTGTGTAGCCGGGGTCGGTACCTTGCACCAGGTGAGGAAAAACATCGTTTCGCTCGGCTTGGCCGGTACTGAGCACCAGTAACAAAGCCGCGTCCACCTTTTCACGCTGAAATAACCCGCCTTCATGCCAGTTCTTGATCCAATTCAAAATGGCTTCCGAGTATTCAAACTCCGGATGATGTAGCCAGGTGTTCATAATGGTGAGTCGGTCGAAGCGCTCAGGCATATAAGCCGCTTGGGCAAGACCGGTGGGTCCGCCCCAATCCTGGCAAAGTAAGGTGATGTTTTTAAGATCGAGCGTGGTGATGAGTGATGTCAGCACTTCAGTGTGTCGAGCGATGGTGTACCAGTGGATGTCAGTGGGTTTATCAGACCTGCCAAACCCCAAATGGTCGGGTGCAATGCACCGGTAGCCTTGCTCCACCAGTAGCGGGATGATGTCACGGTATAGGTACGCCCAGGTCGGCATGCCGTGCAAAAGCAGCATCACAGGACCATCTGCGGGGCCTTCATCGATGTAATGCATGCGCATGTCTTGCCACTGGTGATAGTGGGGTTGGTAGGTGAAATCCTCTAGTTCAGCGAAGTTTTCATCGGGTGTGCGTATGAACTCGGTCATGACATATTTCTCGTGATGCAAAAAAGCGAATATTCAAATCCTAACAAGATTTGGATTGGGTTAGCACTTTTCTCACAATAAGGGCACAATTTCCCGTTCGATCAAACGCGCAACTATTTTGAACTATTTTTCATCTTTTTTTTTAACTAGGGGGATTTATGAATTTTGAATTTGGCGACGACCAAAACCTGATCCGAGATCAGGCGCGTGGTTTTCTAAACGACAATTGCGGACCAGAAGTGGTGCGACGAATTTTGGACGGCGACGAGCTGTATGCAGCAGACCTGTGGCAGCAGGTAGCAGAGATGGGCTGGACTGCGACGGTCATCCCTGAAGAGTACGGTGGCTTAGGGTTGAGCTACTTAGATCTGGCCGTTATCGCCGAAGAACTGGGCCGCTGTTGCGCGCCAATTCCGTTTGGGTCTTCGGTTTTTCTTGCCACTGAAGCTTTGATTCACAATGGCAACGCGAGCCAGAAAGAAACTTGGCTGCCCCAACTTGCTGCGGGCGAAGCCATTGGCACACTTGCTTATGCAGAAGGTGGTGGTGAGACGAGTGCTGCTTCAATGCAAGCACGAGTCAGCAACGGCAAGCTGAACGGCACCAAGGCGGTGGTGGCCGACGCTGAAATCGCGCAAATAATGATTGTTGCCGCTCAAGGCGACAATGGCGTATCGCTTTATGCAGTAGCCACTGACCAAGCCGGTGTGAGTTGTGAATCTGTTAAGACACTGGATCCAGCGACTAATCATGCCAACGTAACTTTTACCGATGCCGATGCCGAACTGTTAGGCAATGACGGCGCTGGTTGGGCGGCCCTCGACTATATTTTAGACCGAGCAGCAGTGCTGTTTGCATGGGAGCAATTGGGTTGTGCGGAGACTTGTCTGATCCAAGCCAAGGAGTATGCCCTGGGGCGTTATGCGTTCGGGCGTTCCATCGCGTCCTATCAAGCCATTAAGCACAAGCTCGCCGACATGTATGTGAAGAATACGTTAGCCCGCTCTAATGCTTATTACGGCGCTTGGGCACTAAACACAGATGCAGCGGAACTGCCTCTTGCGGCAGCCACAGCACGTGTTGGGTCAACACAGGCGTTGTATTATGCAGCCAAAGAGAACATCCAAACCCATGGTGGCATGGGCTTTACTTGGGAATTTGATTGCCAGTTCTATTATCGCCGTTCCAAAGTGTTGGCCGTCAACATTGGCAGTGAAGGACAGTGGCAGCAAAAATTAATCGACGCCGTCGGCCGCGTAGACGCAGCCTAATAGAAGCGTAAAAAGGAGAGAGTTATGGATTTCGAAGACACAACAGAAGAAAAAGCGTTTCGCGATGAAGCCGCATCCTGGTTGCAAGCCAATGTCCCCACGGAGGCAGAGCTTGAGGGAATGGACGGCATGACGCGGGGTAAGTTCTGGCAAAAGCGTAAAGCGGAAGGTGGCTGGGCTTGCATTAAATGGCCAGAAGAATATGGCGGACGTGGTGCGTCAGCCATTCAACAAGTGATTCTTGGCCAGGAAGAAGCCAAAATCTCAGCGCCCGAAACGGGTATGTTTGGTATTGGCCAAGGCATGGCTGCACCCACGCTTATGACCTGGGGTAATGATGAGGATAAGTCTAAGTATTTACCTCGTCTTGCCAGCGGCGAAGACATTTGGTGCCAGTTGTTCTCTGAGCCTGCAGGTGGTTCTGACCTTGCAGCTCTACGAACCAAGGGTGAGCGAGACGGAGACGACTGGGTTATTAATGGCCAGAAAATATGGACCTCGGGCGCGCACTATTCCGACTTCGGTATATTAGTTGTACGTACGGACCCTAGTTTGCCTAAGCACAAGGGCCTGTCATACTTCTTCCTCGATATGAAGACGCCTGGCATTGAGATTAAGCCGATTAAGCAAATTTCAGGTGAATCCAATTTCAATGAGGTGTATTTCACCGATGTACGCATCCCTGATAGCCAACGGCTAGGCGAAGTTGGCCAAGGTTGGCAGGTAAGTCTGACAACGCTCATGAACGAGCGAGCAAGCATTGGTTCAGGCGGCGGTGGCACCAAGTTTAGTACCGTTATGAAGCTGGCTGAAAGCGTCAACATCGGTGGCAAACCGGCCATTGAGGACAGTCATGTTCGAGCCCGCTTAGCGTCATGGTATGTAGAAGAATCAGGCTTGAAGTACACCGCCTATCGCACGCTCTCAGCACTTTCACGTGGCGACATTCCAGGTCCTGAAAACTCCATTGGTAAATACGTCGGTGGTAAGAAGGCGCAAGACATGGCGTCTTTCGCCATTGATCTACTGCAGCAGGAAGGCATTGTCCGTGATCGTGATCAGGACGAAGAATTTGCGGCACTGTTCCAGGATACCTACATGGGTATACCGGGCCTGCGAATCGCTGGCGGTACAGATGAGATCATGGCCAACATTATTGCTGAGCGGGTATTAGGTTTACCTCAAGAGCCGCGCATGGATAAGGGCATTCCCTTTACCGATGTGCCCACGGGTTCGAACTAGCGACCAAACCATGGCATTGCCCGCAATGCCGCAAGGCATCACTCCTGCTTGGTTGACACCTGTGTTGATCCAGGCAGGCGTGCTGGCCCATGGCATAGAAGTAACTCAGGTTTCGCGTTCTCAGGTCGGCGACGGCGTCGGCATGATGAGCGAGCTCGCCCGGCTTGAGGTGAATTACAGTGGCGCGACCGACGCGCCGCGGACCTTAGTTGCCAAGTTTGCCTCACAAAACGTCACCAACAGAGCCGTCGCCATGGATTTCCACCTCTATGAGCGTGAGGTCCGCTATTTCCAGGAACTCGATACGCGCACCGACTTGGTTTCGCCACACATGTATCACCTGGAAATGGATGGAGATTGCTTCGTCATGTTGATGGAGGATCTAGGCCACCTTCGCTGTGGCGATCAGGCTGAGGGTGCCGATCTCGAAGATTCGCAACGTTGTGTCGATGCATTGGTAAAACTGCACACGCCATTTTGGAACAAGGTCGACAACATTGACTGGGTGCCAGGCGTCGCTGACAGCTATCACGCAGATACCCTGTATAACTTTATCCAGGATGCCTGGTTGGTGATGATGGAGCATTTTGGTGAATTTGTTGATCCAAGTATCGACCAAGCCCGCGAGCAATTTTTCTCATCGGCCCGTGGACTTCAAGCAAACATGTTTGCTGCACCGCGAACCTTCGTCCACGGTGATTTCCGCCTAGACAACTTTTTCTTTGGTGAGGTAGAGGCTGAGCACGAGATCGTCGTCTTCGATTTCCAAGGACCGCTGCTTGGCAAAGGCATCGTCGATGTCGCCTTATTACTCGGCCAAAGTACAAAAAAAGAAGTTCGGCGAGCACACGAAAGAGCCTTGGTTTGTCGTTATGCGGCAGGTTTGCGCGGCCATGGCATCGACTATCAAGACGAAACTGCGTGGAATGACTATTTAGACGCAATCCTCTACAGTTGGCTATACACGGGCGTTGTAGCCGGCACTCTAGATGCGAGTAACCCCAAGTCTTATGCTTGGATGGCACAGATGGTCGATCGGCAAAGTACGGCATCTATGGATCACGATGTTTTTTCGCGTTTAACGTTGTAAGGTTGTGGAATGAATTCGCCGGCTAAAAAGAGATACGAATCACCTCGTCAAAAAGAGCGGCAAGCCAATATCCTGGCCACAACCCGTGAGATGCTTGCAGAAATTGGCTATGACAAGACCACCATACGTGCGTTAGCAGAACGCGCCGATGTCGCACCAGGCACTCTATATAATCTGTACAAAAGTAAAGACGACTTGGTGCTGGCCGCTGTAAGCGATCTTCTGACAACGCTTAGTGTAGAAGCAAAAGCGGAATCTGAGCCCGGGCTCGCCCGCATAATGACCAGTTTCTGTATGAGTTGTGAAGTTGTCAAAGCCAACCCTGAGTATGCAGAGGCTATGACACGCGCCTTATTTGGCACCCAGCGAGGTGACCGCTTGCGCTCAATTCTCTACTACGGGTTCGTTGATCTGTGTAGTACGCATATCCAAATAGCCATTGATCAAGGTTTGGTCGAACCTTCCACCGATTTCAGCGCGGTAGCCAAACATTTGCAGGCACAATCCTGGGGTGTGGTCACCGCATGGGTTATGGGCTTAATCAAATTGAACGAAGTTGTGCCAGAAAGCGCGCGTAGTATCGCCATGACGTTGTTAAGTACCACTACTCCCACAGGCACGAAGTTCGTTCGCGAATTTGCTAAAACCTACGGCGTTTCTATATGACACTACAAATTGACACGGAATCTCGGGCGCAAGAATGGGCCCAGTCTTGTAATGAGGATGGCGAATTCCAACAGGCTGCGCGCCATTGGGACGGTGGGCTGTGCCTTAAGGTAGGTGAGCAGCAGATATCACTCGGGTTAAGGGATGGTGTCGCTGACACAGATATTGCAGCGGGCGCGGAAGATCGCTGCATTACTTATTCGGGTTCTACAGAAGTTTGGCAGCGGCTCTTAGCGCAAACCCCAGAACGCTTTCACAATGATCTTATGGCTAACATCAGTGTTGAGGGTGGCCTCAAGATGGAAGGTGATCGAGTCATAAATGCCCAATACTATGCCGCGATTATGCGCGCTGTAGAGTTGTTAAGAGAAACGCCGCCAAACTATCAACTACGCCAAGGTGATGTGGCGCCTCATGGTCACATCGACATGCCGGTAGGGCGTTACGTGCACCTGAACCTAGGCGGTTTTGATCACCGTATTTATTTTGAGGAAGCAGGGCAGGGTATCCCACTGCTCATGCAACATACCGCGGGCTGCCATGGTAGTCAGTGGCGGCACTTGTTTGAAATGCCAGAGATCACTTCGCGCTTTCGCCTGATAGCCTATGACCTGCCATGTCACGGCAAATCGGTCCCTCCCGTTGAGGCAGAGTGGTGGACCCAAACCTATGCCTTGAAGGGCGAATTTTTGCGTAACGTGCCACTGGAGTTGGCCCGAGTCTTAGACCTGGTGGACCCTGTGTTCATGGGCTGCTCAGTGGGTGGGCTGCTGGCCTTAGATTTGGCGCATCAACATGGCGATCTGTTTAAAGCCGTTATTTCCGTTGAAGGCGCGTTGCACATAGAAGGCAGTACTTCGGATTACAGCGAACTTCACCATCCGCAAGTGAGCAATGAGTACAAAGCTCGGCTCATGGACGGCCTCATGTCTCCGACATCACCTGCGGCTTACCGAAAAGAAACCAGTTTCGTCTATGCCTCTGGATGGCCGCCAGTATTTATTGGTGACTTGCATTACTACACCGACGAATATGATCTTAGAGCCCATGCCGGTGAGATAGACACCCAACAAGTTGGCGTGCACATCCTTTCCGGTGAGTATGACTATAGTGGCCGCTCAGAATTAGGCTATGCAGCACACCAGGCGATTGCAGGTTCCTCCTGGGCCGAGATGAAAGGTGTCGGACACTTTCCCATGTCTGAAAACCCCGAAGCCTTTAAGTCCTACCTGCTGCCGATCCTCGATCAGATTGCAGGCTCTAATTTATAGCGTCAGCCAGCCGCCGTCGCAGGGAAGGTAAACACCGGTAACGTTGTCCGCCAGTGATGACGCGAGAAACACAGCCACTTTGCCCTGTTCCATTGGATCAGCCCATTTACCCAATGGCAGTCGTTCGATGCGGTCGGCGACGGTGTCTGCCAACGGATCGCCAGTGCGGTTCGGTGGTTGTCCGCTAACTGCCGGGGCTGGGCCTTCTCGCACCCAGGTCGGTCCGGGTGCCAGGGAGTTTACGTTTATTTGATATTGCGCCAGTTCCAGTGCTAATGACTTGGTGATTTGTGCAACGGCGGCCTTGGTGCCGTCGTAGCTGACACCGACCCCAGGGGAAACAGCTTGGGTGGATGAGATGTTGATGATACGACCACCGGTTGCTTGCTCAATCATAATATCTGCGGCCGCTCGGCAGCAGTAAAAGACGCCATCGACATTAACCGCCCAGCTAGTGCGCCACATGTCATCGGTAATTTCTCGAACAGGCCCACCAAAGCCGATGTAGACACCAGCATTGTTGACCAAAATGTCCAAGCTGCCAAGGCGTGCCTTGGTCTCACCCATGGCATTGGCTGCCGCTTCGGCATCGGTGACGTCCAGTACCATGTGTTCGCAGTTGAGCTCAGTAGCCGTTGCAGCTACTTCGGTTCCGTTCTGATCGCTGATCATAATGGTTGCCCCCGCAAGCTTTAGTGCTTGGGCGATGCCGCGTCCGATGCCCCGAGCACTGCCGGTGATGTGTGCAACCTTGCCGGTTAGGTCAATCCAACTTGCTGCTTGCGTGGTAATTGTTTTTGTCGCTGTTTCTGTCATGGTATTTAAATTCTTAGATAGGATGGGTGAAGATGAAAGAACAACCGCTGGCTGGTGTAACGGTATTGGACTTTGGTCAAGTCTACAACGGTCCTTACTGTGGATTCTTGCTCGCCCAGGGAGGTGCCAGGGTGATCAAAGTCGAATCGTTGATCGGTGAGACCTTAAGAGCCCGCGGATCTGCCTCTACTGCGAGCTTTCCTTTTGGGCTGTTAAACAGCAATAAGGAAAGTTTTACCCTAAACATTAAGTCCCCTGAGGGGCAAGCGTTACTGAAGCGTTTGGTTAAAGAAGTGGACGTGGTGTTGGAGAATTTTGCACCTGGCACCATGGACAAGTATGGCATCGGCAATGAAGGTCTGCGGCAAGAAAATCCAGCGCTAATTTACGCCTCCAGCACAGGCTATGGCTCCAGTGTAGGACCCTATCGGGATTACTTAGGCATGGACATTACCCTTCAGGCGATGACCGGTGTCATGAGCATCACCGGTGAAGATGGTGGTCCGCCGTTGAAAACCGCCGCGGCTTTCGCTGACTTTATTGCCGGCACCCACCTCTATGCCGGCATTGTCAGTGCACTGTACGCACGCACGGTTTCCGGCGAAGGCGCGGTAGTAGATATCTCCATGCAGGACTGTGTATTTCCGACATTGGCCACAGCCCTTGGCTCGGCGTACGTTGCCGGCAAGCAGACACCCAGAGCAGGCAATCGTCATCCAGGCAAAGCACTGGCGCCCTACAATGTCTACACGGCGAGCGATGGCCATGTTGCCATTATCTGTATCCGTGAAGGTCATTGGCGAAAAATGTGCAAAGCGATGGACCGACCTGATCTGGCTGAACGTCCTGAGTTCGCCACCTTTGCCGATCGTTGCGAGCACATGGATGAGTTGGATGCGGAAATAAACCAGTGGACGTCTCAGCGCACTCGGGAAGAAATTTTCAGCACAGCCCAGCAGCACGGTGTTATTTCTGCGCCGGTCAAAGACTTAATGGAGGTGCTTGACGATCCTCATCTCGCGGCCCGAGGAACGCTGGTCAAACGGCCCCACGAGATCTTCGGTGAGGTCGTGCAAATGCACACCCCACTGCGATACAAAGGTATCGATCCGCCCGCGTTAACCCCGCCGCCTGAGCTGGGTGGTGCGACGGATCAGGTTTTGACAGAGCTTTTGGGCTTAAGTTCAGATGAAATAGGTGAGCTAAGAAGCAAAGAGGCTATTTAGTCACCTCACAAATTACTGTATAAAACATGTTCTATTTTTTGCGAGTGACGGCATGGCTGTAAGTGTTTCAAATCAAGTGCCCATTGCTGAAGGCCTTTTCACCTGGCCTTCTAACGATCCACGATTAATTGGCTCGAAATGCAGCAAATGTGGGGTGGTGACTTTTCCAGCTCAGTCCAGTTGTGCAGCCTGTTCCGGCACGGAGACAGAAAATGTCGAGCTGGAACGCCGTGGCACACTGTGGACGTTTACTTTGCAGTGCTTTTTGCCCAATCGACCGCCCTACGATGGCCCCGAAACGGCGGAGACATTCGAGCCTTTTGGCGTTGGGTATGTTGAACTCGCCGACCAGACCCGTGTGCAAGCGCGGCTCAAAACTCGCGATGTGAGTAAGCTCAAAGTTGGCATGGAAATGGAATTGGTTATCGAAAAGTACATCGAACGTGATGGTAAAGACGTGGTCAGCTACTTTTTTACACCCGTAGACGAATTGTAGACGAATTATAGTTTTAGAACGAACAACCACAGGAATCTGACAGGAGATTTAGAATGGATGTAGCAATAATTGGCATAGGTATTCACCCCTTTGGACGCACCGACGGTGTTACGGGTCTTGAGCAGGGCGTGTTTGCTACGCGTAAAGCTTTGGGCGATGCGGGTCTTGAGTGGCCAGACATGGAATTTGCCTACGGTGGCACGGGTGCCGCAGAAAAGCCCGACACCATGGTGTCGAAACTTGGGCTCACGGGTCTGCAGTTCATTAATGTTTCTAACGGTTGTGCAACCGGTGGCAGTGCGCTGCAGTCTGCCTATATGGCCATTAAGTCTGGCATGTTCGATGTTGGCGTCGCGGTTGGTTTTGACAAACATCCACGTGGAGCATTTACCGTCGACCCCGAGGGCAGTGGCCTCGGCAAGTGGTACGGTGATGTTGGCATGGCGTTAACACCGCAATTTTTTGGCATGAAGATTCAGCGCTACATGCACGAATACGGCATATCAGAGGAAACCCTCTCTAACGTTTCGGTGAAGAATTTCAAAAACGGTGCCATGAACGAAAATGCTTGGCGGCGCGAAGCATTTACTTTTGATGACGTGCACAACTCGCCAATGGTTTGCCATCCGTTACGTAAGTACCACTTTTGTTCGCCCGCCGAAGGTGGCTGCGCGATGATTCTTTGTCGCGCAGACAAGGCCAAGCAGTTCACTTCTAATCCTATTTTTCTAAATGCAGCCGTCGTTAAGACGCGCAACTTTGGATCGTTCGAAGTGTTCTCACAGAACCAGGCACTAGAACGTGCAGACTCGCCTACGGTAAGAGCCAGCCAAGCAGCCTTTGAAATGGCAGGTGTTGGACCAGAGGATATTCAGGTGGCGCAGTTGCAAGACACAGAGTCTGGCGCTGAAATCATGCACATGTCCGAGAACGGCTTTTGTAAAGATGGCGAGCAAGAAGAGTGGTTGAATAACGGCTGGACAGAAATTGACGGCAAATTGCCAGTCAATACCGACGGTGGTTGCATAGCCAACGGCGAACCGGTTGGCGCATCAGGCTTGCGACAAGTTTATGAAATCGCGCTACAACTGCGTGGTGGTGCTGGTAAACGACAAGTGCCCAATGATCCTAAAGTGGGTTATACCCATGTATATGGCGCACCCGGATTGTCTGGAGTGACGATTCTCTCGCGATAACGCGTTGTGCGGTTTGCGCTTAATCGGCTAGACATGACCAGTGCCCGAGCCTTCGCTGCCAGTGCGGCGCGGGCAGAGAGCCTGGGCTGGGATATGGGGTTACTACCGTGTAATCCTCTAAAAGTCCCCGACCCCTATGTGTCGTTGGCACTGGCCGCGCTGCAAACCAAAACCTTGCATCTGGGCACACTGCTCGATACCCCAATTATTCGACACCCTTCGGCGCTGGCAGGTTCTATTTGTACTGTCGCTGAACTGGCACCTGGTCGTATCCATACCGGGCTTGGAGTGGGTGATACGGCGGTTCGGTTTAATGGTCTCGCGCCAGCGGGTGTTGCGGCGATAGAACAAGCCGTGACCCTGACCCGCGGATTGATTCACGGTGAAGCCATGGAGGTCGGCGCCGCGCGTCCAGCGCGACTCAATCATGCCGCTCCCGTACCAGTCTGGGTTGCCGCCCAAGGTCCTAAAAACCTCAAGATGGCAGGTCGCTGTGCAGATGGTGTTTGGCTACGAGTGGGCCGTCACCCGGCTAACATCGCCATGGCCTGGCAGGCGGTTTGCGAAGGCGCGCGTGAGGCAGGTCGTGACCCGCAAGATTTGCAGGTCGGGCTAATATTTCATACGGCACTGTGCGATACCCCTAGTGAAGCAATACTCATGGGCAAGGCCATGGCTGCCGGTTACTATGAGTATTCGAAATTTTTATTCGACGCTCCCGGCTTCGTTTGGTCTGGAGAGTCGGCACATAGCCTGCAAGCTAAGGTCTATCCCGACTTTCACCATCATGCAGATCCTGTCTTTGCTGGCAGTTTGTTAGACTTTCTACCCGATGAAGTGGCCGATGCATTTGCCTTGTACGGCAGTTGGCAGGACATTGCCCAGCAGTTAGAGCAAGTCCTCGAATCACTGCCGATGAGGGTAGATTATGTGCTGCCGCACCCGGTTCTTCCAAAGGGCGCAAAAGTTGACTATATGGGTCAGTGCGCAGAGCATTTGATACCAGTCTTTTCCTAATTCGGAGGTTAATGTGGAACATCGTGCGGGTAATGGATTACTAGACCGACGTCTTTTCCTACGCGGCGCTTTGGCTGCTGCAGGTGTCACCATGACAACAGTGGCCACCGGTCGTGAGAGCAGGCCCGCGTGGTCGGCAGCACCGGGACACCCCTTAAGTAAGTATGGGCAACCCAGTCGCTATGAATCACACGTTGGGCGTGAAGGTATTAGCAGTCAGTTGGGTACGATGGGCAGTGGTGCGTCACGAACCCCGCTACAACATCTTAAAGGCACCCTTACACCTGCCAGTCTCCACTTTGAGCGTCACCACTCTGGCATTCCAGAAATCGATCCCGAGCTACATGAGTTACATGTTCATGGGCTTGTCAAAAAGCCTTTGAAATTTTCCATGGCGGACCTACAACGCTATCCAATGACCAGCCGCACCTATTTCTTGGAGTGTTCAGGCAACAGTGCTGCCAACCTCGCAGCCACTGCCCCAGACGTCACCTGTGGGCAACTTCACGGATTGGTATCTGGCAGTGAGTGGACGGGTGTCAGGGTAGGTGATTTGTTGGATGAAGCAGGGATCGAAGACCGGGCCCAGTGGGTGGTCGCTGAAGGGGCTGATGCTGCGCGCATGAACCGCAGCATTCCCATGGACAAAATGTTAGATGATGCGTTACTTGCGCTCTATCAAAACGGTGAACGTCTTCGCCCTGAGCAAGGTTACCCGGTGAGGCTGTTTTTACCTGGGTATGAAGGCAATGCCAGCGTCAAATGGCTGAGGTCTCTTCAGGTCAGTGCGATCCCTGCCATGTCACGCCAAGAAACATCCAAATACACCGACCTTCGACCTGACGGCCGCAGCGAGGTCTTTACCTTCGATATGGACGTAAAGTCGGTAATTACCAGCCCGTCGCCTGGACTCGACCTTAAGGGCCATGGGTATTATGAGATAAGCGGTCTGGCGTGGACTGGTCGAGGCGCGGTGCAAGGAGTCGATGTTTCAGCAGATGGTGGCAAAAGTTGGGCACCTGCTCAACTTGAAGGACCAGTGCTTGAAAAAGCGCTAACGCGGTTTCGCATTCCATGGCACTGGCAAGGTGCAGCGGCGACCCTAATGAGTCGCGCCTACGATGGTTATGGCGTACAACCCGGTCGAGACGAGCATCTTCGTCGATCAGGAGAAACCTCTATTTACCATTACAATGCCATCCAGGCTTGGCAAGTTGATTCACGAGGAGCCTCCAGCAATGTTTTTGCATAAGACGTTTTTGTGTAAGGCATGCCGAATAATTGTAGTCACTGGCTTGGCTCTAAGCGGTGCGGTGCAAGTTTGGGCCAGCGATGGACCCGGTCTAGGTAAACACCTCAAAGCGAAAGAAATTCATGACATCACCGTTTGGCCCGATGGCGAAGGGTTGCCGCGTGGTAGCGGCACCGTTGCTGAGGGTGAAAAAGTCTACCAGCAGCACTGCGTGGCTTGTCATGGCACAGCAGGCAAAGGTGGCATTAACGACACACTGGTTGGGGGGAACGTGCCACTGTCTGAACCCCCGTCTGTTAGAACTGTCGGCTCCTATTGGCCCTATGCCACCACGCTGTTCGACTATG
>JBNMMV010000093.1:0-12538 GCA_051270205.1 Limisphaerales bacterium
GTCTATATCGGTCACAACCACTTCGAAATTCAAAGCCATTTGGTCCAACAATTCGGCACGACGAGGAGATTGCGAGGCGAGCACAAGGCGCATCTATTCGACCCTGGCTAATAACTTGATGCGTAAAAGGAATACGTACAATAGCGGCCAAATGAGCGCAGAAGTCAGGGCTATAAATAGTACCGTCCAGCTTAAAGCGTAATTCCGATCCAGGTCCATTACCAAACTTCTCGCAACCTCTGCCGCGAGAATGGTTAAGAAAATCACCCCACACTGCTGAACGATCGAATACATGCGCAACCGTTCAAAGAAGCGCCACGCGATGTAGGTGGTGGCAGCAAACAGAAAGCCGTTCAAACCAAGGGGCTGACTGAGCAGCGCATCAACCAACACGCCGAGCACCCAAGAGGCAACCAAGCCGATGCGCTCGGGTAACTCCATAACCCAAAAAAACAACACCAAAAGTATCCAACTTGGGCGCCACCATCCGAGCCAATCAGGCCAGGACTCAGGCAGGTGAAAAACAGCCAACAACATGGCAACCAACAGACTCATCAAAACAACCCAACCACCTCTCAACGGATTCACGGCTGGATCCTTTCAAGCTCGCCTATCTCCAGCGCATCAACTGACCCATTATCCGGCCCCGACCCATCATCCGGCCCCGACCCATTAACTGATGAGGCGTTGATAGAAGCTTCAAAAATAACCAGAACATGCCTTGTTCTATCAAGTGCCGCGGCAGGGGTGACAATCACCTGGGCATAGGCAGAGGTCGGCTCGACCACTACCGAGGAGACCCTGCCCACTGGATAGCCGGAAGGAAAACGCCCGCCTAAGCCGGAGGTTTCAAGAAGATCACCTTCCACAATGTCAGCAGATACAGGCACGCTCTCAAGATGGAGTTCGTTCAGCTCTCCCGTACCACCAGCGATACTCCTGACACCATTGCGATTGATTTGCACCGGTACGGCATGATTGCGGTCAGTCAAAACCAATACGCGGCTGGTAAAAGCCGCAACGCTCACAACCTGGCCTACTAATCCTCCGGCATCTAGTACAGCCTGGCCTTCGGTGATCCCTGCATCCGACCCTTTATCGACAATCAACTCAAAGCTGCCGGGGGTGGGAACGATGCCAACCACCTCAACAATGAGCACGTCATGTGGTAACCGCGCTTGGGAACCCAGCAATTCTCTTAGTCGATCATTTTCTGCTTTAAGGGCTATGAATTGCTGCGAAACATGTGCGAGTTCCTGAATCTGGCGCTCTAACTCATGATTTTCTTCCAGCAAACTTGAATGCGAACTCACTTGTTCGCCGACTTGATCGGCTAAAAGGTAGGGACTTTGGGTGATTAGGTAGATTGGACTAACCACCGTTTCGAGAGAGGTGCGTGTCGTTTTCAACAGTCCTGTTGAAATCTCAAGCGATATGGCAACAGTTGAAAGTAATGCTAGCCCTGCGAGTAAAAACCCCGCGCCGCCTTCTCGGACAAATAACGCCTTAATGGGCGGCCATCCGAACTATTATCCGAACTATCATCCGACTTGCACCTAATTTGACACTTAGGCTGTGGAAAGAAGGTCAGCGTTACCGGAAGCATCCATTAATTCAAGCGCCTTACCGCCCCCTCTAGCGACACAGGTGAGCGGGTCTTCAGCAATGATCACCGGCAAGCCAGTTTCTTCTGCCAGAAGCACATCCACATCTCTTAGTAGTGCACCGCCACCGGTGAGTACCATGCCCGTTTCGGCGATATCTGATGCCAGTTCAGGCGGACACTGCTCCAATGCACTTTTGACTGCTTGAACAATCATGGAGAGTGGTTCTTGCAGCGCTTCTAGGATTTCATTGCTGTTCAGTGTGAACGCGCGTGGTACGCCTTCTGCAAGATTGCGGCCACGGACGTCGATCTCCCGAATGTCTTTCTGCGGATAAGCCGCGCCAATCTCTTGTTTAATACGCTCTGCAGTAGCTTCGCCAATAAGACTACCCTGGGTGCGACGCACATAGGCGACGATAGACTCGTCAAATCTGTCACCGCCCACCCTCACGGTGTCAGATAAAACCACGCCATTAAGCGAGATGATGGCAATTTCAGTGGTGCCACCACCGATATCAACCACCATGGTGCCGACCGCTTCCTGCACCGGTAGTCCCGCACCGATTGCAGCAGCCATAGGTTCTTCAACCAACCGCACATCACGGGCACCAGCAGATAACGCGCTCTCGCGTATCGCCCGCCGTTCTACTTCGGTGGATTTACAGGGAACACATACCAGCACTCTGGGGCTCGGCCGAATAAAAGAGTTTTCATGTACTTTGCCGATGAAGTATTTAAGCATTTTCTCTGTGATC
Organism: Limisphaerales bacterium; assembly: GCA_051270205.1. Lineage (GTDB taxonomy): Bacteria > Pseudomonadota > Gammaproteobacteria > Pseudomonadales > Azotimanducaceae > UBA4421. The sequence goes on from JBNMMV010000093.1 coordinate 2,362, forward strand.
AGAAAATCTGCGATCACACCATCTTTCAAGGGGCGAATAGCAGTGATATTACCAGGCGTTCGACCCAGCATACGCTTAGCATCCAAGCCTACAGCTGCAACGCTTTTTACGTTGCCGTTCGTCCGTATCGCGACCACAGAAGGCTCGTTAAGAACAATACCTCGGTCCCGCACGTAGATGAGGGTATTTGCTGTACCCAGATCAATTGAGAGATCGCGTGAGAAGAGACCGCGGATATTTTTGAACATCGAAAGTAGCGCCCGTCGAGAAAGTGCAATGATAGTGCATTTAAGTGCTTAAAAGCACCGTTTAGAAGCGCTAGATCCTGGAAATATACTGGAGCGTGACATAAGGTGCGCACTCTCATTTAGCTAAACCCATTTGTAACGACAATCCAGTATGTCCGACCCCATTGATATCCACCATTTAGCACGCTTAGCACGCCTTTCATTAACACCTGATGAGGAGCATGCCGCGCAGAAGGATCTGGAAAGCATCATCACCATGATCGACACCATGCAGGCCGTCGACACCAGTGGGGTAACGCCTATGGCAAATCCGCTAGAGGCCTCACAGCGATTGCGTTCAGATGCAGTCACCGAAACCATCGACATTGATCGATTTCAAGCAACCGCTCCAGACACCGAGGATGGTTATTACCTTGTTCCAAGGGTAATTGAATAACTGTGATTTCAGGAAAATCCGTACATGAACTGATCGCAGGTCTTGAAAAAGGAGACTTCTCGGCGCAAGAACTGACTCAGCTTTATCTCGACAAGGCGGATTCGCACAACGCCATTCTTTCCTTGGATCACGAAGGTGCTTTGCACGCAGCCCGCCAGGCAGACGAAGATCGAGCGGCTGGCAGGGCAGGGCCTCTTACCGGCGTACCAATCGTGCACAAAGATATCTTCCTTACCAAGGATCTCATCACAACTGCTGGCTCACGCATGCTTGAGAATTTTGTCGCGCCTTACAACGCAACTGTTGTCAGCCGACTCGAACAGGCAGGGGCGATTACCCTAGGTAAAGCCAACATGGACGAATTCGCCATGGGCTCTTCAAACGAAAACAGCTACTTCGGAGCCGTTACTAACCCTTGGGATGTAAACAAAGTGCCGGGGGGCTCTTCGGGTGGGTCTGCAGCAGTTGTGGCAGCCGGCTTGGCTCCAGCGGCAACTGGCACAGATACAGGCGGATCCATTCGCCAACCCGCTGCGTTCTGCGGGATTACCGGGCTCAAACCGACATACGGTCGCATCAGCCGCTATGGCATGATCGCGTTCGCCTCAAGCCTGGATCAGGCGGGGCCTCTTACCAAAGACGCCAAAGATGCAGGGTTATTGCTTGCTGTTATGGCAGGCTTCGATCCGCGTGATTCGACCAGCGCCGAACGCCAGGACACTTGGCTTACCGAATTACCTGAGCGCGGCCTGGCACCCGCGTCTAGTCTCACCATTGGTTTACCTAAAGAATATTTCTCGGATTTTTCCGGCGCTCATATTGATGCAGTCAAAAAGGCTATCGAAGATCTGGGGCATTCATTTGTGGAAATGTCTCTACCGACAACGGACGCCGCCATACCCGCCTATTATGTTATTGCAGGCGCCGAAGCCTCGACTAACCTTTCGCGCTACGATGGCGTCCGCTTCGGACACCGCTGCGAATCGCCGGTTGATCTACAAGACCTCTACAAAAGGTCCCGTAGCGAAGGGTTTGGCGCCGAGGTGAAACGCCGCATTCTTACTGGCACCTACGCATTAAGTGTCGGCTACTATGACGCCTACTATCTCCAAGCCCAGAAGATTCGCAGACTACTTGCTAACGACTTTGATCAAGCATTTACTAAAGTTGATGTGTTGCTGACACCCACCACTCCAGGCCCTGCTTTCAGCCGTGGTGAGTTAACAGAAGATCCGGTCGCTATGTACCAACAAGACAAATACACAGTACCCGTCAGCCTAGCCGGACTACCCGCCTTATCCATGCCTGCAGGCATCCAGGCGAATCTACCCGTTGGCGTGCAGTTGATTGCACCAGCCTTCCGCGAAGACACAATTTTGAGCCTTGCAGAGCAGTTCCAACAGGTCACGGACTGGCATTTAAAAGCACCCGCATTCACCGGGGAGGTTTCCTAATGCCTTGGGAGTCGGTGATTGGCCTCGAAGTACATACGCAACTTGCAACGAAAAGTAAGATCTTTTCCGGTGCCAGCACTGCATTTGGCGCGGCACCAAATACCCAAGCTTGTGCTGTTGATTTAGGCATGCCAGGTGTTCTTCCCGTCCTCAACGAAGAGGCGGTTATCATGGCTATAAAGTTCGGCCTGGCGATTGGCGCTAAAATTAACCTACATTCAATTTTCGATCGCAAAAACTACTTCTATCCAGACTTACCCAAGGGTTATCAAATTAGTCAGTTCGAAACGCCGATAGTCGGCGTAGGCGAAGTGACCGTTCACATGGAAGACGGCGAAGACCAGGTAATTGGTATCACCCGTGCTCATCTTGAAGAGGACGCTGGCAAGTCTATTCACGATCTTTTTCCGGGACAAACCGGCATTGATCTCAACCGCACCGGCACACCACTATTGGAAATAGTATCTGAGCCCGACTTCCGCTCTGCAAAAGCGGCCTCTACTTTCTTTAAGCAACTCCACGCCTTGGTGCGGTATCTGCGTATCTGTGATGGCAACCTTGCCGAAGGCAGCATGAGATGCGATGCCAACGTGTCTATTCGACCGCTAGGGTCTACCGAACTGGGGGAGCGAACTGAAATCAAGAACATCAATTCGTTTCGCTTCGTAGAACAAGCCATCGAAGTCGAAATCGAACGCCAAATAGAGGTACTCGAAAGTGGCGGCACCATCGAACGCGAGACGCGGCTCTATGATGCGGATCGAAATGAAACACGATCCATGCGCTCAAAGGAATTTAGCGAAGACTATCGTTACTTCCCTGACCCTGACCTACTGCCGCTTATCATCAGCGCCGAACTGGTAGAGCAAATTCGCGCCAGTCTTCCCGAGCTCCCAGACGCAAGGCGTGCTCGTTACGTTGAAGTATTAGGGCTGTCAGACTACGACGCGCGCTGGTTGAGTGCAGACCCAGATGTTGCAACCTACTTCGATCTTGTAGCTGAGCATTCAGGCAACCCTAAAATCAGTGCCAACTGGGTGATGGGCGAACTTTCTGCGCATTTAAACAGAGCCGACACCGAGATTGGCGATAGCCCAATTACAGCCGCTGATATGGCAACCATCATTCAAAGAATCGAAGACCAGACCTTGTCATCAAAAACGGCGCGGACGCTGTTCGAAGCTCTTTGGCAAGGTGAGGGCCAATACGAAGGCCGCGTGGACGAACAAATTGATGCCTTAGGCCTCGTTCAAATGAGCGATTCAGGTGAGCTGGAGCGTATCATCGACGAGATTCTAGCCGCCAACCCCGGACAGCTCGCCCAATTGAAAGCCGGTAAAGACAAAGTGCTGGGGTTTTTCGTCGGTCAAGTGATGAAGGCTACCCAAGGTAAGGCAAACCCTCAGCAGGTTAACGAACTAATACGCAGCAAGATCTAGTTACAAGCGCGATGTCTTGCGCTTAGTTTTCGCCAAAAATTCCCTCGCTGCGCGCAATACGTCACGACGACTAATCTGTCCAATCAGCTTGCCGTTGGACACCACGGGGTAGCGACGGCGGCGTTCCTTTACAAATTTTTCTGCCAGCGTGTAGATGTCCATGTCGGCATCGATGGTGTCTACGTCGGTACGCATATAATCTTCGACGATACCTATGGATTCGTCGTAGTAACTGTCTTGGACGATGACCTGCATCAAGTCAACTTCTGAAAGAATGCCAATGAGCTTTCCCTCATCATCGACCACTGGAGCGCCTGAGATTCGTTTTTCCAAGAAAACCGACATCGCTTCGACAACATTCGTCCTAGCGTGAAAAGAGACCAATTTCGTGGCCATATAATCTCTAACTTTAACTGACTTCATTGCCTTCCCCGCTATGCCTTGGTTAACCCTGCCTGACCGAGTCCAGCCTGTAAATCATGCGACGTATATCCTTAGTGCATATAGAACCGCGTTGTATAGACAGTTTCGGATTGAGACGTTTCGCAACGAGTGACGCGGCCAAGATGGGCCAGATGAACAGGCTCTTATATTACCTGTCAGAGCGTAGTAAGCTAACTTTTGGGATAGATCAGTAACACAACAAGTTGAGGGGACCATGAGCGAACAGCCACTACCCGCCGTACCGTACATCAAAATTCCAGAGGGCGGCGAACCATATCTTGAAGGCCAAAGATGCAGCAGCTGCGGCGCCACATTTTTAGGCGAACGCGCCACCTGTTCAAAGTGCGGTGCCCGCGATCAAATAGGGCCGGTAACGTTACCCACGAGCGGAAAGTTGTATTCCTACTCTATTGTTTATCGTTCATTTCCTGGCGTTGAAGTCCCTTACATCAGTGCCATCGTCGATCTCGACGACGGTACTGCCATAAAAGGCAACCTCATTAATGTTGAACCCGATCCGGCAAATATCGAGTTCGACATGCCCGTAGATGTAATCTTTGACGATGCCCTAGGTCGCAAAGACAAAGAAGGTAATTCCTACTTAGCATATTTTTTCACGCCCCAAAAAGGCTAACGCCAAAAAACTAATGAAAGAAGCACTAAAGAAAAAAGTTAACCCATTTAAAATCCAGGAGAAGACAAATGACAGACGCATATATTGTTGGTGTCGACATGATCAAGTTCGGACGTTTTCCCGATAAAACTGTCCCCCAAATCGGTGCCGAAGCAGCGCTCCTGGCGCTCGATGACTGTGGCTTAACCATTCACGACATGCAGGCGCTTTACAGCGGTAATCTCGGCCAAGCTTCCGGCATGGTCGGACAACGCATTCTTCAGGAAATTGGCCAAACCGGAATTCCGGTAGTCAACGTAGCCAATGCTTGCGCAACTGGCGCTACCGCTTTTCGTGAAGCATGGGCATCAGTAAAGGCCGGTCTTTACGACTGTGTATTGGCTGTTGGCGTTGAGCAGATGGGCAAAGGACTACTGGGCAGTGCAGGTGGCTCTACAGGTATTTCGAAAGAGGGCCTTTTAGGATCTGGCACAATGCCAGCAGTTTTTGCCGAAGCTGGCATGGAACATTCCCGCAAGTACGGCACCACCTTCGAGCAATTCGCTAAGGTATCGGTGAAAAATCATCACCACTCAACGCTTAATCCCAAAGCCATGTATCAGATCGAAACACCACTTGAGCAAGTGATGAACGCCGAGATGATCTCTTATCCAAATACTAAGCTTATGTGTTCAGTTAACGTCGATGGCTCCGCGGCAGCTGTCATTTGTTCCGAAGCCAAGGCCAAAGAACTAGGGTTGATGAACAGAGCAGTTAAGGTACGCGCTTCCGTGCTGGCTTCTGACCCGTGGCAGGAACGTGACCTGGTTATGCCAGACGTCAATTCGTGTACACGCCGAGCAGCAAAAGACGCATACGAAATGGCAGGGCTCGGGGCAGACGACATAGACCTTGTAGAATTACATGATTGTTTTGCTACAGCCGAAATTCTCCATTACGAAAACCTCGGCCTCTGTGGCGACGGTGAGGCAGGGCGTATGGTTGACGAAGGAGAGGTTGCTCTAGGTGGCCGGGTGCCAGTCAACGTATCTGGTGGCCTATTGTCAAAAGGACATCCATTGGGTGCTACAGGTATTGCCAACATCTACGAAATCAGCACCCACCTACGCGGTGAAGCTGGTGGCCGACAAGTTGAAGGTGCCCGTATTGGCATGACCCATGTCATTGGCTTAGGATCAGCTTGCGCTATTCACATCTTAGAAAAGGTCTAGTTTTAGGCAAATAGTTTTGAGCAAATAGCTACAAGAGAGCCCGGCCTCTTCAATAAAAAGGGTCAGCCATGTGCTGACCTTTTTTTAGAGCAAAGTAAATAAGGGTTACCCATGCGCATTGGTGTTGTTTCAGACACACATAACAACTTAAAGAACGTACGTAGAATCGTTGAGCTTTTCAATGGTTCTAAGATCGAACATGTGATCCACACAGGCGATATCACCCAAGCCAAAACCATAGAAGCATTCTCTGAATTGGAAATGCCTATGTCAGGCGTGTTTGGCAATAACGATGTGGAGAGAGAGACCCTACTCCCCGCCATAGAGCGCTGCGGTTTTCAATTTTTCGAACCACCGTTTAAACTTCGCTGGCACGGCAGAGAAATTATTGTTGTCCACGACCCCTTGGAATTCGATGGGCACCTCGCACCTGAATACGACTTGGCACTACACGGTCATACCCATCGCTATAGGTTGGAGTCTGTTGATTCAACCTTGGTCTTCAACCCAGGTGAATGTGCAGGTCTAATGCAGGGCTTCAATGCCATTGGCATAGTAGATCTGCATAGCTTATCGACTGAGATTATCAACTTCTAAGCTGGCGGTTGATTGTATCTGCGCGTCAAACTGCACCTGTGTCAGCTGACCGTTTTGAAGTGCCAAGATTCGACTCGCGCCTGCAGCAAAACTAATGTCATGGGTCACAATCAAACGAGTACATTGGAGCGCAGCGACATGGGATTTAATGACGCTGGCACTTTCGACATCAAGATTAGCGGTGCCTTCATCTAAAAACATAAACGCTGGCTGGCGATAAAGCGCGCGCGCTAAATAAAGCCTTTGCATCTGACCGCTGGAAAATTGACTTCCAATATCGCCAAGCATAGTCCTCAGCCCCATGGGTAAGTGACGTAACGTATCCAACAATCCAACCTGGCTGACCACTTGCCAAGCACGCTCTTCGTTCGGCGATTCGAATAACGCAATGTTCTCTAGAATGGAACCGCTAAAGAAACCGTCTTGCTGCAACACGCAGCCGCACTGTTGTCGAAAGCCCATGGCATGACTACCAGACAAGACTCGACCGCCACCCAAGACGATACCCTCACTCGGCTCAAGCAAGCCCATAAGAATTTGTAACATGGTGGTTTTACCTTCACCCGAGGGACCAACAATCGCGACAAACTCCCCTTCTTCTATCTTCAGGTCTAGGTCTTTCAATACCCAAGGATCCTGGCTACTGTATCGAAAGCTCACGCCTTTTAGCTCGAGCGAAGTGTTTTGGGTCGTAGCATCTATGTGTGACAATCGAGGTTCAGGCTCGGCGCGCCAAATGTCTCCTAACCTCTGCAAATGTACTTGCAGCGTCTTGGCTTGCACCCAATGCTCAACTACGCTGCGCAATCGCTCGCTAAAGTATCCACGATAACTTAAGAACGCAAACAGCATCCCTATGGTTAGGGACGCTTCCTCAAGGATGGCTATGCCTGCAAGCGTGATTACCGCCAACAATTCTAAGCCTGAACAAAACTGCGCTGCACTCTGCAGCCCCGCCTGGGTCAGCTGCAAAGTACTAGACTGCCTAATGGTCTGTGCGTGAAGTTTCTGCCAACGAACAAACCGAATGCTCTCCTGACCGTAAACCTTGACGCTGTGAATCGCTCGAACCGATTCAATGAGATGACTGTGGGCTGCACCGTCCGCAACAAGCATCGCAAGACTTAGGCGTTTTATCTTTGGCAGAAAAGCCAAATGAATCAGCAGTGCCACCAGTTGTAGGGTGACTACAACGAGTGCCAGCCTTGGTGCATAGATCAACATCGCAACTAGACTAATGACCACGATAAAACTATCAACAAGCAAAGTCGCAGCACCCACCGTAAAGAACTCGCGGACCGGTTGCAGTGATGCAAACCTTGCGCTGATGTCTCCTGTGCCACGCCGGCCAAACCAATCCAAACGCAGGCGTAAAAGGTGGTCGAGTAGCAAGCTAGCGAACAAAAATGACAGATTGTGTCCCAAGTGAATTACAACCTTACTGCGCAACAAGCCGACACAAACTTTAACCGCCAAAATTGCTGCAAAGGCAATCGCCAATACATAGATCAACGCTATATCATGGCTAACAAGCGCATTGTCGACCATCACTTGAATATGCCAGGGACCCACCAAAACAAGCCCCTGAAGTAGCACCGACAGGATCACCAACCAAGCCAAGTTCTGCCGACCACCGCGAACCAACCGCCAGACTGATCTCAAACTAAGGTCTTGTGCTGATTTTTCTCGGGACTTCATCTCACCCGTATCCCAAAGTTCCAGTGCGACCCCTGTAAAACTCTGATCTATTTCCAACCAGGAGACCCGCCTGCGACCAACCGCTGGGTCATGTATTTCCACGCCACCTTTTCGAACCCGCACGAGCACCACAAAGTGGTCGAGATTCCAATGTAATATGCAAGGCATACGCATCTGACTGAGATTGGCCGGTTCCAACTTAACGCCCCGCCCTTGCAATCCTATCGCCTGAGCAAAATTTAAAAGTTGCAATACCGTCAACCCTTTTTGGCCGATGCCAAACCGTTCGCGTAATTCTTCTATGTCCCAATCTGGAGCGTAATGACTCACCACCATTGCCAAACAGGCCAAGCCACATTCGTTGCGTTCGTGCTGTAAAACCACAGGTGTCTTCACAACTGAGCTTCAAATCGTTGCAGCGGGCGCAGCAGCCAACGCCATATGGTCTGAGTTTCAATTTTTACTTCGCCACTAACCGTCATACCTGCTGGTATCGAAGAAACACCTTCTGGCAAGTCAACAAATTGAACCAGCGCGCGAAAACTCACCTCGCCCTGCACCACCTTGCTTGCCGTGGCAACCTGTACGACGCGCCCTACTACCAACCCAAATTCTTGCTCGGGAAAGCCACTCAGACGCAAATGTACAACTTGTCCTGCATGAACACGTCCCGCTGCCAGGGACGACAACCAGACTTCCGCGTAGTTGGACAATTGGGTCCGGTTCAGCGTCAAAAGGTGGCTACCCACCACAAGACTGACACCGGGGTGCAGCGCCACGTCAGCTACGATGCCTCTATGTGGCGCAACGATTACCTCCAAGGTTGCAGCTTGGATTGTCACCCGCTGCTCCTTTAATCTACGAAGCTCACTACGCAAACTACTCACTTGCATCTGGGTTTCTGTCGCCATTGATTCGAGACCAAATGTCAAACGCTGACTCTCAGATTTCAATGCGTCTATGCTAATTTGTTGGTCCAATTGGACCTGTCGAGCCTGAATTTGGGAAGCATTTGTAAATGCAAGATCGGCTTTGCTCAGCGATCGATTCTGCTCGAGGTAACGATGCCTACGCCACTGTTCTTCTGCTTGGAGGGTGAGTTTTTCCAGTAAATCCAAACGTTGTTCCGCCAACGTTGTCTGGCGACCCACTGACCGTAGTTGGCTCTCTAAGGCCGCACGTTCGGTCGACCGCATAGTTCGCAAAAGTCCGATTCTCTCGTTGAGTTGCTCTATTTCCTGGTCCGCTGAGTGAATCTGCCGTTGGACGTCCGACAAGCCCGCCTGATCGACTTTCAAATTCGTGATGGCGGCAAGTTTCTGGCCTAGCTCAACGGTTTCGTCAATCGCTACGTATATCTCAGCCAGAATGCCGGACCGAAGAGTGACGATACGCGACGGTGCTTGCGAGGCTTGAGTGAGTCCTCGGAAACTCACTTTGTCGGTATATTCACGCGACAACACGACATAGGTAAGAACAACCACGAGCATCACTATGCCAACGATGCGCCAACGAAATTGAGGTGGCGACCAATGAATAACACCGGCGAAACGCTCGACCTGATGGCTTACCACTTGTGGTCGAAAAAGCTCCGACACCCTCACTTCCCCCTATAATTGCGGGATGAAGCATGCCAAGCCCGTGATCCGGGCTACATGGGAATTTGGAGCTAGCTTAAGGGATTAAAGGTCCGCAAGATGATTGAGAATTTGGCCAATCCGCTGTGCGTTTTTGCCAAGGTCTGACTGCCCAACCCGGGATACGCTGCGAATATCGACTACCGAGCCTACGCCCTCGGCGGTGACACGGACAACCACATCATCTTTAAAGCCGAACCAGAACGTCGTATCTGTGGCCTCAATGTGACCACGATTCGGGTTCTGCGCGACCACTTCCAATCCTAAATCAGTCAGTGCTGCAACAGTCCGATCGAACACCACTGACTGAGCGGAACGGGTTACCAAAGACTTCACGTAGGGGTAAGCCTGACGCTGCAGTGGCGCGAGCTTTTCGGCA
>JBNMMV010000094.1:0-12537 GCA_051270205.1 Limisphaerales bacterium
AAAGGGTCAGAGTTGGACTCTGACCCTTTACTCTGACCCCATTACTCTCTGACCCCATTACTCTTAGCTTTCTGCGATGCGTATTGCTGTGCGTAAGTCTTGAATACGCTGGGCCAGTCTTGAATTCAACTGAGGGTTTGTGCGAGTAACTAATCGTTGCGCGTATTCAAGGTGTTGGATAGAGCGATGGTAGGCCCCATGCAGGTAGAAGTACTCTGCCCTTGCTAGATGCACACCGGTAATGTTTCCCGCGAGTCCTGCTGTTTCCGCCAGGTTATACCACACATCGATATCGTTGGGTCGAATCTGAGATTGCCGTTCTAGTACAGCTTCGGCTTCCGTGTGTAGCCCACTTTCTATTAGCGCTCTTGCGTACAGCGCAGAAAGCGGTGCGTTGTCTGGGTTAAGTACTAGGTTGTGGCTCAGAATTTCTCGCGCCTGATCAAGCCGCTCAGCGGCAATCAGTAAATCTGCATATGCCGCCTGATAAAGAATGCTCTGTGGATTTAAATGTAGCAGCTCTTGTACCCGTCGCAGAGCTTCTTCGTGCTCATCATTGTGGCTGAGCGATAAAGCCAATCCATAATTTGCGGCGATGTCTACAGGGTTGTCGCGCAGCCTGTTGCGGTAAAGAGAAATACCCAGCGCTGCGTTTTTTTGGTAGTGGACTTCTGCGCGGGTACGCATGAGTTGGTAGTCTACAGAGTCCTCGTAGTTCCCCCTGGGTGTATCTAACGCCTGATTGCGTGCGTCGGCGATCCGCGTTTCAGACAAGGGGTGCGTGAGTAAAAATTCGGGTGGTTTACGGGTGAAGCGATAAGCCCGTTGCATTCGTTCAAACATGCGTGACATTGCAGATGGATCGTGACTGGCGCGGACCAGCGTGTTGAAACCCACTCGGTCTGCCTCGGTTTCACGTTCGCGGCTGAAGCGCAGCGCGCCTGCTTGGGCTGCAGCCTGGGCTGACCCTAAGGCGGCTAATGCAGCATCTCCGCCGCCAGCGGCACCGATGATAATGGCGGCGATCAGGGAGGCAATCATCGGAATCGTCTGGGCACGTTGTTCTTCTACGCCACGTGCGAAATGTCGTTGACTCAAGTGAGCCAGCTCGTGTGCTATGACTGATGCGTATTCGTGAACGTCCTGGGCGTAAAGGAGCAAACCAAGGTTTATGCCAACTACGCCGCCGGGTGCTGCGAACGCATTAATGTTTGGGTTGTCCACCACGATTACGCTCATGATGCCTTCGCGCAAGTCTGAGTATTGGGCGAGATCGACCAGCTGACGTTCGATAAAATATTTTAGTATCGGGTCGTCCGAAGTTTTGACTTGTGCATGTAGTTGTTTGAGAAAGCTCTCTCCGATTTTGCGTTCGAGCTCTGGGGAAATGGTTCTTGATGAAGCATCGCCCAGCGATGGCAGATCGGTGGGTCCGCGTTTGACCGCTGCGACAGAAGAACCCGGCGTAAAGGCCAGTATGAGGAAAAAGGCGAGGAAAAAGGCGAGCGAAATGCTGGCAAGAGAACTAAATTGTAGGCGACTAAAAGACGGCATAGCTTGAATCATACGTGTTTTCTGACTACTTTGACGCGCTATGAAGGAAGAAGTTCGAATTCTCGACGTAAAGGGTCTAAATTGCCCGATGCCGTTGCTGAAAGCTAAGAAGGCGCTGAATGAAATGTCGGCGCAAGAATGCCTGCGCGTGTTTGCCACCGACCCAGGTTCAAAGCGGGATTTCGAAGTTTTTGCGCGACAGAGTGGTAACGATTTGTTGGAATCCAATGTGGAAGATGGTGTTTATAGTTACTTATTGAAGAAAAAATCGTGAAATTTCTCGACGTCATTGGCGACTGGCTGAACGAACACTTTTCGAATAAAGAAGCCATCTACCTGATACTGTTGATCGTTGCCACCGCCATTGTGCTTGCGACCTTAGGTAGTGTGCTAGCGCCGGTGATCACCGGTTTAGTTATCGCCTTTTTATTGCAAGGCGTGGTTAAGAATCTGGAACGGGCAAAAGTGCCGAGTACGCTTGCGGTCTATATCGCCGTAATGGTGTTTGTCTCGGTAGTAATTACGGTAGCGTTGTTTTTGTTTCCGTTGATCTGGCAGCAGTTAACAGACCTTGCGCAATTACTCCCCAAAATTATCCCACGACTGCGAGAGGGGCTGGCAGATTTACAGCAATCGTTTCCGGAGTTTGTGTCGAAGGAACAAATTTCCGTGTTGCTTGATCAAGGTGCTCGCGAGCTGGGTAACGTCAGCGCAACGGTAGTAGAAACAGCATTTTCTCAGGTCTTCTCCGTTCTCGGACTTCTCATATATTTGGTATTAGTGCCTATAACGGTGTTCTTCTTTCTCAAAGATAAAGATCTGTTATTAGAGTTTGCGAAATCCCTGTTGCCAAAAGATCGACCCCTGTTGGATACGGTGGGTAACGAGATGAACCTGCAGCTCGGCAACTATGTTCGTGGCAAGGTCATTGAAATACTGGTTGTCGGCTCGACTACGTTTGTTGCGTTGACGATTTTAGATTTGAATTACGCGGCTCTGTTGGGTGTTTTTGTCGGACTATCGGTGATCATTCCCTATGTGGGCGCCGCTCTGGTCACAATTCCTGTATTCATTGTGGCCTTGTTCCAGTTCGGTTGGAGTAGTGAACTCGCTATCGTAATGAGTGCATACGGGGTAATTCAATTCCTTGACGGAAACGTCCTGGTGCCACTGTTGTTCTCAGAGGTGGTTGACTTGCACCCGATCACAATCATTGTTGCAGTACTCGCCTTCGGAGGACTCTGGGGGGTTTGGGGTGTTTTCTTTGCCATTCCCTTGGCGACGCTTGTGAAGGCCATTTATAAGGCCTGGCCGCGCATAGAGGTCGCCCCAGAGATTGCAGGCGCAAGAGACGTTGTCAAAGCCTAGGTTACACGCGTACCATTCCCGCCCTCAAAACCATCGTTTGGAACGTCCATGCTCAGCGGCAGTATTGTTGCCTTAGTCACACCTATGAGTGTTAGCGGAGAGGTCGATTGGCCTGCGTTAGATGCACTTATTGAGTGGCACATCGAATCTGGAACGCACGGTATTGTACCTATGGGTACGACAGGCGAGTCTCCAACCCTTGATACAGATGAACATTTGGCCGTTATCAAACGCACCATCGAAGTGGTAGCTAAGCGTATTCCTGTGGTCGCCGGTACCGGCAGTAACGCAACTGCAGAGGCAGTTCATCAAACTCAAGAAGCACAAGCTGCCGGTGCGGATGCTTGCCTGTTGGTAACACCCTATTACAACAAACCTACCCAAGCAGGATTAATTGCGCATTACGAGGCTGTTGCAGCGGCAACCACGGTACCCTTAGTGCTTTATAATGTGCCTCCAAGAACCGCTTGTGACCTGCTTGCGGATACGGTCGGAGAATTAGCAAAAATCCCACAAATCATCGGCATCAAAGAGGCCTGTGGAGACGCGACACGGGTTGCGGAGATCAAACAACGTGTAGGAGATGACTTTATTATCCTCTCTGGTGAAGATGCGCAAACCTTGCAAATGCTCGATTTGGGTGCTGTTGGAACAATCACTGTGACAGCCAATGTGTTACCCAAAGAGATGGCTGCATTTTGTAGCGCACACTTGGCTGGTGATCACGAGACGGCCCGCCTTCTCGACGCAAAGCTGCAGCCGATACACGAAATTCTGTTTTGCGAACCTTCGCCGACCGCAACCAAGTGGGCATTGTCGCAAATGGGAAGAATAGATTCTGGAATTCGATTGCCGTTGTTGCCACTTACTGAAGCCAACCACGCAGAACTGAAAGCCCGCCTAGTGGCGGTAGGGGCCCTCTAATGCAATATCGGTCAGTCAGAGCGTTGTTGATTGTCATAGGTTTAACTTGGGGTTTAACTGGGGGTCTAAGTGCCTGCAGTTGGATAAACGACGGTGAAGGGTTAATCCTGGATCCAGATGACGACTACCTGGATGTTGAGGTGGCTGCACCGTTGAAGGTGCCAGCAGATTTGAGGTCTTTAGAAAATTCAGATCCTTTTCCGATTCCGCCGGTACCTGAGTCGGCTAATCCGCGGTACTTTCCTGAGCGGCCTCCGCTGCCCGATGCAATTTACGCAAACGACAATCGCGATGAAGTTCGTTTGCAGAGGCTCGGTCAACGCCGTTGGCTGGTTATCCCTGAAAGTCCGACAACCGTATGGCCAAAGCTTAAGCAATTCTTGTCTGAAAACGGCATTACCTTAAGTCACGACGATCCAGCGGAAGGCAGACTTAACACCGAATGGTTGGTGGTTGATCAAGACGAATATCGTGATGTCATTCGTACACTATTGAAAGAGGCTAAATCTGAACCAGGAGCTGCCCGCGGCACTGATCGATTTTTGATTCGAGTAGAACAAGGACTCAGAGATCTGACCACGGAAGTTCATGTTCGTCATGAAAATGACAGCCTGACTTTGCCGGTTGATGACGAATTGGCGGGCCTTGATGTTTTACAGTCTGACATCCCCTCTGCAGAAGCCGAGTTTCTCAATGAATTTGGTGCCTATATCGCAGCTAAGGTTTCGGAACAAACCGTGTCGAAAGTCGCCCAGCAGATTGGTAGCTCGAAAAAGGCGGAGCTCACCCGCGATAGTGAAGGTATGCCTCTATTGCGACTTTATTTGGACTATGAACGCTCGTGGGCAACGCTGGGACAAGCACTGGATAACGCTGATGTAGAAATTCGCAGCCTAGACGAGGCTGAAGGTTTACTTTCGGTGTCTATTCCAGAACAGATATTGCAGGGTGATGAAGAAGACGGTTTCTTTTGTAGGCTTACCTTCTCTTGCACCGACAATAATGTTTTTGAAGTTCAGATACGTATTCTCGCCCGCGCAGATCGCCAGTTTGATGTTGGTGTTTATGCTGAAAGTGATGAAGATCAGCTTGACCCAGACTTTGTTCAAAAAGTACTAGTCTTGATACGTGAATACGCGACCTAATGGGTTTTGCCTCGTTGGGAAGTGGCTCTAAAGGTAATGCGACCCTGGTTGCTTTGGCCGGAGAGGGTGATTCCCAAGATGCAATATTCATGGTTGATTGCGGATTTACACTTAAACAAACTGAGCGACGTTTGCAGAGACTTGGACTGGGTTGCGGAGACATAGATGCCATCTTTGTCAGCCATGAGCATTCAGACCACAAAGCGGGCGTTGCAGCCTTAGCGCATCGATACAGTATTCCTGTGTATGCCAGTTACGGAACAGCACGCAAACTCGACCTTCAGTGTAATCGTTTTGACGGCGACCAGGAGCTCGTGGTTGCAGGGGTCACTATAAACCCTGTGCGCGTTCCTCACGATGCTGAGGAACCTACTCAATTCACTTTTACTAATGGTCAGGAGACTGTCGGCGTACTGTCAGACATTGGCATGATCACAACTCATGTGCTTGAACAGTTTCGACCCTGTACTCATTTATTGATGGAAGCCAATCACGACGTCAAGATGTTGGCTGCTGGTTCTTATCCTGCCTCGCTAAAACGCCGGGTTGGTGAAAGTTACGGGCACCTGTCCAACGATCAAGCGTTTGATTTGTTAAGCGCAATTGCCCACCAGCAGCTGTCTGTTGTAGTGGGCCACATCAGTGAACAAAACAATTGCCAGACGTTGCTAGGTGAAAAATTTGCGCCGTTGGAAAAAGCTGTGAAGTCAATTGTGTTTGCTACTCAAGCCGAAGGTGCTGCCTGGGTAGGATATCAGCCGCTATCACGTCAGGCATCGTTTTCTGATGTTGTCTGATCGAGTAAACTGCGCACCGCAACAGAATTAAACAAGGTTAAGTGAGTTATGGACCCTCAGGTTTTTCAAGTAACGCCGGAGTCTTTCCAGACAGATGTAATTGAGCTGTCTCAAAATCTGCCAGTGGTCGTGTTGTTTTGGGCAGAACAAGTAGAGCCGTCGGTTCAAACCAAGCAGTTGGTCGAAGGTTTGGTTACTCAGTACTCAGGCAAAATTGCCCTAGGTTTGTCGGACGTCGCTGTAGATCAGTCGCTGGCGCAGCATCTAAAGGTACAGGGGTTGCCCAGTTTGCGCATCGTTCACGAGGGCAAAATTGTTGAGCAAGTCGACGGCCCCGCAGATGAAGCGCAATTACGAACTCTTTTTGATGCCTTGACGGCCTCAGCAACAGACGGGATTAAGGCGGAACTAGATCAAGTCATTGCGGCAGGAGATTGGGCCGCAGCCGTAGAGATGCTTCAGCAGTCGGTAAATGAAGAACCCACTAACCAAGCTTTTCGAGTCGAATTAGCAGACGTCCTTGTTCGCAAAGGCGATTTGGATGACGCTCGGACTGTGATTGACTCCCTGGTCGAAGACGCGCCGGACCGCGAGCGTCCTCAAAACCGTCTCGAATTTGTTGAGGAGGCGGCTAGTATGGAGAGTCTTGAGTCGATTGAGGCACAGCTCCAAGACCCTGACCAAGACCAAGCAGGTGATTTAGAGCTGAAATATCAATATGCCGTGCAACTCATTGTTGCGGAACGAATCGAGGAAGGCCTCGAAGTAGCCATGGGTATTTTGCAAACAGATCGCGAGTTTCGCGATGACATCGGGCGGCTCACCATGATTCGCGTCTTCGCCATGCTTGGTAAAGGTGATGAGATGGCCACAAAGTACCGACGCAAAATGTTCAACTTCATGCACTAAGCTCAGCCCGTTCATTCGCGTTATTAACGCCACTGTGGCATACATCACGCTTTGACGGTCCCCGGTTCTCTATTCTTGTCGACATCTATAGATACTTAGGGTGTTTGCGACATGGAAGCGCAACGAAACCCGTTACCGCGCCTGAGGCTTGAGTCCAACGACCATGTGGTAGAACTGACCACACAAAATGGCGAACTCGGTGCGCGACTAACGCTTGGGACCGATGAAGACAGTAATCTGGTTGCTTTAGGCGCAAATGCCTCGCGCCATCATGCGTATATTGAATCCCACCGTAACGACTTTTATCTTGTCGACGTCAGCACCAATGGCACGTTTGTGCAAATGGAAGATGAGCGTGTGCAGTATGTGCACCGAGATCGTGTGCGCCTTTGGGGCGTAGGGTGGATATCCCTGGGGCAGCCTTTACACGAACGACACCCCATACTTTTTCACGAAGGCTTGTCCTAATGAGCTTTCTAAGCGCAAGTGACACGCATAAGGGAAATCATCGCAAGAACAACGAAGATGCAGTGTTCTGCTCGTCTGCCAGTGGGCTATGGCTGGTCGCCGACGGCATGGGAGGTCATAACGCCGGCGAGTACGCCAGTGAAGCCATCGTTCAGAGTATTTGTGAAGTTACCCTGAGTTCTGATCTTGGTGCCTGTGTGGATGCAATTGAAGATCGTCTGTTAGAAGTGAATGACCATCTTCGACAACACGCCCGTATTGAGTGTGATGGCAATACAGTGGGCTCTACTGTTGTTGTTCTGGTCGCCCGCAAAGGCGTAGGCGTTGTGCTTTGGGCGGGTGATAGTCGCTTGTATCGACTCCGAGGCCGTGCACTTGAACTAATCACTCGCGATCATAACCCGGTGGCCGATTTGTTGGACTCCGGTGGCGTTACTGAACAAGAGGTGCTGTGTGCAGATACCAATGTTGTCACTCGCGCGGTCGGTGGCCAGCGTGAGTTACACCTTGATGTAGCGGTTTTTGATATTGAGGCGGGCGATACCATGTTGCTTTGTAGTGATGGTTTGTACCGTGAAGTTTCACCGACGCGATTAGGTGAGTACATGGACCAGGATGTCGATTGTGCCGTAGACGGTTTAATGGACTACTGCTTATCGGGGCCTGCCCGAGATAATATTTCTGTGATCGTCACTCGAGCGTGTGAGTAGTGACCGATCTAACCGATAAACAGGATGAGACTGTTCTGCGGGATGATGTAACTATCATTCGAGCTGATGCACTGTCTATTTCCAATACGCCAAGCCAATCAACCCAGCACACTGGTGTGGGTGCCGGTAAGAGCGGTGCGGATGTGCCGAAGGTGCTTAAACAACGCTTTGTGTTGGAAGAGAAGATCGGCAGCGGTGGAATGGGCACGGTGTTCCGGTCAAAAGATTTGCGCAAAGTAGAAGCGCGAGATTCCCAGCCCTATGTAGCGGTAAAAGTTCTCAATAATGATTTTCGCCAACATCCCGAGGCATTTATTGCGCTCGAGCGAGAAGCCTCTAAGTCACAAACGCTGCGCCACACCAATATCGTGTCCATATTTGACTTTGACAAGGATGCCAACGTTCCCTTTATTACCATGGAGCTGTTGGAAGGTGAGGAGTTGGCGGACACATTGCGCCAATATCCAAACGGCCTGCCGCACGAAATGGCTTGGCAGATTATCGATGGCATGGTGTCAGGATTGGACCACGCGCATACGGAAGGTGTGGTCCATGCAGATTTTAAGCCTGGCAACGTGTTTATAACCAACAAGGGTTCGGCCAAGGTGCTTGATTTTGGCATCGCACGAGCGGTGCGTTCGAACCAAGTTGGTGAGGATACAGATTTTGATCCCGCCAGGCTTGCTGCATTAACGCCTGCTTATGCCAGTCGAGAAATGCTCAATGGCGACAACCCTGAACCAAGAGATGACCTCTATTCGCTAGGTGTTGTCATGTACATGGTACTTGCTGGTCGACACCCCTTTGGGCGGTTGCCAGCAACTGATGCTGCCTCAGAAGGCTTAACGCCGGATCGCATAAAAGGTATTTCGCGTCGACAGTGGCGGGTCATTCAATCCTGTCTAGATTTTAACCGACAAGGAAGACCAGCAGACGCACAAGCGGTGCATGATGCACTGTTCGGTAGGCCAACATGGCAACGTTGGGCGTTGGTTGCCAGTGTCTCGCTGTTGGGGTTGAGCTTAGGATCGATACTTTTATATGAGCCTCCGGACATTACTGAGGTGCGAGAAGAAGTGCGTCAAGAAACCTTGGTAGAAGCCCAGGTCAAGCGTATTGGTGTTCTCCTCGCAGACCCCCTGTTTGATAACGCCTGGCAACACTCGGTGCTTAGCGAACTCGACGCTTTGCGCCATATAGATGTTTTACATAAGGCCAATGCCAGTCTGCAACAACGAGTGCAGAGGCTCTTTGGTGATTACATTGGTCAGGTAGAAGACCTAGATCTGGCCGTCGCGCTCTACCAAGAAACAGTAGAATTTGAACAGTTGGACTTAGTTCGTGAACAGCTGCTAGTCAGATTGCGAAATGAAGTCAGTGCGCTTCAAGAAGACAACATAGACACACGTTGGTTAAGAGCAGCTACCCATAGGTTGGCCTTAATTGATGAATTGTTCCCCGACGATCAGGAGTTAAATAGCGTGCGCACGGAGCTCGCCAGTCGTGTGCAGGACGAGTTGCCGACGTTGTTGGCATCGCAAACAGAGGTTGCATCGGATGCTTGGGACCTGGTTGAAAATGCTGTTGCAGATGAAGGTGAACGATTAGCAGGTGAAACTGAGGTGCAAAAAGCCTTAGATGCCGCTCAGGCGCGCGAGGCGCGAGCAGCGTTCGGTCGCGCGCGATTACAAGCTCGCACAGATGTTGAGCCGCTAATCAATGTTTCATGCCTGCGTCTGGACGTAAAGGCGATTGGTCAGTATTTGGCAGGTGTTTTGGATGCGCATCGACCAGCCGCGCAGTTCGTGGCCATGGAACGTTTTAGAGTATGCGAAAGCCGATTGCAGGCGCTGGACGAAAACGAAGCCGCGCGCTTGACGGCCGAAATAGAGACACTTTTAGCGCAAGCTACTCCGCGCCAGGTTCTTAAAGATCCATGCTCGGGCAGCTATTTATTGGGCAACGGCGAGCATAACGATCGTTCAGGCTATTGTAGTGACCAATTCGATCTCGAGGCCGGTGACCATTACCGAGGTCCTAAACTGGTGGTGGTGCCTTTGCAGGCCAATGCCGGTAAATTCGCGATCAGTAAGTATGAAACAAGTTGGCGTGATCTAAATGAATTTTGCCTGAGATCCGGGGCATGTAGCGCTGAACGAGCGGATGATTTACCGGCTACAGATTTGTCTGTTGCCGTCATGGAAGCTTACGCTGAGTGGTTAAGCCAGAAATCTGGTTTTTCTTATCGGCTACCTACCCTTGACGAATGGCAGGCACTGGCGGTTGGCGAGCCCGACCCGAATAGAAATTGCGTCGTCGAGGCGGGGGGTGTGCGCCGCGGTAGTGCGCCGCTTGCCGTCGACCAGGGCAGTTCCAACCCATTTGGTTTGGTTCACTTGTACGGCAATGCGCGTGAGGTTGTGCGTGTAGCATTCGGCTATGCCGTAGTTGGGGGTGGATTTAACGACCCTATTGAACAATGTAACGTTGACGCCTTACAGGCTGTTTCAACCGCAGATACCCAGACCGGGTTTCGGCTAGTAAGAGAAATATCATGAAGCTAGCGAATTTCAGTGCTGAGGTCTCGCGACTGCGTAGAGTTGCCAAGGCCTGTGCCGCTGGTGAGATTTCGCGCTCAGAGTATCGTCGCAATCGGCGCCGTGTGATAGAAGTGTATACCGGTAGCGAGAGCAGCGGTGACGAAACGGTGCCTCGCTTCGATGGTGATACTACTGTGCGTCGAGATTTCGATTTCGTACAAACCGGCAAACAGAGCAATGGTCGAACGAGTCTGGTGTGGTTCGGTGTCATTATGTTGTTGGTCGGTGCTTTGTTGGCACCGACCTTTGTCTGGGCATCTCAGACCATCCCGGCTGTGCAAGAGCGTCAGGCGAATCCGAATCTGTCTGAGCGCTTCCTTGTTGAATCTATCAGCTGGCAGGTGCCCGAAAAGAGCGGACTGGTCAGAGTCGAGGTCAATGAACTTTTATCGCGGTCGCTCGCGCGGATACGCGCGTCGTACCAAGCAGAGGAACATGGTTTCACTGGCAAGGAACTACAGCAGGTTGCTAAATTTTTGAACGCCATTGGCTTGCATGATCGCGATGTTAAGCCGACTCAAGAAGATATATCTGATCTGAAGGCGCTGGTGGAACGCCAAAAAAGCCAACGTAAGGTCTCGTTAAAAGAAATTGAAAATGTTGCCAGCGAGCTTCAAGCTTGGGTGCGCGCCCAAGGGTATCCGGTCGCCGTAGCTTATGTGCCGTCACAAACGATCGATACGGGTGAAGTGAAGCTGGCAGTGCAGCTTGGCCACTTGGCCGAGGTTGCAATTAGTGTAAATGGATCTGAAGTGGCCACCTCCGCTTCTATCTGGGGTCTTGAAATGCCTACGCTCATCGGTAGTCCGGTGACGCGCAAGGCTGTTGAGAGTCGCCTGAACCTCTTTAATCGAAGTGGCGGGGATGCCATGCAGGCATCTTTCGCTCCTGGTGCGCAGGTTGGTGAAACGGATATGACGTTGCACGTCGTAGGTGGTCGAAAGTTTCGCGGTGTCGCACAGATCGACAACCATGGGTTGCGCACCTTTGGCCAAGAAAGGCTGGCCTATAGAGGTTCTATTTTCGGCTTAGCTAATATGGGTGATCGGCTGGATGCGAGTGTTGCCTTAGGCTTCAGTGAGAAACGCCAGATACGAGGGCATTTTGCTTACACCACGCCCCTGGTTGATAAAGGTCTAACCCTGAGTGCGTCAGTAGGCGTCAGTGATATGCAATGGCGGGACAGCGTTGAAGGACGTGGAACAATGCTGGCGGCAGATGTATTGCAAACGTTTAACTTTACCCGAGCTTCCCGTCGAGAATTACGTTACCAGGTAGGTTGGCAGGATTTGAGTTTTGACGGGACCTTCTTGCCTGATCAAAAAATTTGGTTTGCCAATGTCGTCGGCGAGGGCCATCAGCTTTGGGATAAATCGAAGACAGCAGTCGAGGGTCGTGTTGGTTTAGCACTAGGGGGTAACGACAACCCTTATGATGCCAACAACGCTGGTCCGAGCGCAGACCAAGATGACAGGTTTTGGCGTGTCCATGGTGATGTGCTCGCTTGGAAGGTCATCGAACACCCTTGGTTTGAGAAAGCAGTCATACGGTCGCGGTTTCAACACACTGGCGCAAGTTTGCCGGCTTCTCAGCAAGTCAGCCTGAGTCGCCCGACAAATAATCCTGGGCTATACCCGCATACTCTGGCCCTTGATACCTTAGTAGAAGTGGGTGCAGCCCTATATTTTACCCACGGTCACTGGTGGGTGTTTGTCGACAGCGGCTATGGAGAGGTGAACGACAAGGTAGAACGCTCGTATCAGCTTACGACCGCTGGCATTGGCTGGCAGACCGAATTGTATGCCGACCAACGTGGACGATTAAGTAGTCGCATTGTCTTGGGACACCCTCTTGTGCATAAAACAACACATAAATCAGCGCCCGGAAATAATGGAGATCTAACAGATGATGGACCGCAGTTGTATTGGTCGATTCGTTTCGACCACTAGTCTTTTAGTATTAACCTTAGGCGCGAGTGTTGTGTCCGCGCAACCAGCGCTGACCTTTGCTGAGCGCGTTGAAGGTGTTATCGAGAGTGCTAGCCAGTCCTGGGTGCAGGAAG
>JBNMMV010000095.1:0-12502 GCA_051270205.1 Limisphaerales bacterium
CAGATTGGACTTTGGTTAAAGATGGCGTTACAAAACATAGTTCTATGCCGAATATGGACGAGTTCATTTTTGAAGTGGCATCCTCTGAATGATGAAAAGCATCCAGTTTGCGGCAACACTTGGAGGCAACTCTACACGGTGTTAGGTAGCTGGAAGGCGTATCAGTAGTGGAGGTCTTGCAATCCATCTATGAAACAGTTTCAGACTGGTACTTGAGCCTTTCGATTGTCGGAAAATTGGTATTCCCGATTCTAGCCTCGATCACAAAACCAATAAGGACTCAAACCTTAAAGAGCGGATCGAAAGTATGCACAAAGATGCGTCAACAACGTTATGCCGTCAGAAGAAACCCTAAGCGTAATCAGTCAATTAGGCATCGCATACGCGGCTTTCGTTGCGATCTTCTTTGCTTTTTCGAGAGGGCTAGGCGAGTTTTCAACTGCACAAAAACTTCGGATTCGTACGATCCTATCTACTTGCTTCTGGGTAATGTTCGTTGTCGTTGTAGTCGCCGGGGTGTTCCCCATCACTGGCCGTGCGCTCTATCTAATAGCTGCGTTAGGAGGATTAGCACTGTGTACAACAAACTTCCTTACCTTAGCATTCGAGAAACTGTTCAAAGGTGAATCCAATTGACCGTGAACCATTTGTACTGGCGTACGCTCGTTAGCCAATCAACGGTCACCCAGCATAGTGTGAGGCTCAAGCACAGCGTTACAACTTCTGAGTTTGGTTTTCTTGTGCACTTTGATAAACAAGCCTCCGCTGATCTCGGGGGCACCGCAAAACTAGACATGATCGCTGAGGATGAAGGAAGCAGTGTTCGAGTGGAGTTAACCCTGAACGACTACATTGCAGAAAGAGTTCAGCTCGTTGGCAAAACGGCACGATCAATTCCATATGGTTCCACAGAGGTCATCACGTGGGACCCACAAAACTTCGGCATCTACAGACTTTCCGTAACCCAAAGCGACATACGATCCAGTGACGCCGGATGGAATCGATATTCGCTAGCGATGGCTTCAAAGTGAAGGATGCGTTGGAATGGTTAACACACGCGTGCTAAGCGCTAATCACGAGTAATCCATGAAAAACAATAATGCGCTCGCATCCAGAGCATTAACACTAAGGAGACCCCAATGAATATCTCCATCACCTATTGCGCACAGTGAAACTACAAACCTCAAGCGGTCAGTTTGGCTGCAAAGATTGAAGAAGCCCTGGGGGTTGGTGTAGAACTGATACCTGAAGGAAAGGGAATTTTCGATGTGTCCGTAGATGACAACTTGGAGTACTCCAAATTCCAGACTGGCTCTTTCCCAGACGAAGCACAGCTGGTTGCTGATCTCGCGTTGAAGTACAAACTGGCGTAGAGCGGCATGAGCGAGCATTATTAGTTCTGGCTAGGGGTTGCCTCTGCTTCTGGTAACGATATGCTGGCGCGAAGTTAATCTAATAAATCACGAGGAGAGGTTGCTGTGCTGAATCACATAATGATCGGTTCAAACGATATCGGTAGAACGAAGAACTTTTATAACGCCGTTCTCGGCGTGCTAGGGTCTGGCGCTCCTATGGAGCATCAGAATGAGACGGGGCAAACTCGCTTGTTCTATATTCATGACGGTTCTACGTTCAGTGTGAGCGAACCAATCAATGGCGAACCAGTGAGCGTCGCTAACGGATCCACTATCGGTTTTCTCTGCAATTCACCTGAACAGGTGAAAGAGTTTCATGATGTCGCTGTGGCCAATGGCGGCATAAGCGTAGAAGACCCACCCGGCCCACGCGAGGGCACTATGGGCATAATGCACCTGTGTTATTTTCTTGACCCAGACGGTCACAAGATCTGCGGTATTCACCGACCAGCCTAAACCTAGGGACACAAACCTCGTGGCGCCGTAATCCGGCGCCTAACGAGTCGTTCGAGCAGCAGCCTTTTCAGAGACTCGGCAATAATGTCGCCATGTTGAGGACATAGCAGTTTGACACCAAAAATTCTCGTTCTAGGAGGGACTGGATTTATTGGTCGCCACGCAGTCGCAGCCCTGAACGCTGAAGGCGCTAATGTCCTGGTTGGCAGCCGAACACCATCAACCTCTACCGAGAGCAGCACCCAACGCCTCTTTCGGCTTGAGGAAATGACCCAATCCGATGACTGGCAAGAGGTCGTCCGAGAGTTCGATGTAATCCTTAACTGTGTTGGAATCCTTAGACCATCTCGTTCCTCGACCTATGAACGCATTCACTATTTGGCCCCTAAAGCGATTGCTCGGGCATGCAGCGATGTTGAAGCTCGCTTCGTCCATGTGTCGGCACTCGGTCTCAGTCCTAAGGACCAGAGCGGCTTTGTAACCACTAAGTTGAAAGGTGAAAATGCAATCAAGGCAACGAACAGTAATTGGATCATCTCCCGTCCGTCTCTGTTAGACGGCGAGGGAGGCTACGGTGCCACGTGGCTTCGTGGGGTTTCGAGACTGCCAGTTTTCGTCGTTCCTGCGGATGCCAAAGGAACGATCGCAGCATTAACCGTCACTGACCTAGGCGAGGCTCTGGCAAAACTTTGTCTCAGTTCTTCTCAGGAGTTGCGACTTGAAGAATTTCGAATTTTCGAACTCGGAGGAAATCAGCTCTACAACTTTGAAGCGTACATACGCGGCTTGCGCCTTCGCCACTCGCCGACCCGCGCGCTCGCGATTCCGATACCTGGCGCCGTCGCGCGATTGGGCGCACACATTTGCGATTTACTCCGCATTACGCCCTTTTCATTTGGCCACTGGGAGTTACTGCGCAAAGACAATATTCCATCAGTGAACGGGCTCGCCAAACTGTTGGGCAGACCTCCTACAGACGTTGTACCTAAGTGGCAGTGAGAGTTCTTACTTGGAATCTCAATTGGGCAACCTGCCGATCGCACCGTGGCATGCTGCTTCGTGAAATTGTAGAAGAACTGAGCCCCGACCTTTCTATATTCACCGAAGCAACAATCCCTTGGCTTGATGCGCTCGGTGGGCACTTAGCGTTGGCCGACCAGAATTACGGTTACGCGTCAGATCCGAACCGGCGCAAAGTTGCCCTATGGTCATCCAATCCCATCAAAGCAATCGACAATCTAGGAAGTAGCAATCTTCCCACGGGTCGATTCGTGCAAGGAATAACACACGGCTTAACCGTCGCTGGTCTTTGCATACCTTGGAACGATGCACATGTCCGAACAGGCCGAAAAGACAAAGCTAGGTGGGAGGAGCATTCCTCCTATATTTCGGGACTGAGCTCGCTCTCATCGCTGCGACTACCGAAATTGATTGTGGGTGGGGATTTTAACCAGAGAAACCCTCGACATCGCCAGCCTGAAAACGTATTTGATCCATTGATTGACACCTTCAGACATTTGAATTGGACTTCCGAAGGCATCTTTCCACCGCTACGAAAACGTTCGATTGATCATATTTTGACATCACCGGACCTTGTGGCTGGCCGAGCCATTTCAATCTCCAGCGAAGCTGATGGCACCACCCTGTCGGACCACTTCGGCGTCTATTGTGAGGTAGAGGTCTAGCTGGCTCACTGGAAAAGCAGTTACACTGGAATAGATCAAATTTGTTATCGCAGAAAAAAGTGATTCCAGATCCCCACGAATCGTTATCAATTTTTGCCGAGATATCTATCGCTCTTTGCGGTTTCTCTGGCATCGTAATAGCGTTCGGTTCCCGCTCACTTGAGGCTTTAACCGCGCTTGAACGACGTCGACTCGCGAACCTCTTTATGTTGTCTGGATGCGTTTTAATAGTCTCCCTGTTTGCAATTTCACTACGCCATGCCGCGCGTATCCCGCCCGATATTTTTTGGAGCCCCGGTTGTGGGCTAATACTTTTCCTTGGCACAATTTTTCTTTTGCTCGTACAGATGCACATCCAAGTTCGATAGTCCGTCTTGCGGTGCTATCCGAAAGGGGACCCTAAAGAATGACACCCGCGACTCTTCCACTTAAGTTGGCAATCCTGCTACTAGGCGTACTTAGCATTCCGGTTGCTTCGACTGAAACGCATCCCAATGTCCAAGCCGCACTAGGAACAAGTAACGGTGTTCAAGCCATATTCGATGTAGACCACTACAAACTTGCGCACTACCAACGCAAGAGAAAACGTTGGGAGAAGTGCGTGAGTCAATACAACGAGACCTTGCTGACAGAATTTGAAGCGTTAAAAACGCTCTGCGCAGTATGGGCTGACAAATGCGCAAGCCAATACCATTCTAACTAAGCTCGCCCAAATACAGAACGCGATCGCTTCTCCAGGGAGTTAAGTCAGTGCAATCCATACCTGTAGATTTTTCCCCTATCGATACGAGTAACCCTTTTATTCTAAATGTTGGCATGCTCTACAGTCGGACTGGGGATCAACGTATCGGCAGGGTTTTATGCGGCGAGATTTAAAAACCCAAATTCTGCTGAGTGACATAACGAAGCTGAATGTCGAAGTGATAGTAAATGCGGCAAATAGTTCTCTTCTAGGGGGTGGCGGAGTCGATGGTGCTATTCATCGTGCAGCCGGGGCAGAGCTTGTTCATGAATGCCGCCTTCTTGGCGGATGCAACACGGGCGATGCGAAAATTACCAAAGGGTATGACTTGGCCGCTAAACACATCGTTCATACCGTGGGACCTGTTTGGAGAGGTGGTACAAACGGCGAGGGAGAACTTTTACAAAGCTGCTATGAACGTTCCATGGCTCTTGCGATTGAGGTAGGCGCTCATTCAATTGCTTTTCCGTCGATTAGTACCGGTATATTCCGATACCCGATAGAAGAAGCTGCAAAGATTGCTATTGAAACCGTAGCCAAAGTTCTTAGATCTAATCCCTATCCGACTGTCATTTTTTGCTGTTTTTCGGAAGACGATTTGTCAGTTTACGAGCGAACGTTAGTAAGCCACTATGAGAGCGATGCTCGTGAATGACGGACTACAGAGTTTTCTCGTCGGTACACTTGGATTGTGGGTTGTACTGGTTATTTCCGATGCTATTTGGTCTAACACCATGGGACTTGTCAGTGTTTCTTGGTTTCAATATCGCGTGGATAATAATTTGGATTGTCGGTATGTTTTTGGTTTCACCAAACCGATTTACCGTAACCACGTTCTGGTTCCTCGCCATTGCTTCCGCCCTAAACGCGATTGCCCACCCGGGCTCTCATTGATCGGCGGTGGATACTTTCCAGGCTTAGTTACCTCTCCCTTGGTTGGCGTTCTAGGCGTTCTGCTTGCGAGAAGGTTGTACAGAACATAATGATCAACAAATGCGGAGGTTGAAACCTTCGTAAGGGAACAACGATACTAGCCTTCAATGCCTACAAGCGAAGATATGCTCATGTCGTTATAACAGCCAACCTTCAAACCACGCATGAGCATGATTACGCTGGGCAGCTTAGATTCAACCTTTACGGAACCCCCAACTGCACATATATTCACAGATCAGAAAGCCCCTTGGCATTCTATTAATGATGATATTCCGCAATACGGGGAGTGGCCAGATGCGAAGGAATTCGCGATTCCCGGCTCAAGACAGTCTGAGCCGCCGAACAAATAGTACGAAGCCCGCACTAAGTGCTGCGCTGCTGGGCCTCTCTTCCGTCTGGGCAATCAGTCCGATAGCAGCACACTATAGGCTTTTGGCTTGACCACAAGCCTGGACATTGAGCCAGTATCGGATATAGAAATACGGGAACGGCGTTTCTTTTTTCGTTTCTCAATCGCCTTGACCGTGACAGTTCTAATTGGCTTCGGCTCGTTTATTGCCATAGGTATTTCAAGCTTCGATTCACCATGGTGGGTTCACTTACACGCAGTTAGTTTTATGTCGTGGATAACTCTGTACGTAGTCCAAAGTCTGCTTGTGCTAAGAAATACCGTTAAGCCTCATCGCCAACTCGGAATGATAGGGGCTGCACTGGCGGTGTGGATGGTACTCGTTGGTCTAACGTTAACGCCCGTGACGATTGCCGCAGATCGTATGCCGCCATTCTTTACCCCCACCGTCTTTCTCGCGCTGGATTGGGTGAACGTCATCTTATTCGGCATTTTGGTTGCCGCCGCCCTTTACCTGCGGCGCCAGACAGATTGGCATCGACGACTGATGTTGTGCGCGACTATATGTGTTGTTGCGCCTGCATTGGGGCGCCTACTAGCACTTGCCGACGCTGCTACACCTTCGAACAATGTGGCTCTGCTATTAATCTACGTAGCGGTCGCGATGATCGCAGACCGACGCATTAGAGGTCGCGTTCATCCCGCCTATTTTTGGGGAGGTGGAACTATCCTCGCCATGGCACCCGCTGTTGCACTACTGGGTGCACTACCCGCGTTTCAACAGTTCGCGATGAGCTTTCAGGGTTAAACCTAGTGCAGTTCCGGAGCATACATTTCCTTGATGTACCCTCTGAAAAATCTAGTAGGCGCTAAATGAAAATTGTTGGAATTTCTGGAAGCCTTCGGCTTGATTCGACGAACACCAAGCTGCTGCGTGCAGCAGTGGAAAATTCTTCGGAAGAAGAGTTCGATTTCTTCTTAACTGATCTGATCGGTCAACTCCCTCTTTTTTCTCCAGACCTAGATCCAAGCGATTTGCCCATTGTTGACGAGTGGTCCACTCTCATTCGTGATAGCGACGGAATAGTAATTTCTACTCCCGAATATGCGCGCGGGTACCCTGGCGCATTAAAAAACGCTTTCGACTGGCTGGTCCAAGGCGATGGCTTCGTGGATAAGCCGTTTATGTTCCTAAAAGCATCAAAACGAACAGATCAATCTCACTCTTCACTGAAAGTCGTTCTGGAAACAATGTCTGGTGTTCACATTTTCAAGGCAGACGGGCTAGTCCCCTTGTTAGGCACCAATTTCACTAAAGAGGAGATCCAAGAAAATTCGGAGTTCGCTGATATTATTCGGCGATCTATGAATTTATTCGAACAGGAAATACGAGCATTGGAGATTACCTAGGGATGAGCACCCAATTAAAAACTTGGCTGACTGGAGGTTGCCATTGCGGGACTGTTCGGTTCAAAGTCTGGATTGAGTCCCTCGAAGTTATTGAATGCAATTGCTCAATTTGCGTGAAAAAGGGTTTTATTAACTTAATAGCAAAACCAGAACACTTTGAGTTGCTAGAAGGTGAAGAAAATCTGAACACCTATCAGTTCAATACCAAAGTTGCCAAACACATGTTCTGTAAAACGTGTGGGATCCATCCCTTCAGTCGACCGCGATCTCACCCCGGTGGTTATGATGTGAATGCAAGGTGCTTGGATGACGGTTTTGATTTCCTCAATAGAACGCCCTTTGATGGACAAAATTGGGAAAAAAGTGTCGATGCAATACGATGATATTACAATTTGGAATTCCCCTATGATCTATAGATTCTTACCCATTGCCCTTCTAACTCTTGCTTTGGGAGGATGTTGGAATGGAGAAAACGTACACGTAACGATGGGCGATGTCTCGCTAGGCCAACAGCTTCTAGATTTGAAGTCCGCCTTTGATCAAGAGGCGATAACCGAAGAGGAGTACTCTCAGACAAAGCAGACGCTTCTCGCCTTGAACTCACTATGTGAGAACACCAAATCCGAGACGCCATGGTTTTAGATCAACGACGACACCGTGATACGCGTTACTGTAGAAGCGCCAGAAGGAACCCTGTAGATGATGCAGAACTTGGTTGTAAGTGCAGATATAGTTTTGACAGAAATCGTTCGGGCAGACGCGCCCGACTTGTTTGCACTGGTAGATAGAAACCGCGGGCACCTACAGGAATGGCTTCCCTGGTTAAACTTCAACACTTCTGTCGCGGACTCGCTTGAGTTTATTAATTCTTCACAAAAGCTCGCCGCTACAAAAACCGGACTGG
Organism: Limisphaerales bacterium; assembly: GCA_051270205.1. GTDB lineage: Bacteria > Pseudomonadota > Gammaproteobacteria > Pseudomonadales > Azotimanducaceae > UBA4421. The sequence goes on from JBNMMV010000095.1 coordinate 7,895, forward strand.
TAACGATCATTCGATTCAAGAACGAACCGGTTGGCGTAATTGGGTACAACTGCATAGATCGCACGCATCGTACCTGCGAAATCGGTTATTGGATTGACGAAAATCATCAAGGGGTTGGCATCGTCATGAGCAGTACTAGAAAACTGGTGGACTATGCTTTTGCGGAATTAAAACTCAACAAGGTAGACATACCGGTCGCAACTAAGAATACTCGAAGCCGAGCGATACCTACAAAACTCGGTTTTACGATAGAAGGCGTCTCCAGGGACGCAGAGTGGTTGTATGATCATTTCGTGAGCCATACTCTATATTCGATGCTCAAAACCGAATGGGAATTGAACGCATTATGTTAGTGCCAAAAGAAGAGTTTCGACCCACATGTTCTGGCTAGGTTCAGCGCACTGCCCCGTTGGGGGTTCTTTCTGCCTATTGCAGTTACTGGATTCCTAGGGCTGGTGTAAACTGCCACCATCTTTTGGAGAATTTGGATTGATCGGCTATACAACCTTAGGCGCGAACAACTTCGACGAATCGGCAGCTTTCTACGATGCGCTATTTTTAGTGTGTGGTGCCACCCGGATTATGGACATGGGCACTTTCGTTCTCTGGGGTACCTCAATGGAGGACTCTGCCCTAGCACTGGCCAAACCATTCGATGGCGAAGCAGCAACCGTAGGTAATGGTGTCATGGTGGCAATACGCGCTAGGTCCAAGGAAGAAGTAGACGCGCTCTACAATAAAGCCATCGAACTAGGTGGCACCGACGAAGGTGCACCAGGACAAAGAGGCGATGGATTCTACGCCGGCTATTTCAGGGACCTTGAGGGGAACAAACTCAATGCATTCTTCATGGGGTAGTGTGCAATATAGCTTGAGTGGACGATGGTGATTACTTTCGCCTAGAAAGAGCAAAGAGCTGAGTTTTTATGGAAGCTAGACATCTGCGATTACCATGCGCATTCATGTGACCAGGAACGCGGGTGTCGGTAAAACCACCATGACACGACATCTCGCCGATGAATTCAACTTGCCGGTATATCACCTAGATAAATTCGTTAGTCTTTACATTTTATTGCCGAGTCAAAATGCAACGATAATTACCTAGTCTGTGATAATACGACTACAGTTGGTCAGAGTCAGATTAGAAAAATGAGGTTTGATTAAGATGGAATCAATTCCTGAGCAATGTAGTTCCTATAAAAAAACGGCTGTCTTTAGCGAAGCCTCAGTTCCCGGCGGACTACTGAAAGCACACAAAACCAAGACTGGGACTTGGGGGAAAATAGTGATTCTAGAAGGACAACTTCTCTATCGAATCCTTGAACCAATATTAGAAGAACACCTTCTTGATGCAGATCATCCGGGGGTCGTAGAACCCGAAGTACTGCATGAGGTGAAACCCGAGGGCAAAGTCTCTTTCTACGTCGACTTTCACAAGTAAACGGGCCTAATAAATTCTCGCACCCACTTGCCAAGGATTTAGAGTTCATATCACATAATGGCAACATAAATCTGCGGAGAGTCAAATGTCAGGTGAGAAGAAATCAGACGACTTCTATGTTGGGCTAATGGGTACACAGAGTCGTCCCGCAATTTATAGCTGCCTTGAATCGAGAGATAGCCTGGACGTTTGATACTGATGCAGTCCAAAATATTCACCGGTCTTATACTCTACATAGCGTTCGTTTCATCAGCGCTCGGGAATTCGGAATCGCTGACTACGGAACCTGGGTTAGAAACCTATAACTTAGTAACCCACTACCGAGTCATCATAGCGGCACCACCGACCCGCGTCTGGCCGATTCTAATAGATCTAAAATCCTGGATGTTCGATTTCGAACTTTCGAGCTTGTCCGGTAAACCAGGAACTGAGGGTCAGGTATTGCAGCTCTACGCGGGTCAAGAATTCAAAGTTCAAGTTACCAAAGTGATTGCCAATAAAATGATGGCCATTGTTAATCTTCCCATGACATTCAAAGATGAGTTTGTCACAGGAATTGGTGTGATGACGCTACATCCAACACCCATCGGGAACGAAGTGTCACTGACTATGTCCCGGCGCTATACGTGGACTGGAGAATAAGAAAATCCATTACGCGTAACAAGAGACTCGAAGGAGTTTCAAGATCAAACACAAAACATGTGGCAAGATCGGTTTCTGGGGCGTTTAAAAGACCTGGCCGAAGGGACACTTAACGAACCGGTTGAACCGAATACTGAGTAGAAGGTGACAAATCACCCGCGATTCACACAAAGAAGTTTCTCCATTCCAAATCAGAAAATTTGACGGGGCAGATACATGCGGATTTCTAGACTAATTGTCATCGTTGGCGTGCCATGCTTGTACTGTTCATAACTGCCCCCATCGCTCTGTTGGTGCATTCAGTTACCCGACATACGCTGGTGGCTTCCATCTGCGTGTCAGTACTAGCTACTACGATTGTATGGCTTGTCGCTTTCGACCGGCTAGGGGGACCAGCAACGAATCCGGCCTTTATCCATACCCTTGTGCTAACCATCGCTTTACCGTTCATCATTTCCTGGTCTATAGGTTTAGTATTCTCTTGGGTTAGAAATTTTAGAGAGAAATAGAAGCATGAGCATGCTCACATTTTCCGCGTCACAAGAAAACGACCCAAAAATCATCGGGTAGCGATCCGACCATCAAGATGCGCTCAGCAAAATCGCTGCAGATTGGTTTCGAGTGATGCGTACCACGGCCACTAATGTAACCGAGCTTCTGCACGATGGCTTGTTAACGGTTTGTGTAGAGGACTTTCCTTTTGCTTATGTTGGCGCCTACAAAGCTCACGTCAGCGTCGGTTTTTTTTACGGTGCTGCGTTTGGCTTGTTTGGTGGCATATTCTTATTGGGCAGTATGGATATTCCAAAATATCGTCATATGTAGGCGTTGGCGTTCGCAACCTTTTTTGTTGCCGGACTCACTCGAGTAATCTCGGTGGCCGTGGCAGGCTGGCCGCCGTTATCGGTGTTAGGCTTACAGAGACTATTGGCATGGCCTATGCGCGAGGGAGCATGGAATGAGAAAGATAAAGCCGGTCGATGCGAGTCGATTTTCCTTCGATGTTCATCGAGATCTTTCGGTGACCCCGAGCGAGCGACTTCCTGGACCACCGAAACGGATTGATGGTATGACCATGGGTGTCGTCACTATGGAACACAGCGCACCCCACGGGGGCGAAGCGCATCCTGATGGGGACGAAGTCATCTACGTGATTTCAGGCAGATTGAGAGTCACCGGTGATTCTTCGCCGCACACACCATGGGACCCTGAGCCAGGACAAGCCTGCGTTATTGCTGCTGGCGAGTGGCATACGGTTGACGTCCTGGAAAAAACACAGTTCATACACGTTACTCCCGGGCCAAACGGTGACCATCGGCCACCGCAATCATGATCGGTTACCTGACGCTTGGCACCAACGACCTCGAACGGGCGGCTAGCTTTTACGATGCTCTGTTTGTAGAGATCGGCGCTAAACGAGTAATGACAGATGAAAGGATGCTGGGGTGGGGTAAGAATCCGGGCGAAACCATGTTTTCAGTTATTACGCCATTCGATGGCGAATCGGCCACCATTGGCAACGGCGTCATGATCGCAATCGACGTGGAAACACCCGCAGCAGTAGAAAGTATGTATGCAAAAGCCATTGCGCTGGGCGCATCTGACGAAGGACAACCACATGACCGGGGATCCTCCATGGGCTTCTACGGCGGATACTTTAGAGACCTAGACGGCAACAAATTGGTAACCTACTGTCTAGGCTATAAACCGAGTTAGGACAAACAATGCAAACCGAAACAAATTCCGACGTAGAGACAATCCGCGAGTTCATAAACTGCTGGAGCACGCTAGATGCCCCAAGGCTCGCAAATTACTTCACCGAAGATGGCATCTATTACAATATGCCTGCCAAACCCGTGGCGGGCAGGGTCGCGGTCGAAAAGTTCATTGCAGGTTTTATTGCTAATTGGACTGAGACCTCTTGGGAAATTCTCAACATCGCGGGAGAAGGACATACGGTTTTTTGCGAGCGACTCGACAAAACAAAAACACAGAACGGCGACGTCGACTTACCCTGTCTCGGGGTATTCGAAATGCGCGATGGAAAAATTCAGGTCTGGAGAGACTATTTCGACATGGGGACGTTCATGAAGGCGATGTCATAAAGTTCAACGCATGGTAGAAAAATCTGTACAAAAATACTGAACACTCACGCAGAAAGAACTCGCGGTGCGGGTTCAAGCAAAGTGAGTCAAGACCGGACGCAAACTAGAGTGACCCGCGTTTCGGCATACGGGCTTGTCGTTGATAACGAGAATATTTTGCTCTGCCGGATTTCTGACCAACTTCCTCGCCTTAAGGGTCAGTGGACCTTACCCGGAGGTGGACTGGAATTTAGAGAATCTCCCATAGACGCCATGATAAGAGAAGTGAAAGAAGAAACAGGACTACTTGTCGAGTCTGCGGGACTTCAAGAGGTCAACTCGAATGAGGTCGACGTCAATGATACGCAGTACCACGGCATACGAATCATCTACATGACCAATTTGCTGGGCGGCACCCTGACAAACGAAATCGATGGCACC
>JBNMMV010000096.1:0-12398 GCA_051270205.1 Limisphaerales bacterium
GCGGGAGAGTTCCTACGCAAAAGTGGACACCTGTGGTTAGGTGAGTGATGGATTGTTGATCTAGGCGCATAACGCTTCAAACTCCGATGGCGTGCGATATCCCAGTGATGAATGTAGCCGATGTTGGTTGTAAAAGTCGATGTAAGATCGAATCGCTTTGTACAGTGTGCCATCGTTGTTAAACGTTGATCGGTGGTACATATCCGACTTCATAGATTTGTACCAAGACTCCATATGCGCGTTGTCAGTCATGCGTCTGGGTCGGTTGGTGGACTGCAGGAGCTTGTGCTGTTTAAGCACTTGTTTGTGCTTGTCCGCCAAATACTCAACCCCTCTGTCGCTGTGAAAGACAGTGTCCACTCCGGGTTGCCTATTTTTAATCGCACGGCGCAAGGCACGGCAAGTGAGCGCAGCGGTCTTGTCGTGACCATATGCCCAGCCGATGAGCTTGCGTGAGTAGCGATCCATGACGGTGGCGAGATAGCGCCATTCACCATCGACTTTTAAGTAAGTGACATCTCCCACCCAGACCTGATTGGGTCGAGTCACCTCTAGGCCTTGGATGCGGTTGTTGACGCTTTTATAGAAACGACCGATACCCGGTACTCGGCGGTATAGGTGCGTGGAATTAGCCTGTATACCGTTGTTTCGCATGATGCGTTCAACTCTGCGCTTTCCGATGGAATGACCTTTGGCTTTAAGAGCCGCGTGTACTCTGGGGCTGCCATAGGTCCCCCGGCCGTCCGTGAAGGCCTGCTTGATCTGCTCTAGCCAAGCCTCATCTTCAATAGCACGGTTGCTGAGTTGCCGATCACGCCAGGCATAGAAGCCACTGGTGCTGACGTCGAACCAGCTACACATTCGAGTCACTTTGACTTCTTCTTGGTGATGTTGGATGAAGTTGAAGATGTCGCTTTTCGTTTGGAAGTGAACGCGATGGCTTTTTTTAAAATGTCATGCTCGACTAAGAGCTTGGCGTGTTCCTTTTTGATCTTGCGCAGTTCTTTGAGCTCAGCGGCGAGCTTAGGATCGATGTCATTACCTTTGGCCACAATGATTCCTTCACGTACTTGTTTACGCCAACGAGACAACATGAAGGGGTGTATGTAAAGGGCAGCGGCGACTTCTTGTACTTCGACGCCGTCCAGTTCGCTCAGACGAACAGCAGTTGCTTTGAACTCTTCAGTGTATTTGTAGAGTGATCGTGGGCCAGATTTTGGCATGTGTAGACTCCTTTTAACGTTAGTTAAAGGTGTCCACTAAAGCGTAGGAAGCATCCCATCCACTCCAACTACACGTTAGGCGGGGACTGGTTACGCTTGCAGTTTGCAAACCTTCCAAAAAGAGATTACGCAGCGGATTGGTAAAGAAATTCAGGAGCAAGGTCAGCTCCCGTCGGCCATACTATTGTCGCAAGTTCGTTATCAATGCGAAATTTCTTGAACTGTTCAATATCCTTGAGAGGCTCGAATACCTCACCCCATAGTTCGTTGCAGAGGTCGATGACCCCTGTCTTCCCGTCCTCAAAAGTGACCTCAATTTGGTACTCTTGAAAATATCGCGCAGTTTGAATTTTGGGTGTCATTCTCTACTCCAGGGGCTCGATCTTCTGTAACGTTTTGCGTTGTTGTGCAAGCCCCCAATCTTCCATAAGTTCGTCTCGATGTAAACCGAGCCATTCAAGAACTAGCTTTTCAGCCCTTTTGGGAAAATTCCCAGAAAGAAAGGCGCCGGTGGAGATCGTGACACGCAGTTCGTGTTCACCGTAACGAGCGTGAAAGTGAGGCGAATGACTTCAACTGCATGTTATACGTCTCCCGTGGGCAGAATCGTATCGACCCATGCGATGAAATCAGGATCATAGATTGATCTAAATGTATCGTTTTCCATCATCGTTGATGTCGGTGGTGCCGAGTACCAAAATCTAACTATATTCTCTAGTTCATTCTGATCTTCGATAGTTTTAGTTGACCTGTACTGCGCCCAATGCAGCCATACAAAGTCTGACTGAGTCCAGAAAACTGCACTCGCTTCTTCTACACTAACACCCCAAGCTGATGCGAAATCTTGCAACATAATCTTCCATTCGTCGCCCGTCGTTTTATCGAATGCTTGGCGGAGATCTGGATTGTTCGCTAGTCGGTTGTTGATCTCGATAATCCCGTTAACCCTGGTTTCTCGATTCCTATCTACCGTTGCCATTCTTGCGTACTTAACCTGTACTGCCAGATAAACCAAAGTGATCAAGATTGCGATTGCACTAACGAGTTCACCAATGGAACCTAGATCTTGAATCGTCATTCTGCTTGCCGAGAGCTGGACGTATAACACTTAGTATGCGGAAATGGTCGGTGTAACACCTGCAAATGCGGAACTCGTAGCCTAACCACCGGGCCTACCAACACTTTCTTCTCCACACAGCTCATATCCGCCCTCTCCGATCCCATGGGAAACAACCCAATTAACCATTATTAAACGGAATTGTTCCATGTAAACAGGAAAAACTCGGAAAAATTGCTAATAAGAAGGCACACAAAAGCACGCCTGAAAGGCGCGCTTATCAGAAAAAATCTGAGATCAGCTAGGTGTTAGCGTTTGGTACTACGAGTAGTTGCCGAACGGGCAGGTTTCTGCTGTCGCTTGCTGGAGCGGTCCAGTAAGTTCTTGCGCTCGAGTGCTATGAGTCTTGATTCGTCTCTATTTATCACTTTATCGCCATTACTACGGTGCAAACTTGTTAAAATAACGCGTCCGCAAATATGTTGTCCCTGAACCAGCGCACACTTTTAGTATCCATGATGTTGAAAACAAAGGTTTTTATCTTCAGAAAGGAAAGCGCCGCTGTTTGAGCGGCGCGCATCATGTATCAGTCAGTCCTAAAAGTCTAGGACTATTAGCAGATTTATCCGGCTTCGACGAGATTATTCAAAACATACTGCAAAATGCCACCGCTTTTGAAGTAAGCGATCTCATTGTCCGTATCGAGTCTTGAATCCACCATGACAGTACGTTTGCTGCCATCCGCCGATTTAATCACTACTTCAATTTCCTGGCGTGTTGTTTCCGTCGCACCCTCAGGGAGTTTAACGTCTACAATTTCGTCGCCGGTCAATCCTAAGCTTGCTCGTCCGTCGCCTTCTTTAAACTGTAGGGGTAGTACACCCATGCCGATTAGATTTGATCGGTGGATTCGTTCGAAGCTTTCAGCAACAACGGCTTTCACCCCTAACAAGCGTGTACCCTTCGCTGCCCAATCTCGGCTAGAGCCTGTTCCATATTCCTTGCCTGCAAAGACAACCAATGGTGTGCCCTCGCCTTCGTAACGCATGGCTGCGTCATATATAGAAAGCTCGTCTCCGGAAGGAACGTGTACCGTATAACCGCCTTCCCTATTAGGCACCATTTCATTACGAATGCGGATGTTGGCAAAGGTGCCACGCATCATCACCTCGTGGTTACCACGTCTTGATCCGTAGGAATTAAACTCAGCGACATCAACACCATGCTGCTGCAGGTAATGCCCTGCTGGACTGTCGGCCTGAATAGCACCCGCTGGAGAGATATGGTCAGTGGTTACAGAGTCACCGAGTAATGCAAGTACTCGAGCGCCTTCAACACCAATGCTCTGCTCCAGCTCACCACCTACAGAGAAGAAGGGTGGTTGCTTGATGTAGGTTGATTCTTCCCAGCCATAAGTTCCACTAGAGGAAACTTCAATGTCTTGCCAAGCTTGAGGCCCAGTAAATACATCGCTGTACTGACGATCAAACATATCAACCGACACTTGATCGACCGCTTCACGAACCTCTTGGTTCGATGGCCAGATATCCGACAACATAACGTCATTACCGTCTGCATCTTGAGCAATAGGATCTGTCGCTAAGTTGATACGTGTGGTGCCTGCCAGTGCGTAAGCCACAACCAGCGGCGGAGAAGCTAACCAGTTGGTACGTACTTCCTGGTGAACACGCCCTTCGAAGTTACGATTCCCTGAAAGTACCGAGGCGACCATCAAGTCACTCGAGTTGATCGCTTCAGAAATATGACCAGGCAGCGGACCACTGTTACCAATACAGGTGGTGCAGCCATAGCCGACCAGATTAAAGCCAAGTCCGTTCAGCGAACTCTGCAAACCGGTGGCAACCAAATATTCAGTGACCACTTTAGACCCAGGCGCAAGTGACGTCTTAACCCAAGGCTTCACTTGTAGGCCGCGCGCCAAGGCCTTTTGCGCGACCAAACCCGCAGCTAACATTACTGCTGGGTTTGAAGTGTTGGTGCACGAGGTGATGGCTGCAATGACGACATCACCGTCGGTGAGTTCGTAGTCTTTGCCAGGCACCATCGCGGTTGCGGTAGATGTACGTCCGTACAATTCCAAAGCTTCGTCGAATGCTTTTTTCAGGTCTGTCATCGCAACCCGGTCTTGTGGGCGCTTAGGACCTGCAAGACTCGGCACGACGGTCGACAAATCTAGCGACATGGTATCGGTGTAAACCGGCTCCGCAGAACTTTCATCGCGGAACATGCCTTGCGCTTTCGCATAGGCTTCAACCAGCGCTACGGTTTCTGCATCCCGACCGGTAAGCTTCAAATACTTGATCGTTTCATTATCGATCGGGAAGAAACCACAAGTTGCACCATATTCTGGCGCCATATTTGCAATGGTTGCTTGGTCGGCGAGAGACAAGTTGTCGCACCCTTCACCGTAGAACTCTACAAACTTACCGACCACACCCTTGGCACGGAGCATTTCGACGATGACTAGAACCACGTCAGTCGCTGTAATGCCTTCACCGACGTTGCCGGTTAGCTTAAAGCCAACCACATCGGGAATGAGCATGCTAATGGGCTGTCCTAACATTGCAGCTTCCGCCTCAATACCACCCACCCCCCAGCCCAAAACACCTAGGCCGTTGATCATTGTGGTGTGACTGTCGGTACCAACCAACGTGTCTGGGTAAGCGACAGTTGTGCCGTTTTCTTCTTTGGTCCAAACCGCTTTTGCCAAATACTCCAAGTTCACCTGGTGACAAATACCGGTACCCGGTGGTACCACACGGAAGTTCTCAAACGCTGTTTGGCCCCATCGTAAAAAGCGATAGCGCTCGGCGTTGCGTTCCATTTCTAATTCAACGTTGTCACCGAATGCTTCCTCAGTACCAAAGTTGTCGACCATTACAGAGTGATCAATGACCAGGTCAACTGGAGACAGCGGGTTAATAATGCTCGGATCTTTTGAGGCATCGACCACTGCAGAGCGCATGGCGGCCAAATCTGCGACAGCGGGTACGCCAGTAAAATCTTGCATCAGTACTCGAGCTGGCCGAAAGGCAATTTCTTCTGCGGGTGGCGGGTTTTCTACCCATTCGCCCAGAGACTTGATGTCACCTGCTTTTACAGAGTTGTTGTCTTCGTAACGCAGTAAGTTTTCTAACAAAATCTTCAGCGTTACTGGTAAACGGGAAATATCACCCAGACCTTCTGCGTCAGGTAGGCTGTAGTAGACGTATTCGCGGTCACCTACGGTGAGAGTTTTCTTAGAATTAAACGTATTTAGGCTCATAAAATCCGGCTAGATGGTTGAAAATTCGGGGGCGTATTTTGCCCTAAACGGCGCCTAAACCCCAATTAAAAATAGCCCAAATCCACACATATGGGTGGAATTCATTACTTGCCGCTCAGGAATGAGGCTCAGTCAGTGGTGGGTGCGGGGCGATACAGTTGCTCGCCACAACGCCAGCAGAATGCGGCTTCGCGACTGTGACCCTCGGCCGAACAAGCTGGGCAGGTGCGGGTATTTGCTCTGCGACGATTCGCCTCATTCAATTCCATAGTCACAATACCGGTGGGCACCGCGATAATCCCGTAACCCATAACCATAATTACCGTCGCCAGCGCGCGCCCTAGACCCGACTCAGGCACGATATCGCCATAGCCAACCGTGGTCATGGTGGTCACAGCCCAGTAAATACTGTCAGGAATACTTGTGAAACTGCCGTTTCGACCCCCTTCAATCACATACATGAGAGAGCCAAACACCACCGTCATAGCGAATACACTGAGAATAAAAACGGTGATTTTGCGGCGACTTGCCACCAAGGCTTGGCTAATGAGTTCCGCTTCACCTACATAGCGCACCATCCGTAACACACGGAATATTCGCATGACTCGAATAATGCGAGTCACCAGTAAGTATTGGCTACCGACAACCCACAGACTTAAATACATAGGAATGATGCAGATCAAATCGATGACACCATAGAAGCTACGCGCGTATGCCCAGGTTTTTTGGATACACCAAAGCCTAATGAGGTATTCAACGGTGAAAATCGCTGTAAAGAACCATTCCGCCGCGTACAACCAAGCGCCGTATTCGGCATGAATCCATTCCACTGTGTTCGCCATAACGGCGGCAACACTGAGCAGAATGAAAATGATTAGCCAAACATCAAAGGTTTTACCCAGCGGCGTGTCTGCTTCGAAAATAACAATGCGCACGCGGTCGCGAAGGCTTAGTTTAACGGCCGGTATTTCGCGTGCTTCTTGTTCTTCCATCTAGCCTTTTGCTCATCTGAGTCACGTAGACATAGTCAGGTTGTAATGGTTGGGTAGCCGCCCAATGAAACATTGGCGGCCACCCTGCCATCATACCTTGCCACTTAGACTCACTTAGCTCAATGGCGAGCGAATCTCGACGTTGCGTGCCTGCACAGTCGCCCGTTTGGCAACTTTCAGATAAAGCACGCCATCTTTGTGGTCTGCTTCTACTGCATCGACATCTGCGTCGTCTGGCAATTGAAAGCTACGCACAAACTTACCAGTAGTACGTTCCACTCTGTGCACTCGCTCTTGCTCTTCATTGACGGTTGACGCTTTGCGTTCACCGCTCACAGACAAGACACCTTCATGCACAGTAACCGACAAATCATCAGCAGCCACAGACGGCACTTCTACATCAATTTGATAGTCACCTTCAGTTTCACGAATATCAACCAACGGTAGCCAATCTGCACGTCGCAGTTGTCCCTTCTGTGTGGGTTGAAACAAGTTATCGAACTCTAGTCGGGGGTTCCAACGAACAACATTCATAGTCTTCTCCTTCGTGTAAATATTTTTTAGCGTTGTTCTACGCGTTAACAAGTATTTAGTGTCAAAAGAGAAAATTAAAAGATCTTGAAAAAAAGTATTTAGCCCCCACTCGCCAAAATAGAGGTTAAACAGCAGGCTAGTCGCGCTTGGTTATTCGATATACCGACTCTACTGCCTGACGGACACCTTGGTTTGTAAAGTGCGGCGGCAGCGTACTGGTAACAAACGAATCCAGCTGCTCTATTTCGCAGCGGTGGCCGTACAGGCTTTCAACTTCTTCCTGCTCAACCGAGTGAGGCGGACCACTGACTAGCGACTGATCATACTCGAAGGTTAGCAGCAATAGACGACATCCGTCAGGGATTACCCGCAGCATATGATCGACATAACGGAATCGCATGTCTTTGGGTAGTGCAACGAGTGCGCCTCGGTCGAATACACCAGCAACATTTTCTAGAAGAGGTGAAGTTAAATCGAAGAAGTCGCCTTGATATATGTCAGTGTGCTCGCCGCGATGACACACGAAACGATCAACAATGTGTTGCTCAGACGTTTCTTGGTCGAAGTAATTTTCAACGGCTATTTGTGCAAGCTCCACCCCAGTTACAGAATGACCCGCAGCTTCCAACCAACGCATATCCAAACTCTTTCCACACAAGGGCACAAACACTCTAGCACCAGAGGCGAGCCCTAGTTGTGGCCAAAATTCGACCAACATAGGATTGTGACCAACTTGATGAAAGCCGATTTGGTTTGATTGCCAACGTTCCAGCCAAAACTTAGGCTTCATGCGCCCTCCTCTGTGACCACTATAACCAAAAAACGACGGCGCTGTCTTTCCCTTGAGTTTATCGGCATACATTGAACCCACGCCACGATTGGTAGACCATGTGGCGGTGCAAGAAATTGAACTCAAGCCTAAATCATTGGTCAAGCTCAGGCGGTTGGCGCTGCAAGCTCAAGGCCTTACTCGTCCGCAAAGTTTTGGTCGCGGTTTGGGCGCTGCGGAAAAGGCCATTCAGCACTTGGGTTATGTTCAAATCGACACTATCTCGGTGGTCGAGCGTGCGCACCACCACGTTCTCCGTAGCCGCGTCCCCAACTACCAACCCGACATGCTAGAACGCCTGCTGCAAGCGGGCAGTGTTTTTGAATACTGGGCACACGCCGCTGCATTCCTACCTATCTCAGACTATCGATTCAGCCTACCTTACAAAGATGCGATAAAATCCGGTAAACGCCATTGGTACAAAAACCCTGACTATAAGCTCATGAAACAGCTCATGAAGCGCATTGATCAGGAAGGTGCGTTACGTTCAAGAGACATTGAGGAAGACGGAAAATCGCCAGGTGGATGGTGGGAATGGAAACCTGCAAAACGCGCATTGCAGCAACTCTACTTCCAGGGAGACTTGATGGTCTCTACCAGACAAGGGTTTCAAAAAACCTACGACTTGCCTGAGCGCGTATTACCCAAGGGCACGAACACGCACAGGCCAACCGCTACCGAACACGCCAACCACATTCTTGATCAGCAATTGGACTGCCACGGTTTTGTTAGTCTAAAAGGTATTACCTATCAACGGCGTGATTCAGAATTACGCACAGCGACGAAAACCGAGGTCGATCGCAGACTGAAGTCGGGCGAACTCGTGTGGTTACGTATTCCCAATTGCGCCGTCTACCTCGCTCGACCTCAGTTGTTAGACGCAAGTTCGCCGCGATTACCTGAAAAGCTGCACATTCTTTCACCTTTCGACAACACCGTGATTCAACGCGAACGTCTCACGGACCTGTTTAACTTCGACTATCAAATTGAATGCTATGTGCCCGAACCCAAACGCCAGTTCGGCTATTTTTGTTTGCCGCTGCTGTACCAAGATCGATTCGTTGGCCGCATGGATTGTAAAGTTCACCGCAAAGATAAGCACTTGGAAGTAAGAGCACTGCATCTGGACATGAAAGATGAAGATCACGACGCCCTGTTCAGTGCACTCGTCGCGGCCATTGGCGACTTCATGTCTTTTCAAGGGGCTAACCGCGTTAGCCTTACCAAAACCACACCTCAAGCGTTACACAAAAGCGTGAACAGACACCTGAACACCCAGAATCACTAAAACCTCGATATCCAACGAAAACCTAATGAGCGCAGGTGAATAAGAAAGGAGCTTGAGAAGGCAGATGTCAGCGTGCTCAAGCCTTAAGCTAAAATCCGGTCGTCCATGACCACGCGCAACATTCGTTTGATTTAAATCTAGTAGAGATTCTTCAACTGTAAAGACTAAGCACCGTTCAGTTAGCGTTTATTTTCAGTTCACCCTGCATTCAGTCGCCTCAGTCCATTATGGCTCCACACTTCAGCGTTAACTAAAGGAGGAAGTGCCATGAAAACCTTAATAAGTACACTCATAGTAACCGCAGCGGTAATTACCGCCCTACCCGCTAGCGCGGACAACCAAGGTCGAGATCGCGACCGATATGACGATCAACGTTCTATCGACCAACGCTATGACGAGAACCGGAAAGGTCATCGCGCACAAGGTCCGCTTCGATTGGACTTACCGGTTCGTGTCCGAGGTGATGGACGCATTAAGCTAAAACGCTTGGCCCAACGTCAGCATGGTATCGACCTGGACCACTATCGACTGGTTAAGGTTGTAGTTAACAATCGAGGACGCCACGGTGGCGCCGCGCAACTGCGAGTGGGTAGCTATAGCACTGATTATGTCCGCTTAGATCAAGGTCGATCAGTCATCCACCCCCCTAGACACGGCGTGAACGGCAAGTGGATTCTTAGGCTAGACGACGCACGAGTGAACAATGTGCGCCTAGTATTGGAACCACGTCATCGCAACTACGTGCAACGTGGAAACCATAGGAACCATAGGAACTACAAGCACTCGCGATGGAGCTTTCAACCGAACGCAGGAGTCTCTTGGTAAACTTCCAAGTCGTTCCTTAGGGGATCTCTACCTCGCCCCCATGATGGCTGCGCATTAATGTGCGGCCATCTTTTTTGTAGAGTATTAAACCATCCAAGAACTCTACCGTTGGACCATCGACAGGTTCTAAACCCACGCCATGGCGCACTGTAAAAACGGTCATGTCGTGCGTCACACACAAATCCAAAGAACGACCAGACGCTGGTGCTTCATCAAGTTTCATCTTCAATACTCGCAAGATCATCTGCACTGCCAGTTCAGGGGGCATCATGGCATCGTCAGGCACCTCACCTCGAAACCATTGGCCTATGTAGTCTGCTAGACCGCTAGACACACTTAAACCTTTCCACATTTTTCGCTGATCTAGACCGTAAAAAACTCCTAAGGCCTCAACTGGACGGCTTCGACCTGCTTCGCCACCTGCAGCTACGTGTGCTGCAATGCTTTTCTCGGCCGTTTCAACACAACGATGGGGTGGGCTCGTGTATCCACGCACATAGAGATCTTTAGGTAAGTTTTTGCCGAATGTCTCGCTTAAAGATCGACCGTGGTCGGTGAGCTTATTCAACAGATCATTGATGGAGGGGTCAAATGTACGCGCCGAATGACGCATCAACAATACGGCGCGATCCACGCCTTCGGTCATGACTTCTTCCACCAAATTCACCGTCGCCAAGCCAAAATGCTCACTCAAATGCTCAGGTTCAACCCCTATTTCCATTGCTACTCCGCATGGTTTATTGAAAAAGCGTGTATTAATATCTAGGCAGTCTAAAGATACAAGGGGAAAGAGATGGGTCGACTCGACGAAAAAGTAGCCGTGGTAACCGGCGCAGGTCGCGGCATTGGCCGTGAAATTGCTCTACTCATGGCACAAGAAGGCGCGAAGGTCGTGGTCAACGATCTCGGTGGCAGCACCGATGGCACTGGCACCACCTCCATTGCCGAGGAAGTAGCTCAAGAAATTCGCGATTTAGGCGGTGAAGCTGTCTCTAATACAGAGTCTGTTGCTGAAGTAGCTGGCGGCGAATCAATGCTCGCCTCAGCATTAGATGCATTTGGGCGCATGGACATCCTGGTCAACAACGCGGGTATTCTTCGCGACTTAACTGTCTTTAAAATGGAAGAAGCTGACTGGGACGCAGTAATCGCCGTTCACCTGAAAGGACACTACTGCTGCTCTCGACCGTTCGCTCGCTATATACGCGAACAAAACCATACGGGTTGTCGCATCATTAACTTTTCCAGCGTGTCGGGTCTTTACGGCAACTTTGGGCAGCTCAACTATGGTGCGGCAAAAGCTGGCATCGCTGGGTTTTCCCGTGTGCTGGCCCTAGAACTTGCCAAGTATGGTTGCACGGTAAATACCATTTCGCCCGGAGCGCTTACTCGGATGACCATTCCGTTGCGTGAAAATCGTGGCGAGAAAACCGAAGACAGCGACATAGAAAGTGGTGGCCCGCAACACATCGCGCCCATTGTAGCTTGGCTAGCAGGAGAAGAAGGCGCGAGCATTACGTCAGAAATATTTCATACCGGTCGTGGTGGCATCGGCATTATGCAGCAGCCGCGAGTTATCAAGCAGTACAAGAAATCATCTGGCGTATGGCAGCTGGACGAACTCGACAGCATCGTGCCTGATTTAGTCGAAGCGCGAAAGGCGAACCTTGCCGCGGCAGACGACCCGTCTAATACCACAGTTATCTAGGCTGAGGCTGCAACAGATGGCGTTCCAAAGCTTCACCTAGCGCCCGGAACAACTTCTTCAGTGGTTGATTGTCGCGCACCTCAGGGCGCGCGACCAACCACACCTCAACGTCCATCACAGCATCTTCGAACATTGGCACCCAATGTGACTCTGCCATCCACTTAGGAAAAACAGCCATACCCCATGCCGACTCCACGGCAGCACGCTGACAGGTCAGGGAGTCTGTGCGAAAGGAGATTTGTTCTGGCAATATCTCAATGCCTTCACGGGCGGCGCCTTCAGTTAAGTGATCGCGCCCTAGCCCTTCTATGAATCGATGATCAGCAACATTACTCGACTCTAACGGACCGTATTTTTCGCAGTACTTGGGGTGCGCATACACACCCATGGGTAACGCGCCTATACGCTTACAAATGAGCTCTTGCTGATGCGGTCGGACATGGCGAATTGCAATGTCAGCTTCCCGCTGCAGCAAATTCAACACGTCGTGAGTCACCACTAGATCGACTCTGGTGCCATCGTGACTGGCTACCTGTTCGGCAATCAAACCGGGCACCACTTCGGCGACCAGATTGGAGACCGCGATGCGGACCTGAGTTATGGGTGCCTCGCGGAGTTGGTCAATATGCCCCTGGAAGGCAACCGCCGAATCATGC
>JBNMMV010000097.1:0-12247 GCA_051270205.1 Limisphaerales bacterium
GCTAAACCCCACCGTCAACGCGGCGCCCATGCCACCCAGCAACGTTAGCGCCGGCGTGCCAACTAGCAACGACAAGGCCAACATACCCAAATACTCAGATTCAACATGCAACATCGTTCCTAATACTGGGCTGATTAGGGTTATTAGGAATCCACTATAAAGCCAGTGCACAAATAGGCGCGTCATCACCGCCCAAAAAGGGGCTGGCGCTAACAACAGCATTTGCTCCAATGTGCCGTTATCAAACCGACGTCTAAACAGGTCGTCCAGCGACAAGATTGTGGTTAACAACACAACCACCCACAATACTGCCCCCCCATATTGAGCCAATAATTCACGCGGAACCGCCAGCGCAAATAGCATAATCGCCAACAGCAGAAACGCCAGCGGATTCAAAACTCGCATCGGTTCTCGAGTAACAAGCATCAACTCACGGAGCAACATCAAAGCGCAGTCACCTGCACAGTGACTTTGTGCTCGATCTCGAGACCTACGTGAGAGCTATAGATCACCCATCCACCGGCGGCGACGTGATCGCTAATGAGCTTAACCAATAACTGCTGACCTTTTTGATCAAGCGCAGTTAGGGGCTCATCCAATAACCACAGGGGACGTTCGCTCAGTAACCAACGTGCCATGCAGACACGTCGCTGCTGACCCTGGGAGAGCTTTCCTACCAAGGCAAGTCCATGGCGTAACATTCCAGTTTTGGAAAGAACGCGGCGTAAGGTCTTTTCGCTAACTTGCCTATTTTCTAGCTCGGCATAAGCCATCAAATTTTCGGCAACGGTTTCTAGCTCATCCAATCCTAACCGATGACCTTGATACAACAACGGCGGCACGTTAAAAGTGCCATCGAACTGCTCGTAGAGACCCGCCATGGTTCTCAGCAAAGTCGTTTTCCCCGCGCCATTTGGACCCACCACTTCAACGGCTGTCGGCTGATCTAACTCTAGATCAATGGGCTCAAAAATGTTCACAGCATCGCGGCGGGCACTTAACTGAGAAAGGCTAATGCTCACGATGACTCAGAACCTGTTACCACCTCATAACAAGGTGAGTATTCGCCATGGAGCTTCATACGCCCCTGAGCCGAAAAGGCAGTTAATAGTTTGTCTAACGCTTCTACCAAATTTTTATCTGCAGTTAGCTGAAAGGGACCGTGTTCGCGGATAGCCCGCACGCCGTCTTCTTTAACGTTGCCAGCAACAATGGCCGAGAACGCTCGACGCACTTGCACTGCAAGTTCACCGGGGGGTAGATCGCGATTCAACTCGAGTCCGGCAACATTCTCGTGAGTCGCTTCAAAAGCCCGTTGATGTTCAGGGGGTATATGCAGTAGCCAGTTAAAATAATAGGCATCGCCTGAGGCAGATCGTTGTTTCCGCACCCGACGCACAGAGGCAGCCATTTGCCGCCCGACTTCTTCGGCGTCATCAATCACTATGGCGTACTTACTACTAATTTCATCTCCGAACAGCAGCTTTAGAAACCGGTCTAATTCTTCGAAGTAGGCAGCCGCGCTCGCAGGACCCGTGAATAAAACTGGCAGTTCGATTTCTGCATTTTTTGGATCTAACAATATCCCCAAAAGATACAATATCTCTTCTGCGGTTCCGACGCCGCCAGGGAAAACTATAATGCCGTGACCGAGACGCACAAATGCTTCCAGTCGCTTTTCTATGTCAGGCATGATGACCAAGCGGTTCACCATCGGATTCGGTGGTTCGGCAGCTATGATGCCAGGTTCACTGAGTCCGATGAAACGAGAGCCAACGACACGTTGTTTTGCGTGGCCTACGAACGCGCCCTTCATTGGCCCTTTCATCGCTCCAGGTCCGCACCCTGTGCAGATGTCAAAACGACGCAGGCCGAGGTGGTAGCCAACCTCTTTTGTGTAATCGTATTCCTCTCGGGAAATCGAATGGCCACCCCAACACACGACTAGATTCGGCCGCATGCCAGGCTCCATGACGCCTGCGTGCTTGAGCATCTGGAAGACGGCGTCAGTGATACCGCGAGGTTCTGTTAAGTCATAACGTGCAGGGTCATTTATTTCCGACCCCATATAGATAATATCGCGCAATACCGCAAAGAGATGCTGGCGAATACCTTCGAGCATTCGGTGGTCAACAAAGGCGCTGGCTGGAGCGTTTTTAATATGTAGCTCCAGACCTCGTGTGCGCTGGGCTACTTCTATGGAGAAGTCTGCATAGGCCTCGAACAGTTCCGCGGCATCATCAGTTTCATTCCCTGTGTTAAGCACAGCCAATGCGCAACGCCGATAGAGCGATTGCAACCGAGCGCGTTGGGCACCTTCCGTTAGGGTCGAGACTTCTTTTTGCGAAAGCAGTTCCAGACTCCCTTTAGGGGAGACCGTGACATCGACTTTTGGCATTCGCGGATTTGCAGACATGTCACTCCTTAGCGACAGTGCTAATGGGCTTGGTAGCGCACCCCTAGGTAAAACTGGCGAGGCATCCCCGGGAAGTACCGATAGGAGCCGAAAGCGAAATCGGCACGGTCAGCGTAGCGCTCGTTCAGAACATTGATAATCCGTCCGTAAATCTCCAAATTTTCACTGACCTGATATTGAGCGCGCCAGTTAAGCACTCGATGCCCATCGTAGTTAGCTGTATTCGCGGCGTTTACATAATGCTCGCCGACAATGTTTAGTTCGAGCTCCTGTGAGACTCGTTCACTGAACTGAGTAGCCCAACGCAAGTTGCCTAGCCAACGAGGCGCAGTATCAATTTGATTACCATCTTCAATTGTCTCGCGGCCATCTGCCATTCTATCGAAGGCGTATTCGTGCTTAGCAAAACTGGTTGCCACTGAAAACGTATGTGCACCTCTTTGCCAGCGCCCTTCTAACTCTATGCCTACAGAAATCGTTTCACCGTTGGAAATATTAAAGGCCTCAGAATCTCTCAAAATGAGGTTTCTGGTTTTTTCTCGGTAGATTGCGACGTTCCAATGCTCAGTTTTCAAACCAGCTTCCAAACTGATCAACTCCTCGGTGTCTAAATCGGCTACCTCTTGACCACCTCGCAGACGGTAAAGTTCCGTTGCTTGCGGTGGGCGGAAGCCTGTACTTACAGTTGCATAGGCTAATTTATCGCCGCTTTCACCGAGTCGAGTTTCAAATCCAAAACGCACTCCGACATTAGTAAAACTGTCGTCCCGACTTGCAGGTCGACTATATAGACATCCGCCAAAGCCACAGGGTGTGCCATCATCTCTGGTATTACCGACAATGTGATTGTTGTCGTAATCATATGCTAGGTGTTCAACACGCAAACTGTGTATAAAATCGGTTTTCTCAGACAGTGCGACCGAAAGATTATAAAAGCCCGCAACCATCCACGAACTGACGTCGTAATCGTAATGCAAACCTTGAGGTCTAGTGGCGACCAAAAATGCACTACCCGTGGCTGGATTCGCTTGAAATTCGCTCAATGAAGCATCCATGATTTCGAAATGACCACCTACATCTAAGTCATATTTATCGTTATTAATCAGATAGTTGACAATACTACCTAGGCTGGATTGTTCGTTCTCTTCAAGCGGCTGACCTGGGAGAAAATGCTGCAGAAATGCCATCTTCGATCTTCGTATATAGGGCTTAATGGTCCACTGATCCCGGCTCAACTCCCCCACCCAACGCAGTGACCAAGCATCTCGATAGGCCTCCGGGTTAGGATTTGTATCCCGCAAGTCACCGTCTTGGTAGGCATCAAAGCCGGTAACGAAGCCGCCGGTTTCTTGATTTAATAGCGTCGCGGTAACATGATTACTGACGCTCCACTCGCCGATTTCTCCCATATGGGTGAGATGCAATTTTTGCTGCCCGTAACCCGTATCATCGCGATACCCATCTGAATTGGCACCGACAAAGCTAACACCCAATTGGTGTCCCTGAACTTCGACACCACCCCAAACTTGAGCTCGGTAATAGTCGTATGGTCCGCCTTCAACACTAAAGCCAAACCCGTCGGGTTGCGGCGTGATGACGTTAATTGCTCCATGCAGTGCATTACCACCGAGTACGGCACTGGCCGGACCACGCCAAACTTCTATCGCCGCCGCCTGCTCCGTGTTGGCCTCAAACAAATTATTAATGTTGCAGAAACCTTGCGGTCGCAAGGGAACGCCGTTTTCTAGATAGCTGAATTCGCCGCATGCACCGGCACCTGTGTAAACAGCACTGCGTATGCCAGTGAGATGTTCTTGACCCGATCCACGCGAAATCCAAACCCCAGGAATTCGGGATAAGGTTTCATTAATGTGACTGGCACCAATATCTATAATTTCGTCAGCTAACAACACCGAACTTGAACCGGTGTCGCCAAGTTTTTGAGTGATACTGGAACTCGCCTGGACAACAACTTCTTCCAAAAGAGGGCTTGATTCTGGGGCTGCGTGGATCGCACCCGTCACCAATAACGTCAAACCTACGACTATTCCTTTAATCCGTTGCCTCATAACGCTCTCTTTTCACAAAAATCGCGGCACGATACCGTGGTGCTACCCTAGATTCAATGCCGATACGCAAATTGAGCTGTTAGCCACCGTTGGCATGTTGGGAATCTATAGAACTTGAAAGGTTGGCGTACTCTAAGAAGCGTTTGGCTGAAAACTGATCAAACTTGATACACAATTTAAGAAACACGCCACGGTGGCTAAATTCCGCTCCAACGAAGTCTTCATCATCGAAGCCCGATAAATTGTAACCGAGGCTCAGCCAGCCATTCTTGAAAGCCCTAAAACCAACAGAAGCGCCGTAAAACTTCTATAGCGTTCTTCATCTTTAAACTCTGGACTGAATCTTTGGTTACTCATTACACTTCCTTCTATGCTCAGATCACAGCCTGGAGGTGTCCATCAAACCCGGGGCATTCCGCATCAAACAGCCAAGTCTCCAGAGAAACCGGGGCGGTTCACTAGTCTTTCGGCTCACCACTGTCGTCGAGTAATCGTAGGTCTATGTAATCGCTTTCGGGATAGTAGAAGATTGCGGCGACTTCAGCGTCAAGTTGTCTGCGTACCCTCAATCGTTTTGTCTCAATGTCGATGTCTTGGTGTCCATAGTCGGTGCCTTCACGTAGGATGAACGCATCGACAATGCCTTCCAGAGCCACCTCAGATAACTGATCTGACGGTATTCTAATCATGTGATGGACCACTCAACCTCGACCGTAGTCGCTTGAGTTTTTGG
Source organism: Limisphaerales bacterium (assembly GCA_051270205.1). GTDB lineage: Bacteria > Pseudomonadota > Gammaproteobacteria > Pseudomonadales > Azotimanducaceae > UBA4421. The sequence goes on from JBNMMV010000097.1 coordinate 5,219, forward strand.
TTACTATCTGGATTACTAGCTGATCGAGACATGTCTTTAAATTGTTCCAATAGGACTGGGAACTATGAGCGAACCAGATCATATATTAGTCGTCGAAGACGAACCAATAACAAGAGAACAACTAGTTTCCTATTTTGAGGAAGAGGGCTTTCGTGTTTCATCTACCGGCTCGGGAGATGAAGTTCAAAAGATAGTTGAAGATACCAACGTTATACTAGTGTTGCTTGATATTAAACTACCAGGCAAAGATGGTTTAACCCTCACTCGAGAAATACGAGCGCGCTCAGATATTGGCATAATTCTCGTCACCTCTAAACAAGAACAAATTGATAGAATTCTTGGCTTAGAAAGTGGCGCAGATGACTACGTCACCAAACCATTTGATCCGCGCGAACTACTAAGCCGGGCTCGCAACCTTATCCGGCGAGTACAGATTCAACAAAGCCAGCGTAAGCGTAACCACATGCGGACGTTTGACGGCTGGAAGCTCGATCTAAACAAACGCGAGCTAACCACACCAGAGGGCGAACCGAATCAGCTTTCGGCAGGTGAATATCAGTTGCTACTGGCATTCATGGAACAAGCAGGTGAGGTCATGAATCGCGATCAGTTGATGAACCGCATTCGGAACCGCGAGTGGTTCCCAGACGATCGCTATATCGATGTATTGGTTGGCCAACTCCGCAAAAAGCTAGGTGAACGAGCGGCGAATGCGAAGATTATCGCGACAATCCACGGAACCGGCTATCTGTTCACCCCTGAGGTGGTCTAGCCTAGTCAATCGCCACATCCACCACATTCGGAATGGACACACTCATTTATGAAAGCGCTGGCACAAGTGTCAGCCGCGGAGAATGGCGCGACCAAGCGGTCGTTAGAAAACGTCTTCGCCCTATAGCTCGTACGCCAACCGCCATTGCTCGATATCAAAGAGAGTACGAACTACTACGTTCGCTTATTAGCCCCTACGTCCCTACCGCGCTTCATTTCGACGATCACGACTGGCAAATAATATTTGCCGATGATCATGGCACGTCGCTTCGTGACTACTTGCGAACCCAGACAGTGACGCTAAACGACCGATTGGACATTGCGATGCAGCTTGCTGTTGCAGTGCAATCGGTACACGACGAAGGGGTAATTCATCGCGACATAAACCCCGCCAATGTCATAATCATTGAAAGTCCAATTGAAGAAAAAGACGAAGAAAAAGACGAAGAAAAAGAAAAACACCATCAGGTAAAACTCATCGACTTTGGTCTGGCCACACTCCAAAGCTATAGCCAGGCTGCTGACGATATAAATGCTCTAACCGGTACTTTGCCTTACATATCGCCAGAACAAACCGGCAGAGTTAACCGCAGCATTGACCTGCGCACAGACTTGTATTCATTGGGCGCGACATTATTCGAGCTCTTCGCCGGAACGCCACCGTTCACCCAGTCAGATCCCTTGGAATTGATTCATGCCCACATCGCAGCGTCACCGCCAAATTTGACGGAGATCAACAGCGAAGTACCAGACTGGTTAGGCGAAGTGGTCAACAAGCTCCTCTCTAAGCAGCCCGAAAAGCGCTATCAGAGTGCCGCGAGTCTCATCGATGATCTGAACTCAGCGGCACAATTCAACAACGTTGTACCTTTTAAACTAGGTCGAACTGATCGTAACGAACAACTTGTACGACCCAAAAAACTATATGGTCGTGCAAAACAGCAGCAAATCATTGCGGAGTTGCTGGAACGCACCAAACAGGGCGAGGTTTTATATGCACACGTGAACGGCGGTGCTGGTATGGGTAAGAGTGCATTGGCACAAGACGTGGCTACCAACTCACTCCGTCACGCGGGGCTCACCGCTCACCTAGATTGCGCATCAATAGATGTCCTTGATACTGACACGTTATGGATCGAATGCCTGAGATTACTACTCAGGCACCTCTTATCTTTACAAGAAGATGCCGGTCAAAATACATTGGAAAAGATTCGTCGCAACAAGTCTGTAAACCTCACCGCTTTAGCAGATTATATTGATGAGCTGGATGCGGTCATTGAGCGCATATCCGGCGCCGGCTTACCTGGCGAAGGTATTATCGAGTTGCTTACCTCTCTCGCACCTAATTCATTGGTTGTTGTACTGGATAATTGCCATACCTTACCCGCCGAATGCGTAGAACGGTTCCTTGCCGTCGCTTCCGAGCAACGAAAACTGTTTGTGCTGACGACCTGGAATGAGTTTGATCCAAGAATCATTGCCGAACCGCGACTCAATACAAGTTCGACAACGCTAGACCTACACCTGCTAGACAAATCAGATGTCCGTGCATTGCTGGCAGATATGCTGAGCTTGAGCGAGGCTAGAGTCCGTGAGTTAAGCCAGGAGCTACACACCAAAACCGACGGTGTACCTGCACTTATATACGAATTGATATTCGAGCTCCACAACAACGCTCATATCTACTATGAACGCTCAGAACAGCAGTGGCACTGGGATATAAGTGCTGTGCGCACTCACTTCTTCAACAGTAACACCACCCAAAGAACCTCTGAGTTGCTCGACAAGCTACCCCAGGAGACGCGTGAACCCCTATGCGCTGGCGCTTGTCTTGGCGAAACGTTCTCAATCGAGGATGTCGCGAAAACTACGGAGCTCTCGGTTACAACAACCGCACAAAACCTACGGCCTGCAATCAGTCAAGGGATATTGGCATTGTTAGGTAACGGTCAATATAAGTTTGCTCATCATAAAGTGCGCTCTACGCTGTATGAGAAAATTCCTGACACGACCAAGCGAGACCTTCATCTTCGTCTGGCGATTTCAATGGCGGAAAAGTCAAACAATGGCGAGTCCAAGCAGCGTAATCTGGACGTTTCTACACACTACAATGCCGCTATTGATCCCCTGAACTCCCCTCAGGAAGACCGAGCCAAAGCGGCTCATTTCAATTTACTAGCAGCCCAAGATGCACTAAACGCAGGATTATTCCAAAAAGCCTACAAATTGGCCCGCACAGGCATGTTTATCAGCCAGGGATTGGACAACACAACTCGCCTTGGCTCTTTAACCGAGGTGGCAGCGGCAGCGGCACTACAGTGTGGGGATTTCAGCCAGCTCACCTACGTCTTGGACACAGCAGAATCCTCACAATATTTAGAGCGAACAAAAATTCGCGCCATGACCTTGCGAGGCCAGCTCGACGAAGCGTGGCAGACCCTCATGGGCACGCTGGAACTACCCTCCGCATTGCAAACAAAGGCCAGCCAGATTGCTTTATATGCAGCCCGCTTTAGCAGCCTGCTGTCGCGATCGAACATCGATAATTTTCAGTCACTTTCAAAATCTGTCGATCCTCAGTTCGTCAGTAATGCCCAACAACTATGCTTAGCAACCTGGCTATCATTGCACGCCCCTGAGGATCACGACCGCAATCGACTGTTCGCCAGCTGTCAGAGCTTTACGAAAAACATAGCAGACAAAGGCATATGCGGGGAGCTTGCACCACTGCTCGCATACCAAGCGTTATCAAACCAAATGATGGGGAATTACTCACGCAGCAAAGAGCTTGCGACGATGACGCGAAATTTGAGCGCCTGTTTCCCTGACACCCATTACACCACGCGATCTCTGATATGGGTTGAGGCACTGATAGACAGCTGGACAGGAAACCTAGATCAGACGTTGAGTAACTTAGATCAAGCAGTGGGGCGGTCTCTAGCACTACTGGATCCAGAAGGTGCAATTCTGGCAAGCACTCTATACACCAGCAATACTTTCGTCCGCGGAAGCGATCTAAGCACGCTACGCCGCACGCTCATTAAGCATCAGGAGTTCACACAAACATCGAACTTCCAGTATTGTCAGGACCTTCAGCGCTTTCACCTGCAAATTATTTCCAGCTTACTCGGCCAACCAGTTGCTGAAAAAGACGCCTTTTCAGACACCGGATCGCAGTCATCCCGCGGTGACAAGTTTTCACACGGCTGCATCTACAGTCTAAGACTCTACTTCGCAGTTCTATTCAATGACTATGCCGGTGCGGCCAACATTGCGGAGCTCGCTGATGAATACCAAAGCTTCATTCAAGCTAGCCCGCTGCACACTCTGTATTTAATGTCCCGTGGTTTAACCGCCGCTAGAGGACCCGAGCGAGACATAGCACTAGTACAGAAGCACTATAAGAGCCTTCAAAAACTCGCTGATCGTGGCGCCTTGGTTGCGGAGCCTAAACAACTCATCCTAGCCGCCGAACTTGAATTGCTTCGCGACAATCTAAGTGGCGCCTTGGAACTATGGGAGAAAGCGGCCCAAACCGCACGTCGGCACAGCATTGCTAACGATGAAGCACTTGCCTATGAGTTAGCTGCACGAGCCTGCGACAGACACGCGCGCGCTGACTTTGCCAGGCTCTTTTCAAAAAATGCCTATCAAGCTTATTCCCGCTGGGGGGCAGTTGCTAAGACCAACCAACTCGAGAAAGAGCTGCCTAATTTCCTTGAGGAATACCCGGCAGCAGTTACCCCATCGTCCAAAGATATTACCGATCTAACCGTGCGTGACTTCAACACGCAACACAATTCCATTCAGAGTACTGAATTCAATGAACGGTTACTGGATACGTCCACAGTTTTGCGCGCCGCTCAGACAATATCTAGTGAAATTCTTCTTGATGGCGTTCTAACCAAACTCTTGCGGCTTGCCCTAGAACATGCAGGCGCCCAAAAAGCTTGCATGATGCTCAAAACAGATGGCAGGTGGTATGCAGAAGCGGTAGCCAGCGTAGATGGCGGTGCGACCCAACGCATTTTTCCAGCAGAGCCGCTCGAAGGCACAGATGTTATCCCCCAATCGATCATCCAATTTGTGATACGAACCAACAAACCCTTGGTGTTAGCTGATGCCACCCAAGAAGATGTTTTCACTCAGGATGACTACGTTAAACGTACGCAACCGCTATCAGTGCTCTGTTTACCCATTACACACAGGAAAGATATCACTGGCGTACTCTACGTCGAACACCGCTGGCTGACTGGGGTATTTACCGCTCAACGTGTCGAAGTTCTCTCTCTGTTGGCCTCGCAGGCAGCCATTAGTATGGAAAATGCACGGCTCTATGCCGACCTTGAAGCAACACGTGACGAATATCGGACGTTATACGACGGTGCTATTGAAGGGTTGTTTCGGGTCAACGCCGAGGGTCAGCTACTAAGTGCTAACCCGACCTTGGCTGCCCTACTCGAATTCCCCAACCCAAACGAGTTGCTCGAAGAATACCGAGACCTCGTGTCCCGCGTATTTCTAAAAAACGAGCAAGCTCAACAATTTCTAAGCGCGCTGGAAGACGGCCAGCAGGTCACCAGTTTCGAAGCTCAAGGAGTCACCCGAACAGGCAGAGTTTTTTGGATGGCGTTAACCGCTCGCCTCAACAAAGACCTAGAACACGGCGACTTCATAGACGGTTCGCTCATCGATATTTCGGAGCGCATCGACCACGAACAAGCAGACAAACAACGTCAAATCGCAGAAGCTGCTACCGAGGCAAAAAGTGAGTTTCTAGCCAACATGAGCCACGAAATACGCACGCCCATGAATGCCATTGTTGGATTCTCTAAGCTTACACTAGACACCAGCTTAGACCGAAAACAGCACGAATACATAACATCGATTCGCAATGCAGGAGAAAATCTACTGACGCTTGTCAGCGATATTTTGGACTTTTCGAAAATTGAAGCCGGCAAACTGACGTTAGAAGAACGACCATTCCAGTTAGACCACACCCTCAAAGAAGTGGAACGGTTATTTCGTACTGACATGCGACGCAAAGGGCTCAAATTCTCCATCGTCGACACAACTACATTATCCAGCGAGGTAGAGTTTAAAGGCGTATTGATCGGAGACGCAATGCGCCTTCACCAAGTGCTCGTCAATCTGGTCGGTAACGCGTTAAAGTTTACCGAGAACGGCGGCGTTACAGTGACCGCCGAGATAGTTGAGGCGCTACGCGACAATAAGTTATTGCTGGAATTTAGCGTATCGGATTCAGGCATCGGTATCAGCTCTGAACAAATTGAGCGTTTGTTCACTTCCTTTGAGCAAGCAGAAAGCTCTATTACTCGGCGCTTCGGAGGCACGGGGCTTGGGCTTACCATATGCAAACGGCTGGTAGAGGCAATGGGCGGTGGCATCGAAGTCCATTCCAAACCCGATGAAGGCAGCATCTTCTCTTTCACTATCGTCATGGGCAAAGCCAGTGAGACCGCACAGCAACTGGCTCAACCGCCGGTAAAACGGGCCGACGCGTCTGTGTTGTACAACCGAAAAATTCTGGTCGCTGAAGACAATCCAATCAACCAACAATTGGCGCTAGAGTTTCTACAACGCGCCGGCGCTATTGTGGACATTGCAGAGACCGGTAGAGAAGCGGTCACTGCTGCGGTAAACAACACATACGACGTTGTCCTGATGGATATCCATATGCCGGAAATGGACGGTCTTGAAGCAACGGCGACCATTCGTGAACAAGGATTAAACTTACCTATTATTGCAGTCTCTGCAGACGCATTCGCAGAACGCAAAGCGTTGGCTTTTGAAGCTGGTTGCAACGACTACGTCACCAAACCTATTGACTTCGACAAGCTCTTACAAAGTCTTGAAAATCTCATGCCCAAACTCGCGGGCCAGCCACCAAAACGACGGCGCCGAGATGACACACCGGAAGCAAGCGAAGATGTGAAAGCAGCCCTTCCAGCTGGCCGGATTCCGGGCATTGATCTTGGCATGGCAATCAAGAACCACAACGACAACATTAAGTTGATGCTGAAGTTGATGGGGGATTTTGGCTTCTACTATGGCGACGCAGCTACCAAAATACGCGAGCACATCACTGCTGACGAGATAGAAGACGCAGAACGTCTGGCTCACAATCTACATGGCGTCGCCGGTAGCTTTGGCGCGGTACGGCTGAAGGAAGCATCAAAAGCCTTAGAGCTCGCCTTGGTTGACGGCGACACTAAAAATTTCTTAGGTTTAGCCCAG
>JBNMMV010000098.1:0-12177 GCA_051270205.1 Limisphaerales bacterium
GGGTCTGACCCTAGGGTCAGACCCTCTTTAACGGACCCTCTTTAACGGTGGTTCTATTTAGTCGTCTAGGATCGCTTGGTAGGTAAGTACTTGGAAGTCTTGGCGTATATTGATGTGGTTGTAAGGCCGCACTTGGGTCATTAGGACGCCGACGATTTCCTGCTCGGGATCAAGCCAAGAAATGGTGCAGTAAGCCCCACCCCAGTAACCTGAACCTTCCGAAAGCGGCGTCGCAGCCTCACCGCGGTCTTTTACAACCCCGTAGCCCAAGCCGAAACCCATGCCGGGTCCGGGCAACCACAAAGGTAGCTCACCGGTGTGGTTCTCGAGCATCAAGCTCACGGTAGAGGGTGCAAGTAACCGGGTGTCGTGCAACTTTCCGCCGTTGAGCATCATTTGTTGGAAGCGAAGATAGTCTCGTGCTGTTGAGACCAGACCACCTGCGCCTCGGAACAGCGTCTTAGGTCCGGTGATCCAGCGGCTTTCAACGCTGCCGGGGTCTTGAGGGGTAATGACATTGTTCTCGCCGGGCGTGTACTGAGTGGTTAGGCGTGCCGCCTTGTCAGCGTCCATATAGAAATGGGTGTCGGTCATGTCCAGGGGTGTAAAAACTCGCTCAGCGAGATATTCATCCAGACTCATTCCAGAAATGACTTCGACCAACCTTCCAACCACATCCGTTGCAATGGAGTACTGCCACGCTTCTCCAGGATGATAATTAAGCGGCACCTTTGCCAGTTTGTGCATCAGCTCGTCATTGTCTTTTGCACCCGATACAGCTGCGCGATAGGCTTCTGCATTACCGCGGTACGAATTTGCAAGCCCAGCGGTGTGGGTCAACATATCCCTGATCGTTGGCGGTCGATTGGGTGTTACGAGCTCGCCAGTTTCGCCGCTGGCGTCGGCAGTGGTGCTGACTTTAAGGTCGGCGAATTCCGGCAAAAATTTCTCTACCGGATCACGCAATTGAAAGTGGCCTTCTTCCCAAAGCATCATAAGTGCTACGGATGCAATGGGTTTGGTCATGGAAGCAATGCGGAAGATCGCATCTTCCCGCATTGCTTTGGATGCAGTGACATCCATATCGCCCTGGACGTTGAAGTGCACAAGCTTACCCTTGCGGATAATGGCTGTTATTACACCGGGGGTGAGCTGTTGATCGATGTACTTTTGCATAGCGGTATCAATACGCTGCAATCGCTCGCTCGACATACCCACTGATTCAGGCTTTGCGGTGGGTATTTCGCGGGCAATTGCGGTGTCAGGACCAAGCAGTGCAATGGTTAAAAGTGTTGCTAGAAAAAATTTCATGATTAGCCTGCCTTATCTGCTTCGACTTGTACGACGCTCGCCCGTTCTGCCATGGAGGCCATAACGCCCTGTATTTTTGGGTGGCCGTCTAGAAGATCTCCACCGAACATTTTTTCTGAGATGACGCCGGCTAGACCGAAACAGTAAAATGTATAGAAGTCTGCCAGGGTCAATTGGTCGCCGGCCGCGTAGGGTCCGCCTACAAATATTCGATCGATAGCAGCCATACCCTTAGCCAGGTCTTGCTGGGTACTTGTTTTTACTTCGTCACTTACTTTGCCGCCGAAAAGTGCTTCGGAAAGACATCGCCGAGCCACCAATTCAACATCCAATTTGATGTGGCAAACCAATTCAATGACTTTGCCCGCCTGTAATGGATCACTAGGGACCAAGGCGGAATCCGGCTTTAGCCGATCTAGGTAGGCGGCGATGGCCAATGATTCGGACATGAATTGACCGTCTACGCCAATGGATGGCATTTTTCCCATCGGGGTTCGGGATAGGTTGTCTGCTTCCTGCGTAGGTGGCGCTTTTACTTCTTCGAACTCGACACCCTTTTCAATGAGTAAGGCTTTAACCAAGCTGTAGTAGTTGCTCAACCGCAGTCCGTATAGCTGAATCATGAATCTCCCCTCGAATTTTTCTATCAGTAGACAAATATTCGTCATTTTTGGGAGGAATGTATAGAGTTGTATTATGAATCCGCTTGCTGAAATTACTGAGATCTTGGCTCAGGCTCGAAATGTGTTGGTGATTACTGGCGCGGGGGTTAGTACAGATTCGGGCATAGGCGACTACCGAGATGACCAAGGTCTGTGGAAGCGGGGTGAGCCTATAACCCATCAGAATTTCGTTCAGGAGCTTACCTGGCGTCAGCGTTACTGGGCTCGAAGCCAGCTTGGCTTCCCCGAGTTTTACAACGCCCAACCTAATCAGTCGCACAAGTTACTCGCTGAGCTCGAACGACATGGCAAGACCCATACCCTTGTTACCCAGAACGTCGATGGTCTACATCAAAAAGCCGGACAGAAAGTCGTCATAGACCTGCATGGTCGTTTAGATGAAGTGGTGTGCTTGTCGTGTGGTGAGCGACGGCTGCGTCAAGATGTACAAACCTGGCTGGAAGCCACCAACACTGAGGTTGGAGACGATTTCTATTCAATAGCGCCCGATGGTGATGCAGACATCGTACGACAGGATTTTTCGAATGTACGAGTACCTCAATGTAGTTGTGGTGGTCTATTGAAGCCGAATGTCGTCTTTTTTGGGGATAACGTGCCGCGTCAAATTGTCGATGAAGCTTACCGTTGGGTCGATGAAGCGGACGCTGTGTTGGTGATAGGCAGTTCCCTCATGGTCTATTCGAGCTTTCGCTTTGTGCGCCGAGGGCACCAGCAAGGAATACCCATTGTTGCAATCAATCGCGGAAAGACGCGTGCCGACGAACTCTTCACTGCCAAAATTGAAGGCGATTGTGCTCATTGGCTCGACCGTTTGTCCTCTAAGCTCGCGTACTAAATGCGCGGTTTGGTCTAACAATATCGCCTCGACAAAAATACCGGCGCCAGACACACTAAGCCCCGTTGTTGCTAAACAATCCCTGACCGGAGGTGGCCGTTGTGAGGAATAGAAATAGGAATAGAAATTCTAAGAACTTATTTGCAACTCTGCTTTTTCTACTCGGTGTGAGTCTAGTGACGTCGGTAGCATGGGCCGACTCTGAAGTGCAGAATATTGAACCGCAAGCTGAAGTTAAGCTAGAGGCCTGTGTGTCTGCACGCCAAGTGCGAAATATTGAAGTAATCGACGAACAAATGCTCGTGCTACGCGGCACGGCAGATCGTTTTTGGTTGAGTCGTTTGCCAAATAAATGTGCTGGCTTAGAAGATCGTATGTACTTGTCTATCGAACGATACGGTTCGAAGATTTGTGCGAACGATCGATTTACGGCTTCCGAATCATCAGGATTCCGTATGTCCTGTAGGTTTGGAAAATTCGAGCCGGTTGTTCAGGCCACTGTTGCCGCGGTTAAAGTTGCGGCAGCAGAGCAGTGAGTGTGACGCGTCTGGAACAGTTTTTCTGGCTCGGCTTGGTAACGGTTCTGATATTGTCGGCTGTCGGACTGCGTGCAGAAACTGCATCGCCTGGGGCTGAGAACACCAGCGAGACTGCTCTGAGTAAACCTGTACTGAGCAAGAAAGAACAACGCGCGCTAGAGCGGGCCCGTGTTCAAGCTCAAGTTGACGTTCTGTTAAATCGAGATCCTGAACTTGAGGACTACGTTGAGCGCAAACGGTGTATTAGTACTCCACGGGTCAGAGATGTACAGGTGCTTGATGAACGCCATGTCGCTTTTCGCGTAAGTCGAGACAAGTACTACTTAGTCCAATTCAAACGACGTTGTCCTGGATTGCGCCGAGGGCGGCCGGTGATGTATGAAATGAGGGGCAGTAGTATTTGCACACACGACCCGATTCGAGCACTGCACCAACAATCTTTTGGCAATCTAGAACCGGGTGTTCCCTGCTATATCCCTGGCTTTGAAAGCGTGACGCGCGAACAACTCGACGGCCTTAAGGCGCTGCTCGGTCAGAAACCTAAGATCGGATAAGGTGGAATCACCCTGGCTAACTTGGGCTAAGCGCTTGCACGCTCTCGCCTCTACCGGTTTGCATTTTGGTGGATCGGAATTCGACAAAGAGCGTTATCAGGAAGTCGCAGACATCGCCAAAGCTATGTTGGCTGATCTAAGTGATCTACCCATCGAGCGACTTTCGCAACTCATGGGTGAGTTGGGCGCAGGCTACGTCACCCCACAAGTAGATGTACGCGGCGCTGTTTTTCGAGAGGGCGAAATCCTCTTAGTCAAAGAAAAGTCGGACGGGCGATGGACCCTGCCTGGTGGGTATGCCGATGTTGGCCTTTCTGCTGCTGAAAATGTCCGCAAGGAAATCTTCGAGGAGGCCAGCATCGACGTACGTGTTCAGCGTCTCATTGCTGTTCGTCACAAAGCCAAACATGGCTACCGACCAGATATACGTGACTTTTATAAGTTCTTCTTTTTATGCGAGGCTACGGATCAGGCGAGTGCCCCCGCGCCAGGTTTTGAAACTGCCGATGCCCGATATTTTCAACCAGACCTGCTGCCTGAACTTTCAACGGGACGCGTTATTGAGGAAGACTTGCATTTAGCCTGGTCATTCGCGCGTGATGCTACTCTTCCAACACAATTCGACTAATTCCCTCTGATAAAAGCTAAAAACCCAGCTAAAAGTGCTACGAAACGTAAAACAGCTGTCCGTGCCAGTAGAAAGCCAGGCGCAACACAGGCAAAATCTACGTCTAAGAAGAAGTCCCAGTAGCAATAAAAGAAGCAACCAACCACCGAGGTTAAATGAGCGGCTACACAACACGAGAAGTAGCTGAACTACTGGCAATGAACAGCGACCAGGTGCGCCACTATGTGCGGCGTAAGCTGATCGATCCTGCTCGTGGAGAACGTGGCGAGTTTCGATTTTCATTTCAGGATGTGGTGTTGCTGCGTACAGCCAAAGGCCTGTTGGACGCAAAGGTCAGTACCCGCAAAGCCTATAGTGCTTTGGTGAAGCTAAAAGAAGAGATGTCCCAAGCGAAATCTCTTAGCGCGGTACGCATCTACGCAAATGGTCCAAACGTAGTCATCAGAGATGACAATCATGTCTGGGAAGTAGAAACCGGTCAGGCGGCATTAGACTTTGCCATGCAAGAAATAGCTGACAATGTTGAAGGCTTGGCTGAGACTAAAATCACTGACCTAACTGACGCATCAGATCTAGACACCGATGAATGGTACAACCTTGGGTTGGACCTAGAGGAAGTAGATGGTGACAAGGCGCCGGACGCGTACAAGCAAGCCATCCGTCTTGACCCAAAAAATGCTGATGCCCACGTCAACCTTGGTCGCCTCTTTCAGCTTCGAGGCAACTTGAAAAATGCTAAGCGGCATTACGAATTGGCACTTACCGCACGCCCAGGTCATCAGCTCGCCTACTACAATTTAGGCACCGTGTTCGATGAGCTAGATGAAATCGAAAAAGCCGCTGAGTATTACGAAAAAGCACCAGCAATACCTGACGCACACTACAATCTTGCTCGTATATGCGAGCTAAACGGTGATGAGGTCAGTGCCTTGCGGCATATGCGCCAGTACCGCGATCTGGTTGATGATACAGACCCCGGCTAGCCCATGCCAGTGAAGGGGTTTCAGCCGTCGTATTGGTAAGCATGCTCTAACAAGCGGTCAGGCTTCATGTTGCCGAGACCACAGTTTTCAACATGATCCATCCGATAGGCTAAATACTGTGTTTCGTTTCCTTGGCGAATAGCCAGGGTAATGTACTGATCCGAGTCGAGAGACTTCAGGGTACTTCCGTAGTCGCATATTGCTTGGGTAAAGACTTCATCGAGATCGAGTGGTTGGGTCGGGTTGGCCGGCTTTGCGACCGCCGTGGGTACTTGGGGTTGCTCTCTCAAGTACGCATATTGAGACTCAATTTCAGCGGTCAGTGAATCGTATTGCTGATCGATTAGTTGCAGCTGCTTTTCGATTTTTACAATCTCTTCCTCCAACTCTCGCTGATCACCGCTGTCATCTGTACGTACTAGTTCGCGACGCTTGCCGCGCAGCGCACTACGATGTTCTCTACCTTCCATGCGAAGGTCTCGCTGTTCTTCGCGTAGCTCACGTATTTCTTCAAGGGCTTCGGGTTCGTAAGCGGGCACTCTGATTTGCAAATCTTGCAGAATGCTGGTCACCATCGCTGGGATTTCGGGTATGGAAATATTGCCGTGAAACTGAAACTCGGGTTCGCCACGCTTATCGAATTTCAACCAGGGCGTATTGATGTTAACGGAGATCAATACGCCTTGGGGCGCTAAGTACTGTGCGTCGACGTTGGTGACCCGTAGTTCACTGCGCAGTTCTTGGCGTAGTGCACCCTGTAAAACTTCCTCGATAATGCGAGTTTGTCTTTGAATTTCGTCCAAGTCGTCTGGCACCTTTGCCATTGGGCTGGCTATGAGTCCCAAGAGCATGGGTACGGCTAAGGCTGCGAGTAATTTGGATGAGATCACGGGCTCTCTCCTTCGAATAGTCGATTAAGCTGAGGTTGCGCAGAGTCTGGTTCAGAAACCAGTTTTTCTAGCTGTTGGTACAACTGGTCTAGTTCTTTTTGGTCTTGAATCTGTGACGTCACCAAAAAGCGCATTGAGTCTTCGGTTTCAATGGAGCGCCGGTTCATTTCCGCGGTCAGTATTTCTAGTAAGCTCTGTAGTTCCTGCTGACGTTGTTCGCGATTGCTTTCAAAGGCATTGGTGAATGCCGCTTGAGTGGCTTGGGGTAGCTCCGGCAAGGCACGGTAGTCAGTCACTTGTTGTCCGGTTACGAATCCACCTTGAGTTTGCTCAGGATTTTGGGTGTACATCACGGTGACGAGCACTAAGGCGGTCGCACTGGCGAAGGTCGGGAACCACTGGCGGAAACTGTCGGCGAATTGTTGGACGTAACTGGGTCGGTCCAATTGCGGAATTTGCCAAGCAGGGGCAACTTCGTCGTGCCAGTTTTGCGCCATGTTGTGCCATGCCGAAATAGCGGCATAGTCTTCTTGGCACGTGGCACAATCGTTAAGGTGCGTTTCAATCAGAGTGCGTTCGTTGTCTGCAATTTCGCCGGAGGCGAATTCCACCAACTGTGCATTTGCGGCTTCACAATGCATCTTTTAGTCCCTCTTGCTGTTTGAGCTTGCGCAAAGCGCTATAGAGTCTGGTTTTTGCTGTGTTGGGGGAAATGCCCAACTGGCCGGCGATGTCGTCGAAGGTGAAATGTTGAAAGAACTTCAATTCGACGACTTGACGTTGATCGTCGGGCAGTGTGTTCAAAGCCTCGGCGATTTGTTGGTTGGCGTGGGTGGTAAAGGTTTGTTCTTCTGGACCAGGACTGTCGTTGATGAAGCCCTTCTGATCATCGAACTCTTCGTGCACACGTCGGCGACGCAGGTAATCTGTACAACGAAAGCTGGCGATCCGAAATAGCCATGCCGGAAACGCGCCGTCGCCGCGGAAACTGCCGAGGTTGCGATGCACGCCAACAAACACTTCCTGCATAAGGTCAAAAGCGTCGTCGGGGTGGCCTACCACTCTTAATGCGTAGTTATACACTCTCTTTTCATACCTCTTCACTAACTTCGTCCAGGCACCATTGGACCCCGCTAACGCGCGCGTCACCAAGGATTCATCAGTCACCGTACCGAGCATTTTTTTATCTTATTTTCCGGTTATATGGATTGTCGCAAGTGAAGGCAAAAAAGTTTGCCTTGGCCTTTTTATTTGCATTCATTACCGACTGCGCGAGGTTGAAAGCCAGACTAAAAAGCCGGTGAGCGCCAGGGCGATAAAAGCCAGCGCCGCGAAGCTCATTATCCACACGCCGATATCGCCGAAAAATCTGCCGCTGTGGAGGTCTTGGAGCCATCGTTCCCAATTCAGATGAGCGGCGCCGTACTCGGAAGCCCATTGTGGTGTTGTAGCTTCCTCATGCACGGTGAGCCACTGTGCTGAGCTTGCATCGCCAGCCAGCCAACTGGCGCCAAGATCTCGGCTCACTAATATGCCTTGGGTGGTATCCAGTAGCCAGCCATGATCTGTGGTTAGACCGACCCGGTTGAAGTTGGGTAAGGCACTGCGCTCGATAGGAATGTCCCATTCCTTTGGCACAATGGTCACTTCTGATTCAGTAAATACCGCAGACAGAATATCGAGATCGGTGGCGGCTACGAGTGCGCCTTCGCTTTTGAACTGCCGCCCTGTGACGAAAGTTCGATTGCCTACTTGGGTTGCAGGACCTGACACAAGTTGAGTTGTTGGCGTAGTAATACCGTATTGTTGGTGAACCCAAGTAGATTCAACACCGCGTGAACCGAGCTTTAGAGCGTCGGTAAACTCAAGGAGTACGCCGGTTACTGCGAGCAGTAGTACAGGCAATATCAGCGCAAGGCCGAAATAGCGATGGACCAGGCGGACTGTTTTAGCGCGCGTGTGCGAGGCTTTGGATGGATTGGTTGCTGTGTTCATGCAGCTTGAGCGCCGCTTTGGCCATGCGGGTCATGGCTTTTACAGATAAGGTCGCGCCGGTTATGTTGTCAATGTGACCGCTAAGATCATTGCTTGATCTCAGCCACAGGTCTGCAAATTGGCGAGTAAAGAAATTATACTTAACTTCCCAGCCGCGTGATTCTCTAAATACCAGCACCTGGACGTCTTCTATTTTGCCTTGATTGATCACTACGGCAGCAGTGATGGGGCGATCCTTACCAACCTCATCTAAAACCCAAACTGTTTTGCCGTTAGCGCCCCAATATTTGAATCGAAGCGCTGGTCGATGACCCAATATGCCCTGCAACTCGGAACGTAATTCACCTGTCGGCCATACAGTTTTAACTGTGGGCACGCTGCCAGAAAAAGTCTGGGTGACGTAGGCGTCTGCGTCCAAATATACCTGAGCGCCAAGGGGTGCTTCACCAGCAAAAGCGGTGCTGGTAATCCAAGTAGTAATGATCGCGATAATCATTCTCATTTGCATAACGTCATTGTGCCACTTCTGAAGAAAATTGGAATGCCTAATGTGTCCAAAAAGAGATTGTCTTAAAATTGAAAGCCAACACCGAAATCAATGGCGTTGAAATCCCGCCCTTGGGCGCTTGAAAGGTTGTGGCTACGGTCTCTATAGTCAATTTTGAGTACAACATTGTCGGTAGGCCATAGGTTCATGCCTATTTCCCATTGGTCAAATTGATCTTGGCTGCGTACGCCTTCCACGTCTTCGTAACGCGTATAGAACCCTAAAGATTCGATTAAATCGATATTTGGCACGTTAAATCGATAGGAAGGCTCTACATACCAACCACTTTGAGAGTCTGCGCCTATGGCACTTGCTAGCGCACCATCGATTTCCCAGTCGGCGTAGAGCGCACGAAGTTGAAAGCCGCCATTGTTGTAGATGGCATGCGCGGACACCAGATCTGCGCCGTCGATGCCGTCTCCACCCATCTGGCTAATGTCGGATTGGTGTTGGTATGAGGCAGACAATTGTAGTCCCGGAACGCCGGAATAGGACACTCGTGCCGTATAGGCTAGATCTTCAGCGCTCGCATTGGATGATTTTTGCCGTCCAGATCGTATTCGACCGACGCTGCCGCCAGTGGTTGGCACTTCTAATCCTGAATGCACGGCCAGGTCCCAAGAAAGGCCATTGCTATATTGACCACTTACCGCAGCGCCATTTTCCCACCAGGTTGCCGGTAGCAGAATGTTCTCGATATCGTTGCGTTCAACACCATAAAAAGTAGGTGGCTCATGGGTTTCGTTCAAGATGCCTACCGGCAGCAGGAATAAACCGGCTTTGGCCTGGTGCTGATCGTTTAGGTCAACCTCGATGTAGGCTTGCTCGATTTCGACTTCGCCACCATTGGATCCGTCGGCGGTATCTTTGACCAGACCGTGTTCGACCTCTAACTCGGTGAATAAGCGGATGCGGTCGTTGAATTCGTGATTGAGAAACATCACGTAGCGATGGATGTCTGTCTGTTTTGAATCCCGTGCGCCGTCCTCTGCGTCGACGTCGCTGTAGTGAATCTCGCCATAACCGCCGACGCTGGTGCGGTTCCACCATTGATCGCCGCCAGTGTTCGATGTTGCCGCTTCCACATATTCAACTGTCGCAATCAGCTGCTCTTCTGTGGCTTCGACCTCAGCTTGTGCAACGGTCAATTTTGTCTGGGTTTGAGTAAGTGCGCTTTTCAGTTCCTTAATCTCCTCACCTTGGGCTAAAATCTCCTCACCTTGGGCTAAAATCTCCTCACCTTGGGCTAAAAGAAGGGCATGTAGAGATTCAAGGGTAATGGGTTGGGCGAAGCTAAGCGGTGCCAATCCCACTAAAAGGGTAACGGTGAATAATCGTGCCTGAGTTCGAATGGACATTGTGGTGGCCTGAATTGCCTAACTGAAGCATTAGTATAGCTGATCTTAATCTAAATGAGAATGGTTCTCGTTTATATTTAGATTGATTAGTCGAGGATCTTTAGGTCGATCAATTCGTACCGTTGGGTTTGTTTTCCCCAGTAAATCAACCCAAAGAATAAACACCCGGCAATGCTCAAGGCTGCGCCGATGGTCGCCAGGGAAGCCAGCGGGGCATCGCCTATGTTGCCGATCTGAAATGCCACCACAGCGGCGGCATAGGCCACGACGAATGACCAGGCGACTGAAAACACTGCCCAGAAGCTGCCTATTTCTTTGAAGATGACGCCAATGGTTGCAACGCAAGGCATGTATAACAATATGAATAACAAGTAGGCGAACGCCGCCGCGTCGCTGACAAACAATGTTTGCATTGCGGTAATCGTATTCAACTGTACTTCCTGGCTTTCAGCCTGAGCTTGGGTGTCTTCTAAGTCGCCTAGGCTCAAGCCTAGAGGGTCCAGCAATTGATCTGTAAGGTCAGAGAGGTTGGCCGGTACGCTGGCGAAGGCTTGGCCCATTATCTCTAATATGCTGTCGTCCGTTTGACCCTGATTGGGGGCGTACAACGCATCAAGGGTGCCGACTACAACTTCTTTGGCAAAGATCCCGGTGAAGATGCCGACGGTTGCTGGCCAATTGTCTTGCTCGATGCCCATGGGTGAAAACAGAGGTGTGATCGACTTACCTATGGCGCTTAGAACAGACTTGTCGGAATTTTCATTACCCACAGAACCGTCGGTACCGATCGAACTCACCACGTTCAAAGCGATCACCACGATGACGATTGCCTTGCCGGCGCGGACGATGAAGCCCCGCAGGCGTTGCCAGGTTTGCAGCAAAATGTTTCGCAAGATCGGTGCGTGGTATGGCGGCAGCTCGACAATGAAATTACTGCGCGATTCAGGCAGTAAATGACGCCGCACGGCGAGCGCGGATAGAACCGCTACAGCAATGCCGATCAAGTACAGCGCGAAGACGATGTTCTGTCCATTTTCTGGGAAGAAGGCTGCAGCAAATAGTGCATAGACTGTGAGTCGTGCGCCGCAACTCATATACGGTGCCATTAGCGTGGTGAGAATCCGGTCGGGTTGCGAGTCCAAGGCTCTGGTGGCCATAACCGCTGGCACATTGCACCCAAAACCAACTATTAGTGGCACAAACGATTTACCTGGTAAGCCCAGGCTTCGTAACAGACGGTCGACGATAAAGGCCACCCTTGCCATGTAGCCTGAATCTTCTAAGAGCGAAAGGACGAGAAAAAGAGCGCCAATCACTGGGATAAATGTCGCGACCAATTGAATGCCTCCACCTATACCATCGGCGATGAAGACAACCAACCAATCCCACATTTGTATTTCGGTGAGCAAAAATCGGGGTGCCTCCACAAATATGGCGCTTGCGAAGAGGTCGAAAAAATCGATGAATGCTGACCCTACATTGATGGACAGTAGGAACATCAAATACATGACGCCTAAGAAAATAGGAAATGCCAAGTACTTGTTTAGGACCACTTGATCAATGTATTGCGAAAAAGATCTTGGCTTGCTGACATGTTGGGTCACGCGGTCAACGATGACATCTAAGGCTGCGTAAATCTCCGCTTCTGAACTGGCTTCACTGATAGCGGAAGGCGCATCCAACGACGCAGCGATGACTGACGTCAATGCGCTGCTAAGTTTGTCTACGCCCTGGCTTCTGCTGGCGATCATGTCGACTACTGGGCAACCGAGTTGGTCAGCAAGCTTTGCCGAATCTATCTCAACTCCTTGGCTTTTCGCCACGTCCAGCATGTTGAGCACAACAATTGTGGGC
>JBNMMV010000099.1:0-12174 GCA_051270205.1 Limisphaerales bacterium
AATGTTGAACGCTCACCTCACTAAACTTTTTAATGGGTGATGAAATGACCTATGACCGCCGTTCCTTTCTACGACATAGCGCCAAGCTGGGTTCAAGTACACTGGCTGCGAATCTCTTGTGGTCACCCTTTGCCCGAGCCCAGGCCGAACGCCACGGCCATGACGACTATTTTGCCCACCTAAATGGTCTGCTAAAAAGGCAGGGTCCTGGTCGTCCCGTGATGTTGTTGGATAAGCGATTTGTTGATCACAATATTGACCAGATTGCAGGGTCAGTAGGTGGCGAAAAACAATATCGCATAGTTGTAAAGTCGCTGCCGTCGGTGCCGTTGTTAAAACACGTCATGCAACGTTCGAAATCGAACGCCTTAATGGTCTTCCACCAACCTTTTCTAAACGAAGTAGCCAAGACTTTTCCCATGGCAGATGTGCTTATTGGCAAACCTATGCCAGTGCAGGCTGCTAGAACGTTCTATCAGCAACATGCTAATAATGGGTTTAATCCTGCTACCCAAATACAGTGGCTTATAGATACCCAAGAGCGGCTTCACCAATACCAGGCATTGGCGCGTGAGCTAGGCGTGCGCATGAAATTCAATTTTGAGCTAGATGTTGGTTTGCGACGCGGTGGATTTGACACCGCTGAGCAGGTAGCGGTAGTTCTCAACCAAGTTAAACAAGATACCCAACATTCGTTGTTTGGCGGGCTTATGGGGTATGAGCCCCAGTTGACAGGGTTGAAGGCAGAACTTGGTCATCCTCAAGTGCGTGAAGTGCTAAGCAAGTACCAGGCATCCATAGATCGAGTGAAGGTGGCTGGATACGACCCTGAAAAGCTAACGCTCAATGGCGCCGGAAGCCATACCCTTAAAATCTATGAGCGCGACCATACGATGAACGATCTGTCTGCTGGTTCAGGCGTGGTCATGCCAACGGATTTCGACACCCATCATCTCTCCGCTAACTTGCCAGGTTTGTTCATTGCGACGCCAATTTTGAAACACTACCCGGTCAATCCAGCGGTACCGAATCCGCCGGAGGATATGGAGCAGCTTTACTACATTTACGGTGGCTACTGGAAAGCCAAAATGGTTTCTCCAAAGAAGATTGGCAAACCGCTTTATGAAAGTACCAATCAAAGCCCAATAACGACCTCATCTAAAGTTGATTTGACCGTGGACGATTACATGTTTATGCGTCCCACCCAGAGTGAGTTTGTAATGTTGCAGTTTGGAGATCTCATGCTGATCGATGACGGTGAGATTACTGAGCAGTGGCCGGTTTTTCATCAAACTGGGTAAACTAAAAACCCGGGACAGACTGAAAACTAGGAACAGATCCTTAGATCTGTTCCCTAACCAAGAATGAAACCGGGGACAGATCCTTCGATCTGTCCCCTAATCAAGAATTGAAAAAATAGGAATAGAGATGAAAGTAGGACTGGCATTTGCATCAAGTATCGCGGTAGACGGCGAATCGGCATTGGATATATGTCGTCGAGCTGAAGATTCTGGCTTTGAATCTGTATGGGGTGGCGAGCACGTCATCATTCCAGACAAGATTGAATCGCGTTACCCTTACACGGCCGATGGCAAGATTCCGGCAGAACCCGATACACCGGTTCCAGACCCGCTTATCTGGTTGGCGTTCGCTGCCGCCGCCGCGCCTAAGCTGCGTCTAGGCACGTGTATTTTAATCGTACCGCAGAGAAATCCATTAGTGCTTGCGAAAGAGCTCGCGACCCTCGATCAACTTTCTGGTGGTCGGGTGGAATTGGGTCTTGGTGTGGGTTGGATGAAAGAAGAATTTGAAGCATTGGGCGTAGAGTGGGCACGACGCGGGGCGCGAAATGATGAGTATGTCGCGGCGATGCGGGCATTGTGGTCAGGTGCCCATGCCGAGTATCACGGTGAGTTTGTCGATTTTGAGGGCGTCACCTGTAGCCCGCGACCAGTGGACGGATCAATTCCGATCCTCGTCGGTGGCGACACAGATGCGGCGGTTAGGCGCGCGGTGAAAATCGCCGACGGCTACTTTCCAGGTGAAGGCGATGCCGAACGACTAGGTGAGTTAATTACGCGGGTTCGCCAAGGCGCAGAAGACGCAGGACGCGATCCGGACAGTATTGAGATCAATGCCATGTTCGGTGCACAGATGATGAACCCTGAAGAAGGCATCGAACAACTGAGTGCGCTTGGTGTTGGCCGGATCATGATTCCCGCCTTTTTCTTTGCTGGACCAGGTGGCCTAGATCGTCTCAGCGAGCTTGGTGAGAAGATCATTCCGCTGACGAAGTAATGTCGAACTCGGGCGTCGTGGTGGCGACGCTTGTGGTCTATCAGCTGGTGCTGTTAGGTATTGGCTATTGGGCGAAATCCCGTTCCACCAACGCCCGTGAATATCTAATTGGCGACCACGGATTGGGTCCGTGGGTTGCCGCCTTAAGTTACGCGGCAGGTTCTTCTTCTGCCTGGTCAATTTTGGGCGTAAGTGGCATCGCCTTCGTACAAGGGGTGAGTGCGTTCTGGCTGCTGCCAGGTACTTTGGCGGGTCACTTGGTTGTTTGGTTTTTAATCGCCCCGCGTTTGCAGGGTGTGGCAAAGAGCAAGGGGTGGATCACCCTGACAGATGTTATCGCCGAGGGGCTTCCCGAGGTGACTCGCGCGCAGATCTATAAATTGAGCGCAGTAATCATTCTGTTTTCCTTCACTTTCTATATAGCGGCACAGTTTCAAGGTGCCGCAAGTACTTTCGAAGCCGTGTTTGAACTCGACTTTGCCGCCTCGTTAGTGTTGGGAGCCTTGGTCGTTGTAACTTATACGCTTTGGGGAGGCTTCTGGGCGGTAAGTCTTACCGATGCGCTCCAAGCGCTGCTAATGTTTGCGGCGTGCATTGTGTTGCCGTGGGCGGCTGTGGATGCGGTTGGAGGGCTGGGAGCAGTTGTTGATGCATTCTACGCAGGCAGCGCTGCAGACACTTTTTGGTTGTTTAGCGGTGGCCACCAGGGTTGGTTTGTTGTGGGTTTTTTCCTGGGCATGCTGAGCATTGGTTTCGGTCCGCTGGGGCAGCCACACCTTCTCAATAGGGTTATGGCGTTGAAGAATCGGCGTGATATCAACCTGGCAAGAACTATCGCTCTGGTGTGGTTTAGCATTGTGTTGGGTGGTATGTTTTTGTTGGGTTTGGTTGGACACCTTATTCTGCAGAGTGAGCCCGGTGAGGCTGTCTTTTTTGTGCTTGCAGAATCGTTGCTACCACCCATTGTCACTGGCGTACTAATCGCCGCCGTGTTGTCGGCGATAATGTCTACTGCCGACAGCCAACTGCTGGTCGCAGGGAGCGCTGTACAATCTCAAAACAGCAGCATGACCTCGTTCCGTTTAGCCATAGTCGGCGTTGCGGTGGCTGCCGTTCTCTTGGCTTTGTTTTTACCCGAATCCATATTCTCGAGAGTTCTATTTGCGTGGAACGCATTGGGTGCGGCATTTGGTCCGCCGCTAATAGCAAAACTCTGGCAGTGGCGGGTTAGATCAGCGGCGTTGCCGCTGGCTATGGTGCTTGGTTTTGGCTTGACGGTGTTGTTCTACACATTGCCTAATGGTCCGGGCGATCTGTGGGAACGAGCAATTCCCTTTTTAGTGGGCCTAGGTGTTCTGCGAATGAGTATCGTTAGAGGTGATTCAGCACGACCTTAATGTAGGCCCGTTTTTTGAATTTCCCTGTAAGCTTCGATCCCCAATCTGCCATAAGCATTTGCCATCCATACTTCTGGCGCAACGATTTTAAGGCCGCACGCACGTCGACTTCGGTTTCAATTATTTCTGCCGTAGCGTCCACCCAGTCTCCCAGCAGTTTGCCACCATAATCGCATTCAGCGAGTTGTACCTGTGGGTTTTTACGTAATCGCTTGATTTTACCCGCGCGAGATTCAGAAAATACCCAAATCGATGATTCAGATAAAGCGCACCAAACCGGCGTATCAACCGCGACGCCAGATTTGCGATAGGTGCGCAGGCTGACGTAACGGGCGCGATTGAATACTTCGTTGCTCATATTTACTAGACAGGGCTAACTCAGCTAGACGGGCTAGCCTTGGCTAGACCACGTTCCCAGCTTTAGCTTCTGTGTATCCTTGGTCGGTGTAGGTGAGCGCGCCGTTAACGAATACGGCTTTGTAGCCGGTTGATCTGCGTACGTAGCGTCTCGCTTCACCGGGGAAATCATCGACAAATTCTTCGTCGCCTACGCTAACTGTTGCTGGATCAAAGATGACGATATCGGCAGCCTTTCCGACCTCAAGTAAGCCTCGATCGTGCAAGCCCCAGTCATTTGCGACTTCACCGGTCATACGGTGTACAGCGCGCTCTAACGTCATGGTTGAGGTCTCACGTACATAATGCTCTAGCAGGTGAGTGGTATCCCCCGTGCCGCAAAACTGGGTGATATGAGCGCCCGCATCAGAGGCTCCAAAATGACAAAGTGGGTGGTTAATCAGTTCGGCGACTGAGGCTTTGTCTGCATTAATGACATTCTTTAATTGGAACTCTGTATCTAGGTTGTCTGCCAGCGAGAGATCGAGAATGACATCGCCCAACTCTTTGCCCTCTGCTTGAGCGATTTCCATAAGGCTCCGACCCTGGTAGGGGTGAGTTTCGTCACTGAATGTTTGGCCTACTGTCAGGAACGGCAAGGCCCCCGACATGCCCTGGGCATTCTTCATTTCTTCGACCAATGCCACGCGCTGACTGGTGAATTGTGCCGCACGTTGATCCGTAGGCAGATCCATGATGGCTTTCCATTGAGGCAGTGAAAAGAGCAACATGGAGGTTTCTGATAGGCGCATATTCAAATCGAAACAGCGTGGCATCACCTGGCCATAAACGCGGGCGCCTCGGGCGTGTTCCGCTTCAAGGGCTTCGATAATTTCTGTTGCCTGTGGTGATGTTGGTGAGCTTAGGACAGGTTGTAAGCTACAAGGTATGCCAGCGGCGAGGCTGATCTCTCCTAACTCCCGAATGTTGTCCAACTCTTTATTTAAGTCGGGGAAAAACGGCACGATTTGCCAAATTCCTCGACCGCTCTTCGCCATGGCTTTGGCCAGTGCGACCTTTTCATTTAGGTCTGCGAATTGGCTAGGTACAGGATGACCGTTTTCATCCATATCGACGTAAGAACTCGAAATGCCTAAAGCACCAGCCGCCATAGCTTCCTCGACAATCGTGCACATCTCAGCAATTTCTTCGTCTGTGGCAATACGTTCTTGGCTTGCGGCGCCCATCACATAAAGTCTAATCGCCGAGTGACCGATTAGCGCACCGACATTGATGCTCAGATTGTCGCTGATGTGATCCAGGTATTCCGGAAAAGAATTCCAAGTAAAAGGCACGGCTTCATCAAATGTTCTTTTCTTAATGTCTTCAATAACGCCGAACATGCTGACAATCTTGTCAGCAGCTTCGCGATCGCGAATAGGGCCCAGACTCAACGAGCAGTTGCCTGTAACCACGGTCGTAATGCCGTGTTCGATAGACGGTGTTGCGTAGCCGTCCCAGCAGAGTTGAGCGTCGAAATGTGTGTGAATGTCGATGAAGCCAGGCGCAATCACCATGCCCTGGGCATCGATTTCTTCTGCCGCACTGCCGTCGATTTTACCCATGGCAGCAATCGTGCCGTTTTGAATGGCAATATCGCCGGTATAAGCTGGGGTGTCATTGCCGTCGATGAGTTGGCCATTTCTAATAATGGTGTCGTATTGAGTCATGTTTGAATCCTGGTTACGTCTTAACTTTTGGAATGTCTTAATTCGGCTATAGCTAAAAGTTAGTTTTCTTTAGCGAATTGAGCATAAGCCGCAGCAGTACCCTGGGCCATCTTGTCGCCGTCGAAAGGAATTGAAAGTTCGGGTGTGAACTCAAGAACGATTCGTTCGGGTGTATCTAGAAACTTGACGAAAAGCTCAGGTTTTAGATTTCGTGTGAATTCGTTGCCGTCGTCAGGGCGAGCGGCCATGCCGTTGGCCAGAAGGTTGTAGAACCACGTTTTGGTTGAGTCATCGTCGTGAATAACGGTATGGCCTTTATAGGTAACCGTCTTGCCTCCGCCCATGGCAGTACCCTTTGACGTGAATACGCATGAGGAGCGGCCGTCGCGAGCAATCGCTTTGATGCGCACCCGTTCGCGGGTTGCGGTCATCCAGATCTTTCCATCGACAGGGACGTAGGCTGTAATCACCCCTATCGGATGACCCTCTTTGTTAGCCCAAATAAAGACACACTCGCCGGCGCTGTTTATGAGTTGTTGCTCGCGATCTGGGTCGAGTCGGTATTGCTTAACGTCGTCATAATTCGTCGACTGGTCATTCATGTTTGGCTCCAAATGAGGGGTCTTTGAGTAACTGGGGTATGCCTTGAGTATGCCGTTGTTTGCCGGGTTCTTCGACAAGCTTTTTCAGTTCCTTGATCTTTTTGCTTCGCGCCGTGAGACTAGCCATTCATTTAGGGCGAGCATCTGGCATGTCTAAAAGATTATCTGTGCACGAGGACGTCGATCTGGGTTGGTGTGCGGTCACGTCGCCGAATGAGACTGTCGACGCAGAAGGATTACCGCGTTATTTCGATGCGCATGAAAGTGATCCGAGAGCACCAGCAGAGCGTCGCTATGAACATCCTGAAGTTCAGGATCTACGCCACTACCTGGAAGCCAACAACGGTCTCACTGATTTAGAGATTTGTGACCCTGCCGATTTGGAATCTATCGCGAGAATCTTCCAACGAGATGGATTTGTGGTAGTAAAAGACCTCCTCAGCAATGCTGAACTCAACCGCTTTCGAGACGGCTGTACGTCGAAGCTGGGTGAGTTGGTTGATATACCAGGAACAGGCGGACGTAAGTACGTGACAGAAACCAATCGTCTGCCACATCGCTATAGCTACGGTACCAGTTCTGCGTCCAGGCAGTTACTGCATGAGCCTATCTGGGCATCCATGGTTGATCTGCCGACGACTACGCCTATTTTGGAAACTTTGTTTGGTCCCAAGGGTTATTGGGTATTAGGCGCTGGAGGAGATCTGTGTTTGCCGGGTGCCATCGAATATCAAGTGCTGCACACCGATTTCGTGACCAACTACGAAGTTTCCGAGGTAAGGGTTGAACAGGCACGGTCATTAGGCGTTAAGCCGAGATATCTGGAAAATGGCGAAATGGATGCCCGTAGCCAACAGATGGTGCTGCTGAAAACGCCGCCGGTGATCACGATTAACTTTTTCATGAGCGACCTAACATGGGAAAATGGCCCGATTAGACACATTCCTGGCTCTCATGCCATGCCATTTAACCCACCGGGTCAACTCGAGGAACCTGAGTGGATGCGTTTGGCCACCATGGTGGGGGCGTCAGCAGGTGCTGGGATATTTCGCGACAGTAGGGCATGGCATGGTGCTACGCCGAATGTCAGTCGACAGGTTCGAGCGATGCCGAATGTAGAATATGCAGCGCCTTGGACTGATGACGGTTTGTTTTTGAAGACCATGCCGCACGAGATTTGGCAGGGTTTGTCGGTCCATGGGCAACAGATTTGTGAAAAAGTAGTGCAGCCCGAAGGTGAATGGCCAGCAGGTGCTGGGGTGATGCACCCCTTAGCCCATCAGCGTGAACTTGCCAAAACCGAGCAAGCTGATTAGCGGAAGCGCTGCCGGTATTTTTTACTCAGCAAGGCAAGTTTGTCCGCGAGCATGTGCTGACGCACCGTATCTGTATTGGAAAAGACTAACCAGTGAGCGTCTTTAGCATTGTAGGCTGGCCATATCATCCCTGCTCCGTTTGGCGTGCCGGTGCGGGCAAAGTTAAACCAATATTGTGTCATTCTTTGAGCGAGCGCCCTGACCTCTGGGTCGTCGGATTTTTCGCCCCCCCATAGGAAAAAGGCGTCCATTCCGTGAGGTGTACCAAGCCATTGGTCGCGATAGGCGGCTGGTATGAAATCCACCAGATAGAGCCAGGTGGGTTTGCCTTGAGAAGCCACTGCGTTTGACGTCTCGAAGGCGCTGAGGAGATAGCGCTGGTCTCCGAACAGCCGCTTCCAAGCGGTATCGGCAGATCGCAGAAAATCGCTCGCGTACAGCTTCGTCACAGTTGACTTGGTTTCAGTGAATGCAGCCTGAACGTCGTCTAAGCTCATGCCGACGCCCCCGAAAACGGTACCTTCATGACTGTTGCCACCTGTCAGGTAGGGTACGTCGCGCTGATTTCCCTGTGAGAATACGACAGCGGGTTCGGCAGTCAATGTGTGACCATCGACGATAGGCAGTTGAAAACTTTTGAGTGCCCCAACCAGCGTTTGCGCTTCGACTTTTCTTAAAGCGGCCAGCGAGGGCTCGCCATCTGTGATAGAGGAGATGAGTTGAGCACTGACAGCTTCAGCTGAAGGCATCGCTCGATTTTGCCAATCGGTTGGCACAGGTCCTTGCGCATTACGGCTATGTGGCAAGGGCCAAGTAGCGTAACCACTTTGTGCTATCGCGCGGTGAAAAAGACCTTTCGAATGAGGGGATGCCATCAACATATTGACGGCCATACCACCGGCTGAGACGCCGAATATGGTGACGTTGTTAGCATCGCCACCGAAGGCTGCGATGTTTGATTGCACCCACTTAAGCGCCGCAACCATATCGAGCAGACCAAAGTTGGCTTCACCTGTCGAGAGTTCTGGATGAGAAAAGAACCCCAATGGACCTAAGCGGTAGTTAATCGAGACCACGACCGCGCCTTTGTTGGCGAAAACATGACCGTCGACATCACCGCTTCCAGCGCGGAAACCGCCCCCATGTATCCACACCATAACCGGGCGGTCAGGTTCCTCGAGCCCCGCTGACCAAACGTTCAGATATAGACAATCCTCGCTCATTGTTTGGCTTGCGCGGTTTTGTGGGCATGCATTTGGAAGCGTGGTTGCCTTCCTTACCCCTGTGTGAGACTCGGGTTCGAGAGGGGCTCGCCACCGCAGATCACCCACAGGTGCCTGGGCGTATGGCAGCCCCTTGAACACAAGGTGAGCGCCTTCCTTAACACCTTGATAGGTACCTTGGCTGGTCTTAACCAAGGGACCGGACTCACTACCTGCATGGACAGCAACCATCGTAGTGATGAGTGTTGCGAGTAAAATTGATTGGCGATAAGCAGTTTTCATTAAGTGGCTCCAGCAGATCATTCAAGTAATGGCTGTAAGAAAATGGGAGGGTCAGACCCTCCTTTAGCGCTATTTGAAGAGGGAGGTTAGTAGGCCTCGGGTGGCACCTGCTTCGTCGGCGTTGGTGACGAATTCAGTGGGGGCAAACTCTGTGACGCCAGCATCTGCCATTGCTTGAATTCCGTCTTCCACTTCGGCTCGACTGCCAACAATTGCGACGTCAGCGGGTCCGTCTGCGCCTTCTCGGTCGAACATCGCGCGATAGGAAGGAAGTTGTCCGTACATTTTTAGACCGCCAGCAATCTTGGCTCGAATGCCTTCTGGGTCTGAGGTAACGCAGACAGGCAGGCTTGAGACGATACTGGGACTTGGATTGCCTGCCTTGTCGGCGGCGGCAAAGAGTCTTGGTGCGATGTGTTCTCGAATTGTTTTAGGTCCAACCCATGCCAAAATGGTCCCATCTGCTTGCCTTCCAGTAACGCCGAGTGCTTGAGGTCCGAGCGCTGCAACGAGCACCGTTAAAGGATGAATGGGTGTCTGGAAGTGTCTAAATTTGGCAGAGTAGAATTCGCCGCTAGTATCTACGGCGCCTTCTCGTACCAACGGCATGAGCGTCTCCAAGAAGCCCTTTAAATGGCCTATAGGACGTTCAAAATCTATGCCTAGTTCGGCCATCATTGGGGCGTGAGAGAGACCAATGCCCAGCGTCAGGCGTCCTTCTATGAGGTTATTGGTGGTTACGGCCTGAGCGGCAAGGGCTGCAGGATGGCGCGGAAACGTCGGTACAATGGCCGTACCCAGTTGTAGATTTGGTACGGCAAGTCCCACAGCTGCGAGCACGGTGAGTACATCGAAGCCGCCTGTCGGATGTTCGGCAAGCCAGTAACTCTTGAACCCGTCGGCAGCTGCCTGTTGTGCATGTTGAATGATTGCTGGAATGGATGCTTTCTGCACCAAGCCAGTGCCGTTGATACCAATTTTCATGTGCAGACCTGTGTATGTGGACGTGAGTGGATTATGTGGCTGATACTCAAAGTTAGCGACTGTTTTAGGTGATCTAGAATAAAAGCGCGTGTAGAAGAAGATCTGCTATACGCGACTGTCTTTGACAAATACCATAACGCTTTTTAAAAGGGGTACAAGATTGAATCTAGATGCAATCCCAATAGGAACTAATCCGCCGGAAGATGTGAATGTCATTATCGAAGTACCCGTCGGTGGTGAGCCTATTAAGTACGAGATGGATAAGAAGTCTGGTGCGCTTTTTGTGGACCGCTTCTTATATACCTCCATGCGTTATCCGGGCAACTACGGGTTTGTTCCACACACTTTGTCGGACGATGGTGATCCAATCGACGTGCTTGTTGCCAGCACACGCGCAATAACACCGGGTGCTGTTATTAATTGTCGACCCATTGGTGTTTTGATCATGACGGACGAAGCTGGGGGAGATGAGAAGGTTATTGCAGTGCCTTCGAGCCAGCTAACGCGCCGCTATGAAAACGTTCAAAATTATACAGACCTGCCTGACATAACGGTTGAGCAGATCGGCCACTTCTTTGCTCACTACAAGGATTTGGAGACCAACAAATGGGTAGAAGTAGAGCGCTGGGGAGACGCAGCTGAAGCAAAGCAATTGATCCGAGCGGCGATTGACCGAGTAGGTTAGTTACTGAGTAGATTTGTGGCGCGTTCGCAGAAGCATTGACTAGCTATCGTGGCGCTTGGTCTAACCAGTTACTCTACTAGCTGCCGCAAACAGCGCTCACAGGCTGGATGTCTGGTTCGCCTGCTACATGTGCAAAAACGGCTGGAAACAGCGCTGTAACTTCTGGTGCTTTTGCGTGTGCCGTGCGAGCCGCTTCATTTTCGTATCGTTCCATCATGAAGTATCGGCCTTCCGCACCTTTGTAGGGTGCATAGAGGATCACGCCTTGTTCCACTTCATTTACCTTAGCCGCTAGTGTGGCGAGCGCGCTTTCGAATGCCGCTTCACTACCAGCTTTCACCTGGAAAGTAGCCACATATCCAACCTCTTCGTTGTTACACTGGGCAAATGCCAAAGATGAAAATACTGTTAGAAACAGAATGGTTGTCAGTTTGGTTAAATTTTTCATGAATGCTCTCTGTTTAGATTGTAATCACTTTAGCGCGTACTTGTGAAAGAGCCTAGTCCCAAAATAAGGTGGTCACACCGGTGATGTTACTCAATCGGCTCTATCATTTTTTTCGGTGGCCTCTTTTAGGCCTGCTAATGGTCGCTAGTATCGTGCTTGTGGCGGTTCGGCTGGAACCGGGATCGGCTATTTGGGCGGTCAACGCACTAATGGAGGATGTCGAGATCACGGCAGATGAGCCTTCGCTAGGGTTTGTTCCTGTGTCTTTCAATACGCCTAAGCTCTTAGTTCGTACCGCTGGTATTGAAATTGAGCTCACCGACATCGCGTTACAGGGTAACTGGCTTCGTTGGTGGCAAGATGAGCCTTTCTGGTCTTTGCATTTAGCCCATGGCAGCGTCGTGCAAATAGATTCGGAGCCTTCAATCATTGCGTCGAGTGAAGGTGGGACAGCATCCGGGGCGATTGCCATCCCAGTTGAAGCCTTCGCAGCGACCGCTTTGTCTATTGGGGCTTTCAGGCTTAACAATCAATATGAACTTGCGTTTGAGCTTCATCAAGAAACAACGGGAGATGTCCGAACCATAGAAATCCAACGCCTGGTGGTGAAAGATACTTCAGTTTCTTCCGATACCCCGCTGGCGGATGTAACGGCTAAGCTTAGCTACGATTATAGCGACCCGCGTACGGTTGAGTTACAAGCCAACTGGCTACTTTGGGTAGGTGAGTTACCCGAGCAAACCAAGATAGAGGGGACGCTTACCGGCCAAGTCGATCTTGATGATACCTATAGTTTGTCCATCGAAGATCTGTCTATGAATGCGATTGTTGGGGCACTTGAGTCAGATTCGGTGGGAGTTTTTTCGGAGCTGT
>JBNMMV010000100.1:0-12142 GCA_051270205.1 Limisphaerales bacterium
AGTAGAACTTGCTGATACCGCTTCAACGTGGATTCATGTTGATGTCCATTCGGGAGAAATTCTCTCTCTGGTGGATCGCAGTCGCCGCCTCTATCGATGGTTGTTTAATGGACTTCATAGCCTAGATGTACCGGGCTTAGTTGAAAGAAGACCACTTTGGGATTTGGTCATGTTGTTGTTGCTGTCGAGTGGTCTGTTGGCCAGTGTCACTGGCGTTGTTGTGGGATCCAAACGGCTTATTAGGACGCTCACTCGCTAACGTGCATTCGAGGCGAATGTCTCAGCAAGCTAGGTTGTCAAAAATGTCTTCATTACCTCGAACGCGCGTGTATCGTCTCGATGCACGCCGTGGCCGCATTGGGTAAAAACTTCTAACTGTCTCACTCGATCAGGAATGTGATCGGCCATCTCTTTTACCATCGCGATCGGGGTAATCGGGTCGATATCACCCGCTGTCACCAGCGTTGGGCATGCAACTGTCGCCAGTTTTTCTCGATAGTCAAATGTCCAGTTTTCGCCTTCGGGGTTAGAAAAGTGTTCAATCACATCCTGCGTCCAAATGGATCTTTGTCCAGCGTCGAGGTCAGGTTTCGTACGGTTGTACAACGGTAAGCACTCGCGCATATATGTGGCAGTGTTCTCCTCATCAGGACCATTCCAGAAATTCTCAGCTGCCAAACGGGCGCTGTCCCCACCAAATTGTCCGAAAGCCTCAAAGACCCGTTGTGGCACCATGCGGGCGACAGTGCTGGCCAATATCAATTTGTGTAGTCGATCGGGGTGCCGAATAGCATAGTTCTGGGCCACAAAGCCGCCAAAGGAGAGTCCTAACACAATAGGCTCGTCGATCCCCAACGTATCAATCAATCCGCGCAAATCGTCGGCCCATTGATCTAGATTCCAGTTTTCTGGTTTGTCCGAATCACTTCTGCCTTGTCCGCGATGATCGTAGTAAATGAGCTGAGCGACTTCTGCCAAGGGATTGAAATCCGGCTTCATCGATGAATGGTCGGCGCCTGGACCACCGTGCAACACAAAAACGACGGGTCGTTCGATCATTTTCGGACCCTGGGCAACCAGACCGGACCCAACAACATCGACGTATAGATGACAGCCGTTCACTTTAATTCGCATGCTTGTATCCGTTCATCGCAAGACCTTACTCTGCGGGAGGTAGGGATTTTAGCAGGGATGGGGTCGTAGTATCTTAACCATCGTACGCACTCACGTTTACTCCAATTCCGGCGGGTGCTCTTCTAACCACGCACTTACACCCTCGGTATTCGGAACGCCGTCGGTGAGCATCTCTTCACGATAAGTTGTTAGAAAAATGTCTGTCTCGCTGATTCGGTCGAACACTCTTATCATGTCGGTGGCGCGCTTGCGGGAAGTTGTGAAGCAACATTGGGTATATTTTTGAATAACGTCAGCCAGCCTCATCTCGTGACTTTGCCAAAGTCTACGATCGACAATCGCGAAATAGGCAGCACCACCCCAGTACAGTCTTGGAAAGTCGGGCTGCTGTCGTAAGCGCCTGTTGTGTTTTAACACCGACCATTTTTCAGGCACACGGCTAGCCATTACGCGATCAAATC
Source organism: Limisphaerales bacterium (assembly GCA_051270205.1). Taxonomy (GTDB): domain Bacteria; phylum Pseudomonadota; class Gammaproteobacteria; order Pseudomonadales; family Azotimanducaceae; genus UBA4421. The sequence continues at coordinate 1,596 of JBNMMV010000100.1, forward strand.
GGCCTTGTATGCGCGTTATAGCGGTCTGCCAGGTCATGTGTCCGGCGGCGAACATCACTTGATATTGTAGATAGCTGGCTATCCCCTCGGCGAACCAACGATCACGGCCGAGGTAAGGGAACAACATATGAGTGAGCTCATGTGCGGCTGTCCAATCTGCGCGAAATTGGCTCCACTCGTGCCGCGGATCGATGAAAAAGTGAACTTGTCGTCTTGGAGCTTTCATGGTGTGCGCCCACGGAACGGGACTCTTGTTACTCGCTCGGTGTTTGATGTGGATATCGTATCCGATTGGTGGCGGTCCCAGCATTCTCTGCAATCCCGACTGCACTTCCGACAGCCACAGCTTGACCGGCTCTTGGTGGGAAGTCTGGACTTCGGGCGAGAAGTGCCAATCCATCACAGGCGTTGTTGCGTAGACTTGGCTAGAGGCAATTAGGCTCAGTATCAAAAACAATGCTATTGGCGGTTTCATGGCGTCAAAAAAGTAGGTACGAAGGCACTCGCAGATTCCATCACCTTCGCCAATATTGAAGTCTTCGTCAAACACCTGTCCGACAAGGGAACAACCTAGTGCTTTGTGAGACTCTCGTCATACAGCTGGAGTAAGCAGAGGTTCAGATGGGAAATCGTAAGCCCGCTTCCGCCCCGTAGCGGTCTGATTGCCACCGAGTAGAGATGGTGTACTTTCACCACTTATTCCCACGGAATGAAAAGGATAGGTCGATGAGCGATTCGGTTCGAGCAGGTGGCTGCCTTTGTGGAGCAGTGCAGTTTGAGGTGATCGGTGAGCCGTTCACAATGACCTATTGCCACGCCGAATCTTGTCGCCGTTGGGTAGGAGCCCCGATAATGGGTGGTTGTCTGTTCCGCTCTGACAAGGTGGAAATCGTTAAAGGCGCCGACCAATTGATCCTGCATTGCATGGTTCGGGGGAAGAAATGCCGGAGTAGACTGCCGTCTGTATAAACGCTCCTGGCGAATCCAGAACTAGCTCCCTGCGTTCTCGGCATCCACTATGGAGGAAATCGCGGCTTTATGTGATCCTCACAATGTAATTGAGGTAAGCAGACGGCCAGATGGTGAAATCGTAAGCCCGCTTGCGACCCCTAGGAGACGCTGGGATGAGTGCCTTGAGGGCTACTTGTTAGTAGACTTTTACGTCTATTCCGTCCTCCCAAACCGGTTACGAGAATGCATGTAAACGCGAAAGGAAAGTGTTCAGTGGATCAGATATGAGTGCCGATAAGGTCCGCTGGACTGCAAGGCTTGATGACAACGGACCGTGGGCTCCTTTTTGGCTGGGTCTATGCATTGCCATTGGATATCTGCTCATTCGTTGCGCCTTCGATGGATTGTTTCTTGTCACATGGGGTTTCCCAAGTGGCTTAACACCGGTGTGGCTGGATGCTAACTGGTGGACTGAAATCGTTAACGCTACGCTCCTGGGATACATTCCTGCGGTTCTGATGCTCGCCCGCCGTGGGATAGACCGTGATTTAGGCCAGCTGCGATCAGCACTGCCGAACGGCGTCGACTTCGACAAGATTCGCGATGCTGCGCTCCGCCCTGCTGGACTAATCGGCAAAGCATTTAAGCTCAGTGGACTTGTTGCGGGCGCTGCACTCGTTTTTGTAGATCCGTCACTATCACTTGGATCTCAACGGTCGCTAGCCAATCCTGTTTTCTTGTGGCCTTTGTTGCAAACCCCCCTATTTACGTGGCTAATTTTCACCTTCATCGTTTCAGACATAAACGCAACACGCACCTACGTGCATGTCGGACGTAACCTGGTCGAGGTTGACTTGTTGGATGTTCAATCTCTATCACCGTTTGCACATAGAGGATTGCGCAGTGCACTCACCTGGGTAGTTTTCTCAATGATATTTTCACTCTTCTGGGTGGGAGATTCGGCCTCACAAGCAAATCTGTTGCTCTTCGTTACCGTACTCACAATGGCCACGGCTGCATTTGTTGCACCGTTGATCAGCGTGCACAACAACATCCTTGCCGAAAAACGTTCGGAACTCAGTCGATTGCGCGACGAGATCCGCATCGAAAGGACAGCTGTGAGTACCGATTTACTGAGCGAAAAAAGTAACAGCCCTCGGCTGGCGAACTTGATCGCTTACCATCAGCTTATTGATCGCTCACGCGAATGGCCGATTGACGCAGCCAATGTACTAAGATTCTTCATGTACCTCATGATTGGGCTTGGATCGTGGTTGGGAGGTGCGATCGTGGAACGCTTACTGGACAGTACTCTGGGGGGATGAGCTTCCGCTTTCCACCCGCAGGTGACTCTACTTGTCGATGCGATCGCTTATCGCTTTCGCTAGACGAACGCCTCTCCAAATTGGTAAGGCGAGGAATCATCGATGCTATCTAAGTTATCCATTGCTCTGGCGCTGAGAACAAGCCAAGGTAGGCGAACGACAACTATGGAACTGGAGAATAACGCATGAGCAATCTCGAACAATTTCAAGCCTACGCCGCCGCCTTCGAAGAAACCTATGCAGACGACGACTGGCAACGACTTGAAAAGTTTTTCACGGATGATGCGGTATATGCGCCCGGTGACGGCACCGAAGTGACCGGACGTGATCAGGTTCTCGCCCAACTGCGTGGGGGCATCGACGGGCTGGATCGCCGTTTTGATTCCCGCGAGTTGAGTGCCGCACCGCCGAGCTCGGAAGGCGATATGGTTTCGCTGTCCTGGCAACTCACGCTCAGCAAGACAGGAGCCCCAGACGTTACGGCAACTGGTGTCGAGCATGCCAAGTACACCGACGGCGCGATCAGCCGCCTGGAGGATGTTTTCGACGAGGGTGTCGCCGAAGGCTTGGGCGCGTGGATGGCCGCACATGGAGATTCGCTGGACGGTTGAGCCGGATTGGTTGCGGATTTGACTGGTGCTTGGATTTCGTAGTGTAAAACGGCCTCTTGTGGGAATTGCTCCTCTGTGACTCCGTTTCGCATGCCATTAAAGAGAGGGTCGAAAGAAAAGAGAGGATCGAAAGAAAAGAGAGGGTCGAAAGAGCCGGCACGCTGAAGCGCAGCAGTATCGAAAGCAAGCTTTGGACTAGTATGCGCACAAGTTGGCGATTGCCAGAGTGCGACTGTGTCTCTCATTTTGATGCTACGAAGAGATACAGCGACAACACCATGTCTGCTCAGTCGATCCTCAAATGTATTAGAGGCCTATCGAGACAGTTTGTGAAGTTCTCTTTAGCGATTAACCCCTGCTCGCTAATTCATAATAGTTTTATACAGCGGTACTCATTAACTCGCATGATAGACTTTCTGGATCCTAGCTTGTTGATAGAGGAGCAGAATCCTTGAGCGAAGATCCAACCCGCCCCGCATGGTTCACCAGAAGAAATATCGCCCCGTTTATACTCAGCGAAACCGCGATTGAACAAATCATCAACGACGCCAACCACGCAAATGTATCGTGGGTCACCAAAGATCAGAAAACACTAACGCATGATCTTAATCAGCTGTTGGAAGCGGAGACAACTGGCGCAGATGTCTGGCGTTCACAGTCATAAACGAACATATCTCTAAGAAGCTTCAATTATTAGGATAGTAGTCTCGAATTTGGAATACACGGAGGATAATCTCAATAATTAAGTCCGAATATCAAAGTTTTAAGCAATTCTACGCTCCCTTGCTTGGCGTAGGATTCACGTTTTCGAAAACCGAAGTTCTGCACATGGGTTTTACTTCTAAAAACACAGCTGATGACCACGAGGAGCTAATCCTGCGTCGTTGTCGGCGCACGGGCTTGCAAGCGGCGATTGCCGTTCATTCTACGGTCGCTGGACCCGCTGCAGGTGGCTGTCGGCGTTGGTGCTATGACAGTGAACAAGCCGGCATTGACGATGTTCGGCGATTGAGCGCCGGTATGACATACAAGAATGCTCTGGCAGAAATTCCATTCGGTGGTGGCAAGAGTGTGATTTTCGCAGATGCGCAGCGCCTACCTTCTGCCGCTCAACTAAAAGTTTTTGCCGGTTGGTTAAATGAGTTGAGTGGTCGCTATGTGACCGCAGAAGATGTCGGCATGGGTGTTGCCCAGATTCGAAGTCTCGCTGAGCATTCGCCCTATGTATCGGGTACTGGGAAAGGTGGTATTGGCGGAGACCCATCCCCTAAAACTGCCTATGGTGTTTTTCTAGGTCTAAAAACCGCCGTGCAATTGCAGCTCGATCGTGAACACCTTTATGGCGTCAAAGTTGCGGTGCAAGGCTTGGGTGCAGTCGGCACGTCACTTTGCCATTGGCTAGCGCGTGCTGGCGCAGAGTTGCAGGTGGCGGATTTGGACCCGCGTCGAGTGATGTGCATGGTTAAAAAGTACGATGCTACTGCTGTGTCAGTATCAGAGATCCCTTTCGTTGAGGCCGATGTATTTGCACCGTGCGCCATGGGTGGCGTACTAGACGAGACCTTTTTACGTCGTAGCCAGGTGAAGGTGGTCGCGGGTGCTGCGAACAACCAACTGGCCAACGATTCTGTGGCCACACAGCTCGCCGACAAAGGTGTGCTCTATGCACCTGATTTCGTCATCAATGCAGGCGGTGTTGTTAGCGTGGCGCATGAGTATTTGCTTGGGCGTGGAGATTTTCCGTCTGACCATGATGCTCAAAGTTGGGTGGATGAGCGAATTGACGGCATTCGCACGCGTCTTACAGACATTATTGCGTGTGCTGAATCTGAAAATCTCAGCACAGATTACGTTGCGAAAAGAATGGCCAGCGAACTATTGGTTAGTCCGCAACTAACGGCTGCGGCTTAACTCGGGTCCCGAGGCACCGGCATTGGAAACGGGGTGACTTTGCCGCCTTTGTTGTCTGAAATTTTGGCAATCCCTTCCTTTTCGACTTCGTCGATACGCACGATTGAGTGCATCGGCACAAACGATCGTTGCACACCCTCAAATTCGTTGCGCAAACGGTCTTCAGTTGGGTCGATCAGCACCTTGGAACGATTACCAAATGTGTAGTCTTCAATCTCCACAAAGCCATACAGCTCACTCTGATAAATGTTGTGGGCATAAACCTCGTAGACCTGGCCCTGGTTGTGAAACAAGATGCGGTATACGTTTTGCTTTTGATCTTTGTCTGCCATGACTTAAAGTTAGGCCTGCTATGGTTTAGTTGAATGGTGGGGTATTAAAAGTGGGGGCAGTTTGACAGTTTTCAAGGGGTTTAAGTAGTTAAATGTCGGAGCCATCTCTGCGTCTTCGAGACATGTTTACTGGCGAGGAAGCCGCGCTTTGGGCACTATTTCACGCCACCATTCACTCGGTTAACGCTAAACATTACAGCCCTCAGCAGCTGGCTGCCTGGTCGCCCAAGGACCGTGATATGGCGCAGTGGGCAAAGCGCATGCAATCAGTCGCTCCCTTTGTGGTAGTAGCTGCAGATGAGATTGTGGGTTTTTCTGATCTACAAGCAGACGGCCTGGTCGACTTCATGTTTGTCCACACCGCTTGGCAGGGACGCGGCGTGGCGACTTTGTTAATGTCAGAAATCGAAAAACGTGCCGCCGATTTAGAGCTGTCGAATCTATATGCTCACGTCAGTGTTACAGCACGCCCTTTTTTTGAATCGCAGGGTTTTGAGGTCGAGCACGAACAATCAGTGAGGGCTAATGGGGTCTCGCTGAGCAATTTTTATATGATTAGAAATTTGCGCTAGGCCGATGGGCATCACTATACTCCGCGGCCCAATTGCTAACCATATGTCGCGAGCTCAATGAAAAAGTTATTCGTCAAAACGCATGGCTGTCAGATGAATGAATACGACTCTGCGCGTATGCATGACGTGATGCGTGAAGAGTCTGAATACGAGCTAGTGCAAGACGAGCGTGAAGCAGATGTGATTTTGTTAAACACCTGCTCCATCCGTGAGAAGGCGCAGGAAAAAGTTTTCCATCAACTCGGTCGGTGGAAAAAGCTGAAAGCCGCGAACCCAGATCTCATCATTGGCGTTGGTGGCTGTGTTGCTAGCCAAGAAGGTGATGCTATTCGCAAACGCGCGCCGTTTGTCGATATGATTTTTGGACCTCAGACCATTCACCGATTGCCGGGTATGGTCACCCAGGCGCAGGGAAATCGATTGCCTGTAGTCGATGTGACTTTCCCAGAAGTTGAGAAGTTTGATCGGTTACCCGAGCCTCGGCTCGAAGGTCCATCTGCGTTCGTCTCGATTATGGAAGGTTGCAGCAAGTACTGCTCTTTTTGTGTCGTACCTTACACGCGCGGTGAGGAAGTGAGCCGCACGGTACCTTCTGTGATGCGCGAAGTGATTAGCTTGGCTGGACAGGGCGCGCGTGAAATTCACTTGCTCGGGCAAAACGTTAATAGCTTCCGCGGTGCAATAGATGACGATTGGGCAGACTTGGCAGAATTGATTCACTATGTCGCGGACGTTGAAGGCATAGAACGGGTGAGATATACCACCTCTCACCCACTGGATTTTTCAGACAATCTTATCGATGCCTATGCCAAGGTGCCGGCGTTGGTCGATCACCTTCACTTGCCCGTGCAATCGGGTTCCAATCGAATTCTCAGCGCTATGAAGCGAGGGCATGACCGGCAGTTGTTCTTAGATAAAATTGCAGCATTGCGCGAAGTGCGGCCAAATATTTCGCTCTCTTCTGATTTCATTATTGGTTTTCCTGGTGAAACCGATGCGGAATTTCAAGACACCATGGATCTGATAGATGAAGTAGGGTTTGATCACTCCTTTAGTTTTATCTATAGCGCCCGGCCTGGTACTCCAGCAGCGGTGCTCGATGATCCAATTCCCGCAACAGTAAAAAAAGCAAGACTTGCTGAACTGCAGGCACGTATTCGCGAGCAATCTGAACAAATTTCGCTGACGATGGTGGGTTCCCTGCAACGTGTTTTAGTTGTGGGTGACGCACGGAAAGGCGAAGACGAACTCGCAGGTCGCACAGAAAATAACCGAGTGGTCAACTTTGTTGGGCCACGCTCTCTTGTAGGTGAATTTGCACACGTTCTAATTACCGAGGCGCTGCCAAATTCGCTGCGCGGTACACTCAAACAATCTTGAATTGACAACCCCTTCTGTAAGCATATGCTCACAGCACGAACAACTATTGGTGAATTTTGGACGAACAATCCGCTGTTAACGACGAAAAACAAGTCATCGCACTAACCCGCCGGGTAGTACTAGAGCCCAATAGCCCTCAACGCCTGAGCGCTCTTTGTGGACCCGTAGATCAGAATCTGAAACATTTGGAAAAACGCCTGACGGTTCATATCCGTAACCGAGGTAATGAGTTTCAAGTGTCCGGTCCCGAACCTCGGGTGGAAGCGGCGGCCGCGATCTTGCATCAGTTGTATCGCGAAACAACCGACACCGACGTCCTTGAGCCCGACTTTGTACATCTGTTTTTACAGGAGGCTGGCGTAGAAGAGTTGCTGGCGAAACCAGAGAAGCAAGAAAGCCACAGTGGCGCTGTCATTAAGACCCACAAGAAGACGATTAAGCCTAGAGGCGGTAACCAAGCCTCATACTGTTCTGCAATTCATAAGTATGACATTAGCTTTGGCATTGGACCGGCGGGTACGGGCAAAACCTATCTCGCTGTTGCTTGTGCTGTAGAATCGCTGGAAGCACAACAGGTCGCCAGGATTATACTGGTTCGCCCCGCCGTTGAGGCAGGTGAAAAGCTTGGTTTTTTGCCAGGCGATCTTGCGCAAAAGATTGATCCCTACTTGCGCCCGCTTTACGACGCGTTGTACGAAATGATGGGGGTTGAGCGAGTCACCAAGTACATAGAGCGCAACATTATCGAAGTTGCACCTCTGGCTTACATGCGAGGGCGAACGCTAAATAATGCCTTTATTATTCTGGATGAAAGTCAAAACACCACTGCCGCACAGATGAAAATGTTCTTAACGCGTATTGGTTTCGGCTCAACGGCTGTGATTACAGGTGACATCACTCAAATTGATTTACCGCGCGGTGAAAACTCCGGGCTCGTCAATGTGCGCAATATTCTGCGCAACATCGACGGCATTAGTTTTACCCACTTTGTCAGTAAAGATGTAGTTCGCCACCCGCTTGTGCAACGCATTGTTGATGCCTACGCATCGGCGGATGCGAATCGCCAACAAGACGAGCGCGATGGCCGCTGAAATAATAGTCGATGAGTCTCTTGCTTCTCTCGCTAAGGAGGGGCTCGATGAACGTAAACTTCTTGCTGCGCATTTGGCGGTTGTCTCGAAGTTTGGTGCTGACCAATTGGCAGGTGACGTCTGCGTTCGTATTTGTGATGAAGCCAGTAGCCAAGAACTTAACCGGACCTTCCGCCAGCAGGACAAGCCGACCAACGTGCTTAGCTTCCCAGCAGACGTGGACGTTGGCGGTGAGCTGATCTTGGGCGACTTAGCTTTGTGTTGGCCTATTGTCGTGAGCGAAGCCAAGCTTCAGGAAAAAAGTACCAGCGACCATGCAGTGCATTTAACAGTACACGGCTTATTGCATTTGCTTGGCTTTGACCATGAACAAGGCAGCGACGCCGAAATTATGGAAGACCTCGAGCGAGAGATACTTGCGAGTCTAGATATCGCCGACCCATATACAACGCAAAGCTAAACTCTTTGCTTGCCAACCCCCTTAGAGATTCTGTATATATGCACTTTAAGGACACTGCCTCAATAATAAATGAACGATAATACTGAGAGTCGTGGTGCGGGAAAGCTGCAGCATGAGGACTCGGCCCCAGAAGAATCTGCCAATGAGGAACCTGCCAAACGCGGTGTGCGTGAGTGGCTAAGTAACCTATTTTCGGGTGACTCAGATGAACTCGGCGAGCTTATGGAAGGCCTTCGAGATGCGGCCGGGCGAAGATTGTTCGATGAAGAGGCGCTCAATATATTTTTGGGCGCTCTACATGTCGCGGACATGCATGCCCGTGACATCATGATTCCTCGTTCTACGCTGGTGGTTGTTCAAGAAGATCAGGATCCCCGCGAGTTATTGCCAATTGTCATTGAGTCCAGACACTCAAGGTTTCCGGTTGTTGGCGACGATGTAGACGACATCAAAGGAATTTTACACGCCAAAGACCTTTTACCCTTGGTATTGGCTAACGATCTCTCCAAATTTGCCATGAAGGACTGCATTCGTCCGGCCACGGTAATTCCGGAAAGTAAGCGACTTAATGTTTTGCTCAAAGAGTTTCGTCAAACCCACAACCACATGGCGATTGTGGTAGATGAGTATGGACAGGTTTCCGGCGCGGTTACCATCGAGGATGTGCTTGAGCAAATTGTCGGTGAGATTGAAGACGAATACGATGTTGACGATGACAGTCTCGTTAAGCAGTTAGAGCCTCACAGTTTCCATGTCAAAGCGAATGTAACCATTGAAGATTTCAATGATTACTTTGCCAGCGAAATTGCTGACGATGAGTTTGATACCATCGGTGGAGTGGTGCTGAAAGCGTTTGGTCACGTGCCAGATCGCGGCGAAAAGGTAGATATAGAAGGCTTGCACTTTGAAGTCTTGAACGCTGATTCAAGGCGAGTGCGACTACTTCGGGTCAACACGCCAGTTCGGGTCAACACGCCAGGATGAAGTGGCTCCTGGCGCCTCTCCTTGGTGCCTCTTTCAGCCTTGCGCTGGCCCCTTTCGACATGTGGTGGTGTGCAGTAGTCTCCGTTGTAGGATTGTATGCGCTGTGTACCCAACACAGACATCAAGCCGCGACACTTGCCTGGGCGTACGGCCTTGGCAAGTTTGGGCTGGGCGCCAGTTGGGTTTACGTCAGCATTCATGTTTACGGTAATGCGTCGCCTGCGCTCGCAGGTCTTTTGGTTGTGCTCTTTACCATGCTCACCGCCGCCCTATTTTGTTTACCTCTAGGTTGGCTGTTCTCTCGACTAGGTAATAAATTTCACAGCGAGTGGGTAGGAGCCTTTCTTTTTATAGGTTTGTGGGGGTTGTTAGACTGGACGGCGACCTGGTTGTTAACAGGTTTTCCTTGGCTATTTGTTGGTAATGGGCTACTGGAAACCTGGCTGAGTGGTTGGACACCCGTCGGCGGCGTGCTAACAACCAATACGCTTTTTGTAGCGTCGGCAGTTTTGTTGGTGGTTGCATGGCGTGTCCGGACGCTCAAATTGAACGCCGCGCTTGCGCTCGCCTCATCGCTGCTGCCCTGGTTGCTGGGTGCGTGGCTACAGACCGTGACTTGGGTTACACCCGTTGCCGAACATAGTGTGGCGCTGGTGCAAGGTAATTTAGACCAGGCTGTTAAGTGGCAGCCTGATCAAGCCATGCCCAACGTTCGCCGCCATCTCGATTTGTCGGCCGATCACTGGGATGCAGATTTAATTATCTGGCCCGAAGCTGCTGTTACGCTGTACCCGCAACCGGCACAACGTCTGCTCGAATCGTTAGCAGAGCAGAGCGCTACTACCGAAACAGCATTAATCTTTGGTATTCCTGGTGTGGAACAGGTGGGTGAGGGGTATGAGTATCAAAACTTGGCGATGGGTCTGGGAC
>JBNMMV010000101.1:0-12125 GCA_051270205.1 Limisphaerales bacterium
CAACTCGCTGCATCTTCGCTTTCCCACGGCTTACCTTGCACAACTGCGACGGGCGAGCCTAGATACCGACTTACCTGTACCCACGCTGATTGCCATGGCCAGACAAGAGTCAGCGCTCAACCGAGCTGCCAGCTCTAGCGCAAACGCGCGCGGGCTAATGCAATTGCTCCCCAGCACCGCTCGACTGGTTGCCCGAAGACACCATTTGAGAATTCCAAAAATTGAAGACCTGTTCGACCCTCAAACCAATATTAACCTTGGCAGCAGGCACCTTGCTTGGCTTGTAGAACGCTACGACGGTCAACTTGTGCCTGCAATCGCCGCTTACAACGCGGGCGAACATCGAGTCGATCGTTGGCTTCGCGCCAATGACCAGTTGCCGTTAGACGTCTGGATTGAAACGATTCCTTTTCGCGAAACTCGAAACTACGTCAAAAACGTTCTGGCGTTTCGTCATGTCTATGCACAACTTACTCGGTCTCCGCTGCCATTCATTGATCCGACCCAAATGGTTGTGAAAAAGCGATGACTGCCTATGCCGATATCGGTGTAAACCTGCTCCACCCTCAATTCGCTGACGACCGTGAGGCTATACTGAACCGAGCCAAACAGGCCGGTGTAGACAAAATCCTTATTACCGCCACAGATATCGCAACCAGCAAGGCCGCGTTGAACGCCTGCCAACCAGGCTTTTGTTATGCAACAGCCGGTGTTCACCCACATGATGCAGGCGCTGTGGCGGGAGATTGGATGACAGACCTTGAGAACATTAGCGGCGACGATAGGGTCTGCGCAGTCGGTGAAACCGGTTTAGATTTCAATCGGAATTTCAGCCCAGTCGAAGACCAGATAACTTGCTTCGATGCGCAAATCAATCTTGCCTGCAAAATACAAAAGCCGCTGTTTGTACACGATCGAGAGAGTGACGGAGAGGTGCTTCGAATCTTGAGCGCCTATACAGACCGCCTCCCGAAAGTAGTCATTCACTGCTTTACCGGTACCGAAAATGACCTGGCAGACTACCTAAGTGCGGGGTTTTATATCGGTATAACCGGTTGGGTTACAGAGAAGAAACGTGGCGCACCGTTACGTGCGATGGTGCCCAGCATACCGCTGGCGCAATTGATGGTAGAAACGGACGCGCCTTTTCTACGACCCCACAACATCGTCCCGGCGAATTCCAATGACGCAACCGCCGTGCCAAAGACTCGGCGCAACGAACCGGCCTTACTGCCCAACGTTGTGGCGTCGTTGGCTGAGTTAAGAGACGAATCTGCAACAGAAATTGCCCACGCAACCCGCGCTAATGCGATCGCCTGCTTCGACTTAGCCGACTAACGTCCAGGCCTCAAGTTCCTGCTGAGTAAAAGGTGCAGCAAGCTCTCGGTCACCATGACGCAACACCGGGATCCGTTCGGCATATTTTTGGAAAAGGGCATCATCTAAGGCAACATCGCGGGTAGTAATTCGCCACCCTGCTAAGTTTGGCATACCCAAGAGCATAGCCATGACTTCATCGCACAGTGCACAGTGCGCAGTAGTAAACAGTTCGAGTTGACGAAGATGGCCTTTGTTCACCACTATGCATCCTATGGAATTCGTAATTCGTTTGGGCACCGGCCGTGCCCGCAGCTACCCGCTGCCTATCGAAGTTGGTCCTGATTGGGTTCAGGCTGACGGCGGCTGGACGGCACACGTACAGTTGCCGAAAATCCCCAAGGCACACATCATCGTCCCTAGTTTCAGCTCGGTTAGCAACCCTTCGACCTATCGATTTTCTATTGGCCGTGAATCAGCGGATTTAGACTTAAGTCTAGACCAGGCAACCTCCCTCATGTGGGTACCTCGCGGCGCCAATACAGCGAAACCAAAGTGTGATGCCTTCTCGGCCCATATCGATTGCTGGCACAGCGCAAAATCTTCCACCGCAGTAGTTAAGCTACATGTGGCCCAACAAGAGCGACCCCAAGACGAACTAGTGGTGATTTCCGTGCGCCCCCTGGACAAGCGCTATCGGCCCACACGTAAGCCACTGATAGAGGCACCACGGCCGACGCCTATTAGCCAGATGATGGCGCCAAGATCCATTGCTGGAGGAATCTGCTCACCGACGGCCACTGCAATGGCCCTGGGGAGCTGCTGGCCTCAGACTATACGAGCTTGCCACGACCCCCGAACGCGCGCTTTCGGTTGTTGGCCTTTGGCGATTCACTGGGGCAGTCAATGCGGCCATATAGGTGCAGTCGAAGCACTATTCGAATGGGACAGTATTTATCAGGTTCTAAGTGCTGGCAGCCCGCTAGTTTGTAGCATCAATTTCTCAAAAGGCGACCTTACCGGCGCACCTCAAAACCAAACTGGAGGCCATCTCGTCACCCTCTATGGACTCACTGAGACCAAAGCACTGGTGATGGACCCGGCTGCCAAAAGCCATGAAGAAGTGGCAAAAGAGTACGATTTAAAAGAATTTGCTGATGCCTGGTTGCGTCAGCGCGGCGCGGCCTATATTTTTAACCCTAAGTTATGCGTATACGATATTTGATCCGCTTCAGTTTACTCGCGACCGGCTTTGCTTTGACAACTGCCGGCTTACTCGGATGGCAACAAGTCAGTTTCGACCTGGTCGACTTCTGGGCAAACATCTGGCCGCTCAGTGGCGCGCTGAAAATGCATCCGGTTTACCTAATCGTCATGGGGATGTCCCTCATACCCCCTTCGCTTTGGGAGATTTTTCTGTTGGAACAACAAAACAATGCCAACTGATCAATCCCGTGTTTACATTAGGAAAATATCTAAGCAGGACGAAGCAGAATTCATTAAATTGATGAAGGAAAGCCAGGCACTGCACGAGCCTTGGATCTCGGCACCTACCTCACCGGCGCTATATCGGTACTACATGGATCGAGTACGTCGTGAAGACCACGAAGGATTCGTTATTTGCCTAACCAATGGCGATGACATTGTCGGAGCAATCAACATAAACAACATCGTCCGAGGTTCATTCCAGAGCGCCTCTCTTGGCTACTATGTCGGTGCCAAGTTTAACGGCCAGGGATTAATGTTCGAAGGCTTAACCCTGCTCGTAAAGCACGCCTGCAGTACTCTGGGATTGCATCGTCTGGAAGCCAATATTCAACCAGACAATCTGCCCTCACAACGCTTAGTGGAGCGCTGCGGATTTGTAGAAGAAGGCATATCCAAGGATTTTCTCTATATCAACGGCGCGTGGCGGGACCACGTTCGATGGTGCTATGTCGACGCCCGCAGTTCACTGCGTGCCGGACTGAACGAAATGCCAAAGTTTAGTCGTTGGAAAGCGCAATGAAGCTCCGCATCGCGGTCCTCATGGGCGGCACATCAGCTGAAGCCGAAGTGTCGCGTAACTCGGCATCTCAAGTATCTGCTGCCCTTGAAGCCAGCGGTCATGACGCACACCTCGTGGAGCTCGACCAAAACCTAACAACGGCACTTCTTGAACTTGCACCAGATGTCGTCTTTCCCGCACTTCACGGTCCTCCTGGAGAGGACGGCACAGTGCAAGGGTACTTAGAACAATTAGGATTTGCCTATGTTGGCAGCGGCGTTCGCGGTTGCGCCTTGGCCATGGATAAATCTGTAGCGAAACTCATTTTCGCTCAAGTCGGACTGCCAGTGTTGGACGAGGTGATCGTTGCACCCAATGATAACTTGGCGGAGCGTATAGAAGTTATTCACGCGTCTCTGGGCGAAAAGATTGTCATAAAGCCGCTCAATCAGGGTTCTGCAATTGGCGTCTCTTTACTTGCTAACGGCGGCGATCCGACAGATGCCTTGACCGCAGCCTTGTCATTTGGTCCCTGTATGGTCGAACCGTTTTTCATGGGCCGCGAAATTACCGTAGGCATTTTAGACATCGCACCTAACCATCCCCAACCACACCCCGTGATTGAAATTCGTACGGCGTCTGATGAATGGTATGACTACAAGAACCGCTATCAAGCAGGTCAAAGCGAGCACATCATTCCTGCCGATTTGTCAAAATCCTGTCAGCAAGAACTACAATCAATCGCACTTCTGGCGCATCAAGCTTTAGGTCTTAGAGATCTCTCACGTGCGGACTTCATTGTCACAGAGGAAGAGGAAATCATGCTTCTCGAGGTCAACGCTCTACCGGGCATGACGCCCACCAGCCTTTACCCTGATGGTGCTGCGCACATCGGATTCAGTTTTGAATCGCTAGTCGACGCCCTGTCAAAACAGGCCGCTGCGAGACGTTAGAGCAGCTGCTCATTCTCTCCTATCAAAGCTGATGGATCAATTTCGGCTGGATCTTCATCCGTCGCTGCATTGCTTACAATTTCGTCCTTCAAATCGGCAAACGGCGCGCTATGCATGCGCGGCAGCAATGTCCGAACCAGTTTCACGGCGCTCGGTGTGTCCAACACACTAGCGGCAGCTTCCACTAGGCGCTTTTGGTCATGGACATATTGAGTGAGAGTTCTGCGAGCTGACCACCGTCGAAGTCCATCATTTTCAATTTGCTGATGGCACCTTGAGTAACCCGTGCTTGACCCAGTGCTAGTGGGATTGGCGCTTTAGGCGAACCAGGAGAATCCTCACGCAGAAATAAAAAAGCCGCCCGGAAAAGGCGGCTTTTTAGAGTTGCTCAAGCCAGCAACTTAGACGTCCGGCTGGCTGTTATAGGTCGTAGCCGCGTTCGTTGTGGGAAACCAAATCTAGACCTTCAAGTTCCTCGTCATCTTCGACTCGGTTGCCGACTAGAACATCGGTCACCTTCAGAATGGCGTAGGTAACAACCGCGGTGTAGGCCACGGCCGCTAGCACCCCAACTGCCTGAATACCCAGTTGATCGAGGATGTTGATTTCTTCTTGACCACTAAAAGCACCCAAGGCGTTACTCGCAAACACTGCGGTCAACAAAGTGCCTAAAATGCCACCTACACCGTGCACTGGAAAAACATCCAGCGAATCGTCGATTCTGAGGGACCGCTTGAGATAGTTTGTCGCCATAAAGCAGACCATACCTGCTGCGATACCGATAACCAGAGCACCACCAGGTCCAACAAAACCTGACGCAGGGGTGATGGTACCTAAGCCTGCAACCATGCCTGTCACCGCGCCTAATGCCGACGGCTTTCCGTACCTGACCCACTCAGCTCCGAGCCAGGTCAATGCTCCAGCAGCTGCAGAGATATGTGTGACCAACATCGCCATACCTGCATCGCCATTGGCGGCAAGTGCACTTCCACCGTTAAAGCCAAACCACCCTACCCACAACATACCTGCACCCATAATCGTCAAAGTCATGTTGTGTGGCGGCATTGCCTGCTCTGGGAATCCACGTCGATTACCCAAAACAATGGCAGCAACTAGCGCGGCGACACCAGCGGTAATGTGAACAACGATACCGCCGGCAAAGTCTTTAACGCCTAAATCGGACAACCAACCACCACCCCAAACCCAGTGGCAAATGGGCGCATAAACGAGCAACAACCAGGCTGCAGAAAAGATGACCACTGCAGAAAATCGCATTCGCTCCGCAAAGCTACCGATAATTAGAGCCGGAGTAATAATCGCAAAAGTCATTTGAAAAAGCGCAAAGCTGCTTTCTGGAATCGTTCCACTTAGGCTGCCTTCACTAATGTTGGCCATAAAGAAATTACCGAAGCCACCGATCACGGCATTTGCAGAACCACCATCGCCAAAGGCGAGCGAATAGCCAATAACAAACCACAGAATTGACGAAACACAGGTAATGGTAAAACACTGCATCAAGATACTGAGCACGTTCTTAGTGCGGACTAACCCGCCGTAGAACAGAGAAAGGCCCGGTACTGTCATTAACAGCACCAAGGCTGTTGCGGTCAAAATCCATGCCGTATCGGCACCGTTCAAAGTATCCACGCGTATCCCCCACCCATTTTTAGTCGCTCAACGCGATCAGTATGCGTAATGGGGGAACCCATTGCCACTTTTTCGTGCGTTTCCGAACAAGAGCGAGTAGGAAACATCTATTGTTGCATTCCAGATCATTTACGCACTACTTTAGTGCGCAGTTAACCGAAAACGTCCTTGAATGCCTGTATGACCAATAATCGGTCGGAGTGAGGCAAGGGGAAAACGCAGGCTCACGCCGTTGACATTACGTGCCCACACCTCATTGACATGCCCAGCATAGGATTGCTCTAGTTGGTCGGCGCTTAAACTCAGCGATACGGTAAAACTCTTCATCTTCAGCGAAGTATAGTGCGTGTTTTCATCTCCACCGCTGGACGTTCAAGCTCGTACCGCTACAATACCGCGTCCTGTAATTTAAGATGAGTCATGAACACCATCAGCCAAGACCCAATTTCTGCAAATATTGAGCAAGCCCGCGTTTGGTTAGAGGAGCGCATTATTGGTCAGGAGCGCCTAGTCCAACGGATGTTGATGGCCCTGATCTGTGGTGGCCACCTACTTGTAGAGGGTGCACCCGGCTTAGCCAAGACCCGTGCCATTAAAGAGCTAGCCGAGCTGGTAGAAGGCGACTTCCACCGTATTCAGTTCACACCGGATCTATTACCCAGCGACATCACAGGTACAGAGATATATCGGCCTGAAGATGGCACTTTCAAATTTCAGCCTGGCCCCATCTTCCACAACTTGATCCTTACAGATGAGGTCAATCGTGCCCCTGCCAAAGTTCAATCGGCATTGCTTGAGGCCATGGCAGAACATCAGGTGAGCTTCGGTCGCGAAACATTTCCGCTGGCAGATTTGTTCATGGTAATGGCGACACAGAATCCTATCGAACAAGAAGGCACCTACCCATTGCCTGAAGCGCAACTCGACCGTTTCCTAATTCACGTGGAAGTGGGTTACCCAGACAGCGAAGCCGAAGCCAAAATTCTGGCTCTGGTGCGTGCAGAAAACACCCAGGCAGTCACCGAACCGCCTAACTTCCAACTTACCCAAGAAAACATTTTTGGCGCTCGCAAAGCTTTACTTTCGCTTCATATGAATGAGTCAGTGGAGCGCTACATAGTCGCTCTAACAATGGCGACTCGAAACCCACCTGCTGAACTGGCTGACTGGGTTGAATATGGTGCAAGCCCGCGCGGCACAATCGCGCTAGACGCCTGTGCCCGAGCTAATGCATGGCTCGCAGGCAGAGATTTTGTCAGTCCGGAAGACATACAATCAGTGGCCCATGACGTCTTGCGTCATCGCCTCATTCTCACATTCGAAGCCGACGCTCAAGGCATCACCACCAATCAGGTGATCGATCGCTTGTTAGAGTCAGTACCAACGCCTTAATCCATGGTAGCGGGCAACACACTTACAGGAACCCACGTCGACCTGAAGGACCTTCTGGCGATGCGGTTCCAGAAACCCAATCCTAATGCCGCGAAATCTCGCGTGGTTGGCAATCGTGCAGGCGCCAAGCTTAGCCACCTGAAAGGGCGAGGCGTAGATTTGGCTGAAGTGCGTGCCTATCAACCTGGCGACGACGTTCGCGCAATCGATTGGCACGTTACCGCGCGTACTAACAAAGTTCATACCAAAATTTTCCGCGAAGAACGAGAACGTCCAACGCTGGTTGTGGTGGATCAAACTCAGAACATGTTCTTCGGCTCAAAGCTGCGACTAAAATCAGTTGCCGCTGCCGAAATCGCTACTCACATCGCATGGCACTCACTACTTGCAGGCGATCGAGTCGGCGGGGTTGTGGTGACCAACAATGACATCCACGTGCACCGCCCCTATCGAACCAACAAGTCCGTTGCACGTTTCCTCAACGACTTAGCTGAAGCCAACCAAGCTCTAAACCGAGCGACTCAACCACAACTGGGCATGTTGGACGTCATGTTACGGATACGTCGGTTAGCAAGACACAATTTTCGCATCGCCATCGTCAGTGATTTCAGCGGCGACCCAGCACTTTGGCAAGATCACCTTCAAGGCATCGCCCGCTCTAACCAACTGTTGGCCGTCCATGTCTACGACCCGATGGAGGAGTTTTTACCTCCGTCAGACTACTACTTGGTAAGCCACGGTAAAGAGCGCGTCTCCTTTTTTAGTGGCGACCCAACCGTGCGCGATCGATATCAGGCACGATTTCAAGACCACAGCGATGCCTTAGCCCGCACATGCCAGCACAGCCACATGCAATATCAACGCGTAGCGACGGTTGATGAAAACCTCAACTTAGAGAGTTGGCAGTAGTGGAAACAGATCCACTTCAGCAGTTGAAGGGTATTCAGCTTCCCCCTGACCCTTCCTGGTGGCCACCGGCAATTGGTTGGTGGGTAATCGCCATTGTGCTAATTGCACTGCTTTGTTGGGCACTGAATACGGCCTACCGTGCCTGGCAGGCTCGAGCACCAATTCGCGCCGCTCGATCCTTATATGCTGATCTGCACCAAAGACTCCGCGCCTTAGAATTAGACCAAGTCAGTTTTGCTAATGGCTGTAACGAGATCCTAAAGCGCTTGCTTGTACATAGCCTTGGGCAGACTGAGCTTGGGCCACAGAGCGGCGCACTCTGGCTACAGGCACTCGACAACATTAGTGACTCCCAAGCATTCACCAGCGGCGGCGGTGAGTGCCTTGGGTTGAGTAGATTCGGCGTAGCGCCAGTTATTGATACAAGTGGGCTGCACGAAGCCATGCAGCTACTTCTGTCTAAGGTGCAGCCATGATCGAGTGGTTATGGCCTTGGATGGCACTCTGCCTACCCCTACCCTTGCTTATTCGTGCGTTGCTAAAAACGCGTGAGCAACAACAAGGCGCGCTAACCGTACCTTCGCTAGAAGCGTTTAACGAAGTAAGTGAACTCTCCAATACCCAACGCATACACGGTGCCTGGCGTGCCCCGCTGCTTTGGCTGGCATGGGCACTTCTGGTGACCGCGACTGCTCGACCGCAATGGACCGGTGAGCCTGTAACATTACCGACCACCGGACGTGATCTCATGTTAGCTGTGGATATCTCAGGCAGCATGGCAACCGAAGACTTGGAAGTTAATGGCACCTATGTTGATCGCTTAAGTGTTGTAAAAGCGGTTGTTGGACAGTTTGTTGAGGCTCGCCAAGGAGACCGCATAGGCTTGGTGTTGTTCGGAACCAATGCCTATCTTCAAGCACCGCTCACCTTCGATGTAAAAAGCGTGAATCGGCTTTTAACCGAAGCGCCCGTGGGTATCGCTGGTGGCAAAACCGCCGTCGGTGACGCCATTGGCCTAGCGGTTAAGCGGCTTCGAAAGCGCCCGCAACAGGACAAAGTTATTATTCTGCTGACGGACGGCGCCAACAATGTCGGCGAAGTCGAACCAAAAAAAGCAGCTGAACTCGCCGCCTTCGATAAAATTAAGATTTACACCATTGGCGTCGGCGCTGACGAGTTGCGAATGCCAAGTCTATTCGGCAGCCTCGGCAGAATAACAAACCCATCCGCCGATCTTGATGAGGAAACTCTCCAAGCAGTTGCTGACACCACGAATGGACGCTACTTTCGCGCCAAGGACACTCAAAAACTGCTGGAAATTTACGACCTAATCGATGAGCTTGAACCGATAGATCAGGACCCTGAAACCTACCGCCCTATCCAGGCTCTGTACTACTGGCCCTTTTCTGCCGCGGTATTATTTTTCAGTTTGATTCTGCTGATTGACCTGAGGCTTCGCCGTGGGAATTGAAGACTTCCACTTTTTACGTGCTTACTGGCTGTTAGCTCTGCCTTTCCTGGGCTTCTTGGTCTGGTATTGGTTCCGCCGTACCCAAGAAGGAAACGGTTGGGAAGGCAAAATCGACTCGTCTCTGCTGCATGCTTTAATCGACTCAAGCCAAAAGCGATCAGGTCGTATGTTGCTTATCACTATGTGGTTGGCAGCCTTTCTCTCTATTATTGGTGCCGCCGGTCCGGCATGGCAAAAATTACCTCAGGACGTTGAACAAAAACAAGACACGTTAGTAATATTGTTGGATTTGTCGCTCTCGATGTTGGCCACCGACGTGCAACCCTCACGTCTTGAGCGGGCAAGGCAGAAAGTCGCCGACGTTCTACGGACTCGCATCGAGGGCGAAACCGCACTGGTAGCCTATGCTGGTGATGCTCACGCTGTCGTACCGCTTACGGACGATGTCGCAACAATCGAAAACCTACTTTTCTCATTAAGTCCGGAGATGATGCCAGTCTTCGGCAGCAACGCAGATCACGCTCTAGAACTCGCCCATGAACTTTTCGAAAACTCGGGTTACTTACAAGGCCGAATTCTAATTATCACCGACGGCATTGATTCAATTTCGAGTGTCACCCGTCATCGCAATGCTGCCTACCCAATATCAGTGCTTGGAATTGGCACTGAAGAGGGTTCGGCTATTCCCTTGGACCGGCTACGACAACCCGGGCGTTTCCTTCTAACCCAAGAAGGCAATCGCATCATTGCCCAGTTAGACCCCGAACGCCTCAGCGAAGTGGCTGGGCTTAGCTACGGTCGCTACCACCCAGCTGAAGTGGGTGATCAGGACATAGCCTATGCACTAGACACGGCACTACCGTCGGAAGACGAAACCATTGAAGTCGAGCGGGAATTTGACACCTGGGCAGATCAAGGTCATTGGTTTGCTGTATTACTTCTCCCCTTCCTACTTCTAACGTTTCGGCGCGGCGTTCTCATGACGCTATTGTTCGCACTTACTTTACCCGTCAGCGATCTCAGGGCTCAGGTCCCGCCCGATCGTGCGGATGTCATTGTGCAAAGCAATTTCTTCAAAGATGCCTGGGACAGCCTATGGTATCGAGCTGACCAACGCGGCTTACAGAAGTTTACCCACGGTCAGCCGGAGCATGCTGCGGTGTTATTTGAAGAACCGCAATGGAAGGCCGCAGCCCAATACCGCAGCGGCGAGTACGCACGAGCGTTAGATGGTTTTAGCGCAGACTCGACCGAAGCGGGCTTCTACAACCAAGGCAACGCGTTTGCTCGGCTGGGCGAGTACGAAAACTCCATCGCCGCCTACGACCGAGTGCTTACAGCCAACCCCGAACACGAGAACGCCGCCTTTAATAAAGAACTGGTTGAGCGTCTATTACAAGAAAAGCAGGAATCAGACCAGCAGGACCAAGATCAGCAAAGCGAAAATTCCGACGAACAAGCTGAAAGCGATCAGGAACAACAGTCCGAAGAACAACAGGACGAGTCTGAGCAGTCTGAGGAACAACAAGAACAAGAGCAGCAGTCACAACAAGAACAAGAAGACGGAGAACAACAGGAAACTGAAGAAACCGAGGAGACTGCCAGTCGTGACGAAAAACAAGAAGCGCTGGAACAATGGTTAAGAAGGGTGCCAGATGACCCGGGAGGACTATTGCGCAGAAAATTCTCACATGAAACCCGACAAAGACTGCGCCGTGGTGAGTATGAAAACCGGGAGACTGACAAACAATGGTAAGACATCTGTTGCGACTCACCTGCCTGTTACTTGCTTCGCTTAGCGCCTCAGCAACCATTGCTGCCGTGTCTGCGCAATTGTCAGCGCATGACATCGATGAATTAGAATCAGTACGACTGACTGTCCGTGCAAGCGAAACGCGGCAGACCGAAACCTTAGACATAAGCGCCTTGGAGAAAGATTTCCACGTCATGGGCACCAACACATCAAGCCAATATCGCTTTGTAAACGGTCGCGAACAAAGCTGGGTCGACTATCAAATTACACTGCAACCCAAGCGGGTCGGAGAGCTAACCGTCCCGAGCATTGCCGTTGGGCGAGATGTCACGCCAAGCATGACCTTGCGCGTACGCCAACTGTCCGATGACACTCGGTCGAAAATCGACGCAATGGTGTTTTTCGAGACGGACGTTTCAAGCAGCTCAATCTATGTTCAAGCCCAGCTCGTTCTAACCAGGCGCCTTCTTTATTCTCAAGGCGTGCAGCTTTACAGCGACCTGCCTGGCGCCCCAGAAATTGAAGACGCAGTGGTTAAGACCTTGGGCGAAACGACCTCTTCTACCACAACAAGAGAAGGACAGGCCTACGGCGTAGTCGAACAACAGTACGCAATATTTCCAGAATCAAGTGGCACTTTTACAATACCCGGCATCAGTATCACCGCCAGTGTGCGTCTAGTCGAACAAGGTCGAG
>JBNMMV010000102.1:0-12118 GCA_051270205.1 Limisphaerales bacterium
CGCCGACGCAATAGCTGACTTGATTCGACCCAATCTCGCGACAGGCATCTGCAAGCGCCTCTTCATTTAAATCGACTAGCAAAACCTGGGCGCCTTGTTCAACAAACAGGCGGCCTGCGGCTTTGCCGATGCCACCTGCGCCACCTGTAATAATTGCCACTTTGCCTTCTAATCGACCCGCTCTATCCTGGTTCGCCATCGCCCTGTTCCCCTCTCCTAGTTTTTTAAAGCACCCATTCCCAAAACACCAGTCCTTAAAACGCCTGAGAGAAATCGTCAAGCAAATCCTCTGCGTCTTCAATACCAACTGATACGCGGATCAACGAATCTCGAATGCCCATGGTCGCTCTTCGCTCTGCACCCATTTCATGATAAATCGTATGAGCCACCGGGATTGCCAAAGTTCTGTTGTCCCCTAGGTTGGTGGACTTAATAACAGTCTTCAGGTTATCCATATAATCCCACAAATCCACATCACCACTCAGTTCAAAACTGAACACTGCACCTGAGTGCCTAAATAACTGGTTTGCTCGCGCGTGTTGCGGATGATCGGTGAGACCTGGATAATAAACTTGGTCAACCTTGGGCTGACCCTCTAAGAATTCAGCGATTTTCTGAGTAGTTTCACACTGACGTTGCATGCGTAGTGCCAGGGTTTCAGCGCCTATTGCAATATGATGGGCAGATTCCGCCCCTAACGACGCACCAAAGTCACGCAAGCCCTTCTTTTTGATCTGTGTCAGCCCCCACAACTGCGGGTTACCACTTTTGTAGTCATCGTAAATATTGGTATAGCCCTGCCAATCGTAGTGGCCCAACTCTGTAACCGCACCACCCAACGCATTACCGTGCCCACCAATATATTTGGTCAAACTATTGATCGAAAAGGTAGCAGCCACTTCGGTAGGCTGAAAAATATAGGGTGATGTCATGGTGTTGTCGACGATGTAAATCAGCTTTTGCTCGGCACATAACACCCCTATTTCGGCAAGTGCTGATACCTGGGTGCGAGGGTTTGCGATGGTCTCGACAAAGATCATTTTAGTATTTGGCTGCAGGGCCGACGCCACTGCATCTGGGTCTGTGGCATCAACAAATGTCACTTCAATGCCATGAGCGCTAAAAGAGTTGAACAAACTGTTGGTGTTGCCAAACAAAAAGGCACTGGACACCACATGGTCACCATTTTTTAAAAGCGAGAAAATTGTCGTGCCAATGGCTGCCATTCCGGTGCCAAAACAAACCGTTTTGAGGCCATTTTCCATTCCGGAGATTTTGTCCTCCAAGGCATCGACAGTTGGGTTTATCTGCCTGCTGTAGGTATGGCCAGGGATATTACCTTGGAACACTTGCGCAAGTTCCCGCGTGCTCTCATAACCGTAAGCCACTGAAGTGTGGATCGGTTTGTGCAGTGACCCGTGTTCAATAGATTTTTGTCTGTCCGAGTGGACAATTTTCGAAGTGAAACCTTTCATGGGACCCAGTCGCCAAAATGGACCGCGAACTATAGGGAAATTACGCGTAAATCGCTATCTCTCGGTTTGGGGACAGACCGTAGATCCGTCCCCGTTCAAAGGGGCCAAATTTAGGCTTCTAGTTTAGGCTTTTAGGGATTCACTATGTCTGGCCGCGGCGAGGGTCGCATCGAAAGAGTTTTCTTTAAGGAGTTCAATCAACTCACCTGCGGGCACTGGAGGGGAGAAAATGTAGCCTTGAACTTCTTCACAGCCGTGGTCTCTTAAGTACTTAAGTTGAGTGCGGTTCTCCACGCCTTCGGCCACCAAATCCAATTTGAGTCCGCGCGCCATAGCGACAATTGCATCGACGATACTGGCATCACCCGCATCCGCTCGAATATCACAAACGAAGCTACGATCAATTTTGAGTGTATTGATTGGGAACTGCTGCAAATACGATAGCGACGAATAGCCGGTGCCAAAGTCATCAATGGCAATTCGCACACCCAAATTGCGTACTTCTTTAAGCTTGGGAATGATGACTTCAATGTCTTGCATTAGGATATTTTCGGTTATCTCCAGCTTGACGTATTCAGCTTCAAGCCCCGATTTTTGCAAGGCTGCGACGAATCGCGATACAAACCCTTCTTGTTCAATTTGCATCGCCGTTAGATTCACCGACAAATGAATATCACCCAACCCTATGCGTCGCCAAGCCGCAACGTCGTGGAAAGCCTGTTGTTGAACAAACTCATCAATTTGCATGATTAGGCCAGTTTCTTCAGCCAGCGGTAAAAACTCTGCAGGCTCGATCATGCCGCGCACGTTGTGCCGCCACCGAACCAGTGCCTCAACACCTGTGATAGCACCATTTTCAAGCGAGACTTGAGGCTGATAATAGACTTCAAACTCACCTTGAATTAGACCGTTTCGTAATTCGCGCTCCAAATTCAGGCGCGTTGAGAATTGGTGGTTCATTTCTTCTGAGAAGAACTGATATCCATTCTTACCGCGACTTTTGACGTGGTACATAGCGATATCAGCATTTTGTACAAGAGACTCGCCCGAGTCGCCTGCTTCTGGATACATGGCAATACCAATACTTGCACCCACAAAGAGCTCATGTCCGTCTATTACAAAGGGTTCGTTCAACCGATCTAAGATTTTCTCTGCAATGACGACAACATCATCGCGCGTTCTGATTTCAGGCAGCAACAAAGTGAACTCATCCCCACCGAATCGAGAGAGGGTATCGCCACTTCTCAAACAACTTTGCAAACGACTGGCAACCGCCTTTAGTAAGCGATCTCCCATACTATGTCCAAGGGTGTCGTTAACTAACTTAAACCGGTCTAGGTCTAAGAACATGGTGGCGAGCTTGCGCTTGTTGCGCCGCGCTTGGGCGATTGCTAGCGACAAGCGGTCTTTGAGTAACGCTCGGTTAGGTAGGTGCGTCAGCAGGTCGTGATAAGCCTGAAAATTGATCACCTCCTCAGCCTTTTTACGCTCGCTTATGTCTCGCGCCGTGCCGTAGCTGCCGATGAAGCTGTCGCGATTACGATCGACGTTGTCGTCGTAAATACCCATGGCAGTTACTTCTGCCCATATCGAAACCTGCCGCGACATACCTTGGCGATGATCGCTGCGTTCACTCTTCAATCGAATTTCAACATTCTTACCGGCTCGTGCCCCGGTGCGCCGCTCATTAAATAGATTGTTGGCTTTCTCGATATCATCTTCATCAACCAAGTCGGAATAGTGTCGTCCGACCAGTGCCTTTCTGTCGATACCAAGCATGCTTTCGATACGGTCATTGATAAACGTAAAGCAACCATTTCGATCCAGCATATAAACCAAATCAGGGGAACTGTTGACGATGAATCGGTGAAGCTCTTCAGACTGCTTCAGCTGACTTTCCATCTCGTCATTCTGATTTTCGAGCCGCACTTGGCGCAGCGCAGTCTCCATTGTTGCAATCAACTCCGCAGCTTCATAAGGCTTTTTCACAAAATCAAAAGCACCGCAATGCAATGCATGTTTTACGCCGCTAAAACTAGAGTCACCACTGACAACAATGACTTTGCATTTCAATTTCTCGCGCGCGGCGAAATCCAAAATATCGTGCCCGCTAACACCGGGCATAATTAGATCTAACAACACCACGTCGTACTCGTTATTGGAAATAGCCTCTAGCGCAGCTTCCCCGCCCAACGCTTGGTCTGCTTCGTATCCGTAAAGGGTGACTAAGTGATAAAGCGACGTAAGTAGTTCTTTCTTGTCGTCTACCAACAAAATTCGCGCGGAGCCGACATCCGCCGGCGGTCGGTTCATCATTTTTGAGAAGGATTCTCGCGGACTTAGGCTTTCGCTCATAAATACTTGCAGGACGCCTGAATTAGCCGCTTATTTGACCAATTTTAACCCGGTGCGTAAAGGCTTTTAGCTCAACACCATTTGCGTCTGAGTAACCAAGGCGACCGATTTTCCGTCGGATCGGGTCAACTTCGTCTGCCAAACCGATGTACGACGGCCCACATGGACAGGTGTGCACTCACCGATCACCTCTCCACCTAGGGGCGCAGGACCCAAAAAATTGGTTTTACTTTCGATGGTTGTAGTGGCTTTCGCCCCTTCTGGTAGGTTCAAGAACGCACCCAAGGCACCTAAAGTGTCCGCAAACGCCATAACCGCTCCGCCATGCATTATTTTGCCTGTAGTACATAGGGATTCGACCACGGTTAAACGACCAATAACGCGATCTTTTTCAGCAACATCTACTTCAATGCCAAGGGTGTTCGCAAACGGCATATAATCGAGAAGGTTAATCATCGAGGTACTCCTATTCTGTTCGAGTTGATTGCGTAAAGGGTCGGGGCCAGAGGTCAAAAACTCGCGACAAAGCAGAAAGTGCAAGCGCATGACGCAACTCGCCTTCAGCGACACTCTTTCGAATCTCAGGTTCGTTCATGAGCATCACTTTAATCGATTCTCCTGCACCCAGGTCCTGGTCTCCCGCTAAAAAGACATCCTCAGCAAGCCAGTGATGGCACAAGTTATTGAAGATTGCCGGGTTAGGTTCTACAGCCCCTAGATAGGTCCAGTTTTTAGATCGATAACCGGTTTCCTCATAAAGCTCGCGTACCGCGGCCTCACCTGAATGTTCACCAGCATCAACCATGCCACCCGGGGTTTCTAGCGTCGTGTAGCCAACTCCGAAACGATACTGGCGGATCATCACTGATGCTCGCTGAGTGGTCAGCGCGACGACATTGACCCAGTCCACAGATTCCAACACAAGACGCTCAAAGGTCCGCTGGTTGCGGGGGTTCTTCATGGTGTCTATGCGTTTCTCAAATAGCATCAAGTTTGCTTCGTCGTCCTGACGGGAGTCTAGACGCTGCCAGTCTAGTTCCGCGTCTAGCCCTTGTGCTCTTTGCAAATCTTCATTGTCCAACCCATCACTCCCGATTTATTACCTTCGATACCCAGTCAGCTCCAAATATCCTTCGCCAAGCAGATTTTGCTGTGCATCTTTAACTTGAACCAGCCCTTCCCAATAAACTAACCCAACTTCCATGAGTTGATCATCCAGCGCCGCGTTAACAGTGAGCGACTCTCCGGTCGCCAATACAACTTGCCACTCAACAGGCCAGGACGCACCTTCAGGGTCTTGCCAAAAACGCACCGGTCGCATTTCGAAATCACTGTACGCAAGCGATTTTGTTTCATTTTCGTCGACGAGCAAGCCGTGATCAAAAACGTCTCGTTGACCATCGGACCTACGCAATCTGAACACCATGAGGTCGCGTCCATCATTTAGATGCAGCGACAGCCAATCCCATCCGACAACCCCATCGGCAAGAACCGATGTGCTCCATTCTCGATCCATCCAGGTAAGACCGGCGACTTGAAAGTTCTCACCGTCGATGGTCAATGCACCCTTGGTTGGTAGTCTCGGCAGCGAATAGTAATAACTCGCCCGGTCTATGCCTTTGCGCGAAAGACCCGTTTCGCCCTGCAATCGTGGCGGTGTATCGATAGCAAGCTCTAGCGAGACACCAAAGTTCTGTCCATCGGCTACCCCTTGAGCATTAAGTTGCATCTTCCAGCCGTCTTCAGAAGAGATACCCTCAGGATCGGTAATTTGTTCTAACCGCCAATCGTCAATCTTGGCGAGAAAGTGAGGGTCAATTTCAACATCTGCATTGGCCTTATGTTGGCGTGCAAAACGCTGGTCTGCTCTATGAAGGGCGCCAGAGACGTCGGTTACGGCGAAGTGCGCTAAGTACATTTGACCATTTTGCCACTCCGAAGCACCCGCCACATGCGGCGCATAAGCCTGCCGGAAAAGCGTGTACTGCACCCCAAACAAACGACCCTGGGTTGTCCTCAGAGTGCTCGTTAAATACCACCACTCACTCCGAAACCCTGGGTGTTTGTCGTGATCTTTGGGGAACTCAAAAGCAATTACGTGACTTGCCTTCTTATAACCAGAGTCGGAGCCACCCGCTAACACATCACTCACCCGAAGACCGGTGAGAGGCAAACTCGAACTGTCACGGGCACTCCTGTCCGAACAAGCCAGCATCAACAGTATTAACCCTAGGACAGCCACAATATCCAGAACAGAGTGGTTACGCATCACCGAGCACCATTTCATGACGACCAAGGCGCACAAGTCCTGCGAACACACCAGCCAACAAACCCCACCCCACGGGAATAAAAACCGCTGCAAATGACAGCTTCAAATCAACCCGCCAACCGAACGCGCGTGGGTTAACGACTTCGCATAGAATCCAACCAAAAACAATGCCCAGCGGCACTGCGATGAGCGAGGCCGCAAGGCCAACGCCAATGCCACGCGCCAAATCGAGGCCAAATATTTCAAACCTCGACAGCCCCAGAAACGCCATGAGCTGTTCACGCCCTCGTTGGTTAAGGCGTAGGTGAGTGATCGCAATATAGACACCGATACCTCCAACCCCAACCGCCAAGGCGATAAGAATGGAGGTAATCAGAAAAGTGCGATCAAAGGTTAAGAGTGCTTGGGTGTAGGCTTTTTTCTGATCACGCCACTGACTGTCAGAAAAGGCTTGCATCAACCTATTCGCAGTCTCCGGCTCGGCGTTCAATCGAACAGAGGTGATCGTCGTCGCATGGGGCTGCGACCGGACAACAGTAGGAAGCATGTCGCCGAATCCCTTATACGAGCCAACCACCTGATGGCTTGCTGGTTGTTCGCCAATTTCGCGAATCTCTATTTGGGTCGAAATCTCGCCTAGTTTCAGTTGCTCACTGACGAGCACTTCGTTCGGGCCAAGTGCGTATTCGTAACCGAACCGCCTTGCCTCAATTGCGTCTACCTCGGTTTCTATAAGGCGAACCGGTACGCCCGCGATGCGCAAATCAGATTCCATATAACCACGAACTCGACTGACGCCAGGGTCGTCCAGCGCGCGCCGGTAGAGGGCGCGCAACTCCTTTTCTGACCCCTGCACTGCATAGTCATAACTCAACCGTTGATCTAGCATGGTTTGAAAGTCGGCCCGAAACGAATCAACCATCAAACCAACGCCAATGGCTGTGGCAATGGCCAAGCCTAGGCCTGCCAAGGCAACCGATAAGTCGCGTGGATACCAGATTGCTTCTCGCAAACCGGTGCGCAATAACACGCTGCCCCCTAGCCAACGGCTCGCGCGTTTAGCCAGCTGTAGAGCAGGCGTCATTAAGAACGTCATAAAGACGCTAAGCACAGCAATCGACAAAAACGCACCGGCAAGATCTGTTGCTGGTACCAAAAGACCGATAGCGACCACCGCCGACATCAAAAGCACGGCAAGAATTCGCCACTTCAAGGAAACTGCAGTCGCGCTTGCGGAAACGGTCTGACGAAACGCCCATGCGCCCCCAAACCCACAGACAACAATCGATGAGCCAAATGCTTTGAAAACAATCCAAGCATCTATCTTTGAGCTTATCTCAACACCCAAACTAGCCGACAAAAGCACGCTCGCTAGATACCAACCCACCACGAGTCCCACCGCTGCGGCCAGCAAACCCACGACTAGCAACAAGCCAACAAAGTAGGCGCGGAGTCTTTGTTGGGTTACGCCAAGGACATAGAGTCTGCTCAAAACACCTGAAAGCCGGCGCGCCCAAGAAACAGCCACTTGATAAATTAGAAACCATGCGACCACCAATGCCAACATACCCAGGGCACTAACGTTAAATAGCACCGCATCGCCAAAACGCACTGCCGGATGTTGCACACCGCCTGGTTGAACGTTAAATCCCTGCAACTGCGGGGCATCCAAGTCTGGCAAACCGGCTGAGGCGCCCGGTAAAAGTTCATCCAACCACTCAAGGTAAGACACAATGGGCGACTCTACTTGTACGCCAATGTAGGAAAGCCGATCGCTTTCGTTCCACCCTAAGATCGTTTGCGCGGTACCTATGTCAGCAATGAGTACGCCAGGCAATGCAATACTGCCTAATACCGGCAAACCAACGTCTGGCACGTCGGGACCAGTAACAACACCCCGCCATAGATCAACGGTACTCGCTGACTCCCCCCGCACTTTAGGATCGTTAGGATTGTCGCTGGTAAATTCGAAGTCTAACGCCTGGGTGAAGTTTATACCTACGACCCGAATTCTCTGGCCACCCAGCAGCACCGACTCATCGATAATTGGCATCACTGCGGCGATGTTCTGCATGCCATTGGCACTGGGATCACTCAACCATTGGCGGCGTAGTTGAAAAAAGTCTGCGCTGGTTAGAACACCCCCATTGGCGTCTGTCTCAGGAAGCGCTACAAAATTAAATTGAGCAAGTGGTTCTGGCACCAACTCACTGAGTTGTTGCGCAACACGTTGGCTCACCAAATGCACTGCAACAATTGAAGTGATACCCAACATGACCCCAAGCACGGTCATGATGCTCGACCATCGAGTTCTTACTAAAAACAGCAGTAACGCTTTGCTAATCAAGATTAGCCAAATGCAGGCGTTGATCAGCGGAACTTGCGACATAGTCGCTGTGGGTCGCGACCACCAACATCGTATTTTGTTCTTTAGCGGCCGTGAAAAGTAGTTCGCTGACTAGGCGTGCATTTTCTTGATCAAGGTTTCCGGTAGGTTCATCTGCCAACACCAGAGCGGGCTTTAACACCAGCCCACGTGCAACGGCTACACGTTGTTGCTGGCCGCCTGATAGGGCATCAGGATAAACAAAGGCCTTTTGTAATAGCCCTACTCTTTCCAAGAGTTCGTCTGTTCGCGATTGGGCATCAGCTAGTTTGTTTAACTCAGCCGGAAGCAGCACATTTTCCCTCACGGTTAGTGTCGGGATAAGATTGAAGAATTGATGTATATAGCCAATGGATGAACGGCGTAGCTTGGTACGTGCCCTTTCGTTAACATCACTTATCTCTGTCTCACCAGACTGCTGGCCAAGCCAGACGTGTCCAGCATCCGGCAATAGCATGCCAGCCAGAATGTTAAGCAAGGTCGATTTACCTGACCCGCTTGGTCCCGTGACAGCTAACGATGCGCCTTCGTGAAGATCGAAGCTCAAATCTTCAAGTACGCGGACCTGCTGATCACCATCTATAAAAGATTTACTCAGTGTGTTCACGCGCAACATTCTAGCGTAGCACCTGCATACCCTGTCTGTTCAATTCTGGGGTTAACGGCATAAGATGGTTCCCTGAATTAACGCCAGTAAGCGCCTCCTCAACCGTGTTGTACTGACTCAACGTTTGCAACGAAAGCACGGTCGGGTCGATCATTTTCCATTCGTTAGAACCCCCAAGTTCTAGTGCTCGGCTTGGCCGAACCCAGTGTTCACCCGCAGTTTCCCCGGTGTCGGCCAGCGCAGTTTGAGCAGATGGCATGGCCGCTATAAAAAAGCGGGTGTCGAAACGTCGCGGCGCCATGTCGGGCGTAATCCAATGGCTAAAATATCCCAACCGAGTGCAAGCAATGGTCAAACCCTGCTGCCGACACAAGCCAGTAAAACTAATCGAATCCGCTAATAAAGCCGTACGCCAGTCGGACATTTTACCGACACCAGCTGGCGATAAATCGTCGCCATTTTCATGCACAATCAACACACCGCATTCCTCAAAGCACTCACGCGCAACGGCTAGCCAATATCGCAGGCCGCCGGCTTCAATACCCATCAACTTACTGGCCTGGGTGTCTTCCATCCCCTCGCATAATTTCGGAGCAAAGTCATCTTCATCAACCTTGCCGCCAGGAAAGACATGTAGGTCCGGAAAATCGCCGCGGCCCGGGCGCTTTACCATATACACCTCGAGACCAACCGGCGTGTCCCTAATTAACATCACCGTCGCGGCCAAGCGAATATTATCCCGTACCAAAGGTTGCATGCGTTTACTCCAAAGTGATATCAAAATGCCATCATTGCCTGCCATGCGGTTAGTAGGTAGGGTCAGCACAAATCTGGCGGCAAACTATGGAATTAAAAGAAAAACCATTCAAGTTCGTCGTGCGCCTACCGGTAATCCTGCGCAATCAAATTGCCGACGCTGCAACCCACTTCCGACGCAGCATGAACTCAGAGATTGTAGCGCGCCTCGAGCAATCCTTCAGTGGTTTGCGCAACGAGCTTAGGGATGGCGAAATCGCCCCGCCCATGCATGCTGAAATCGAATCCCTGTTTGGCCGTGGCCTGAGCGATGACGAAGAAAAGATAATCGGCGCTTACCGGCGCCTGACAGCGGAAAAACAGACTGCTCTAAGGGAGCTGCTGTCGTGAAAACTGCTCTGCCTCTGTACTATCACCCAACCGCAGTCTGTTTCGTCGATGACAACTACAGTTTTAGCCAGAGTTTGGCCCTGACTATTCCTGAGGACATGCACCTAACCACATTTTTATCTCCAGACGAAGCCCTCGACATTGTCAATATCCCACACCCACGACCTCCCCTTGCGGATCTTTGTTTTTCTCAGGAAGGCAATCTCATTCGTCTAGATCTGAATGTGCTTGAACAAGAGATCAAACACATAGATCGTTTTGAACGCATCTCAGTGATGTTGGTGGATTACGCAATGCCAACCATGAACGGCTTGGAATTCTGTGCACAACTAACTGATCGCGACGTACGACGGGTTCTATTGACCGGTGTTGCCGACGAAAAAACCGCAGTCCAAGCTTTCAACGCTGGTTTAATAGATCACTACTTACCTAAGGCGAAGCTTTCTTCCCCTGGTGGCGTCGTCCCTTACATTCTTGACCAGCAACAGCGCTACTTCCAAAGCTATCAGTCGCGTTTGACCAAGGCGCTAGGCATCGCTACTCCGGACTTCACCCAGGACCCAGCTTTTTGCGAATACTTCTACCAACTCATCGATGACAATGCCATCGCAGAATACTATATGGTCACTCACCCAGCAGGTTACTTGTGCCTGACCAATCAGGGCAAATCTAAACAGTTGGTAGTACAGGACAGCAATACCAAGGCCCACAACCTCCGCCTAATGGAGGAGTTTTCAGCGCCTGCAAAGCTCATAGAAAAAGTGCGGGGCGATGCAGCGTTGGTTTGCTTCTTCGAACACCCTGCGGACTATTCAGGAGACGAGCAATTCCCTTGGGACGAGGCTACTTTCCCTGTTTCAGTGGTCAATGGTCGCGACCGTTATTTGTGTTGCCTAGTCGAAGAACCACCTGCAGACATTGACTTCGATCCAACCGAGTCTTCGTATCAGAAGCATCTTCAACAAACACTCTTCAACTAGTATTTGTCCCGAAAAGGTAGATTTTGGGCTTTTGGATTCGATTCGGCCTTTGATCTGGGTTTAAACATTACGCCAGACCGGCGCCATGTTTAAACCCAGATCAAAGGCCTTAGGCGATCCCCTAGTCGAAAGGTGTCTTTTCGGGACAGACACCAATTTGACAATCTAGAGGTCATAGCCGGCGCGTACAGCCGCCGCGTGCTCTAACAGCTTAGTTAACACTTGATAGTCTTGTTCAGACTTGTCGGGTGTGTTTAGCAGCTCAGTTGTACGGCCTTCAAAGGTCTCTAAATTCAGCCAATCACCTGTGTTGCTCAGTTTTTGCTGCACAAACTCTCGCCAACTTGCAATATCCTCAGGCTCAAGCAAGCCCGGAAAAGAGCGTGCTTTCATGCGTGTTGCAAGAACACTCAAACGCGCGTCACCGTAGTCAAGGTCTTGCCAACGACCCCGCGCCAGGTCTTCATGCAACTGCGCAGATCTGGTTCGATCTTGATCTTGTAAAAATCCATCATACAAGCCGGCGTCAGGATCCACACTAGGGGCCATTCTTCCCTGCTTATAGACCCGCATTAGCTTTTCAGTAATGCCAGGCTGCTTCAGTCGCCGAGCACGCTCTTTCGCGACCTTTAGATCTATACCCAAACGATCCTGGTTTTCCTCATTCAACACATCAATAGGCGCCACAAAGGGGCATCGATTGATTCGCAATTCTCGCAACGGTGGGCGTTCGGCAGCCACGCCGTATAGAGATTCGGCCAATTGCTCTGCGGATTGCGTGAGCAATGGCTCCACGTCCTGGGCAAGATCAACAACAATTACACTATTACTGTTGGTTGGGTGTCTGCTCACAGATATTATGGGCGCGACACCCGAGCGCTCACGTGGATAAATTCCGGA
>JBNMMV010000103.1:0-11999 GCA_051270205.1 Limisphaerales bacterium
GGCGTGCAGCCAGTGCCTTTGATGGCTGCAATTCCCTACGCGTCGGTGACTTGGGATGAAGCGGCCGGAGAGCAGGAGACACGCATTGGTGCCGATATATCTTGGAAGCCGTCGCCGAAGCTGGAAGGCACGTTGTCCTTGAACCCGGATTTCGGCGCGGTCGAAGCGGACGATGTGGTATTGAATTTGACTGCCTCAGAAACGTTTTTTCCTGAAAAACGGCTTTTTTTCCTGGAAGGCAACGAGGTTTTTGAAGCCCATCCTCGTTCAGGTATAGGCTATATCTCGCGAATCATTTCCAATGAAGACTTCGCGTCTACTTCGCGGCGGGTTTTTGCCAGAGACTTTTTACCGACGCCGATATCTTTGCTCAACACACGCCGCATTGGTGGCACTGCACGGCAAGTGTCGCTTGATGCGGACGTGACGCCAGAGCGAGGTCAACGCGATCTTCCCACGGATCTGCTTGGCGCGGTCAAGTTGACGGGTTCGGTTGGGGATACACGCTATGGGGTTATGGCAGCCTTTGAGGACGACGTAGAATGGCGTGGCAACCATGCTAGCTTAGGTCCGGTAAACATTGACGATGAAGGGCGTGACTTTGCAGTCGCGCGTTTTCTATATGAAGACATTGACGATGACCACCGTGCCGTTGGCTATCTTGGTACTGCCATGCAGGGTCCCCTGTTTGACAGCTATGTGCATAGCATCGACGCCCACTACACCAGTGGATCGGGCAAAGTTAAGGCAGATTTGCAAACCGTCATGTCCCGCCGTGATGGTGTAGATGGCTACGGTGGGCTGTTTGATGTGATGTATGCCGTGAGCAGCAACTGGCGGCATAAATTCGAAATCGAATACATGGACGAAACCGTCAACTTCAACGATCTGGGTTTCCTGCGTCGCAACGACTATGCGAGCGCGCGCTACATCGGGTTGTATAACAAGCAAAACCTAACCGAGAAAATTAAAAACTATCGAACCACGATTTCACTCGAACAACAGTACAGTGTCGTCAAAGGGTATTCCGTTGATAACGGCGTCTATTGGCGTAATTCCATGGTTTTTCCTGGGCGAAATACAGTGAAAGCGAATTTTGCCTACCTGCCCAAGCGTTGGGAGGATTTCGACAGCAGAGGCAACGGCGCCTATCGCGTCGAAGAGCGTGGTTATGTCGATGTGCTGCTGTCAACCAGTGCCGCGCGCAAGGTTGCGCTTTCAACGTCGGTGGGCGTGCAGCAAGAACATCTAGGAGATTGGACGACCAATGCATCACTCGGTGTCACCATACGTCCGTCGAGCCAGTTCGCGATAGATTTTGAAGTCCGTTATCAACGGCGCAACGGATGGTTGGTTTATCAAGGCGATCGTAATTTTGGTCGCTATGATGCGATTTCATGGCAACCGTCATTGGACTTCAATTGGTTTATTACCTACAACCATCAAATTCGCCTGTCTATGCAATGGGCTGGCGTTAAGGCTCGCGAGAACGGGTTTTACGGTATTCCACTAGGTGACGGTGACCTTGTGCCCACTACCCGTACTCGGGCCGATCACGACTTCACGCTAAGTTTGCTTACGGCTCAACTTCGCTATCGATGGGAGATTGCACCCCTTACGGACTTCTTCTTAGTCTACAACCGAGGTAACGCGCTACCCGATCAGACGCGTTCGCCGTTTGATGATTTGTTTGATGATGTGCTACGCGACCCGATTATTGATTCGGTAGTTGCGAAGGTACGATGGCGGTTTAGTAAATGAGGTTGTGCATAGAGCGATAGTCTTAAAAAATGACATCCATTATTACTATTGGTTATTTCTATTAGTTATTAATAGAGATCTAACGGGTATTTTTGTTACTTAGGTTAACGCAGTACAGTCGGTCTATGAAATCGATAACCGACTGGAATATAGCCGACTGGAACAGGCGCTTTGACTCAATGACCGCTGAAGAGCGCGTTCGCGTGGCGCTTGACCAGTTACCTGAAACTCATGTTTTAAGTTCTTCGTTTGGTGCACAAGCAGCCGTTAGCTTGCATCTTTTGAGTACCGCTAAGCCGAACATCCCGGTGTTGCTCATCGATACCGGTTATCTTTTTGCAGAAACTTATGCGTTTGTTGAGACGTTAAAACAGAGACTTGATCTCAATGTTGAAGTCTATTCAGCAAAAATGACCGCCGCCATGCAGGAGGCTGTCTTTGGGCAACGGTGGCTGCAAGGCATTGATGGTTTGGATGCCTACAACCGCGACAACAAAGTTGAGCCAATGAAGCGCGGTTTAGCCGAATTGAATGCAGGCACCTGGTTCACAGGCATTCGCAGGGTACAGGCAGAAACACGGAGTCAGACGCCTTTTATACAAAAAGCAGACGGGCGATATAAGGTCGCGCCAATTGCAGATTGGACGGACAAGGATGTGTTCAACTATCTCAAGAAACACGATTTGCCCTACCATCCGCTTTGGGAACAAGGCTACATTTCGATAGGTGATGTGCACACCACAAAGTCTCTGTTAGAAGTCGAAGACGAAAGTCAGACACGCTTTTTTGGCTTAAAAAGAGAGTGTGGTATCCACGCTTAGATTCCTAATCGTCAGACCCATTTTTGGATCGCCCACAAAAAAGGGCCAGTCCGGAGACTGACCCTCTTGCTCGTTGTTGGACCAACTACGAGAGCTGACCCTCATAACTCGCAATAGATATCACAATCACCTCCTTTGTATGTTGCCCGTGTGCACAGGATTATCTCCAAAGTAGGGCGCATTGCAAGGCATATTGTTGGCTGCGGTTTTAGCCTAAACTGCGCACTCTTTGAGCAGGGAATTGGGCAGTATGCAACTGGAGAACAGAGTAGCCGGCGTTACCGGTGGATCGGCTGGTATAGGTTTGGGCATCGTCAAAGCTTTCTTGGACGAAGGTGCCAAGGTTGCGATCTTCGCCCGTAACCGAGAGAAGGGTGAAGCTGCTGTTGCTAGTCTGAATGTCGGTGATCGCTGTGTGTTTATTGCCGGAGACGCCATGGTGCAGAGCGACGTCGAAGGTTTTGTAGATTCAACCATTGCTCAGTTTGGCAAGATCGATATTTTGGTTAACAACGCAGGTGGTGCTGGAGACCTACAACCCATACTCAACCTGTCGGATGAGACATTTGATCAGACCATGAAATGGAACGTGTACTCCACGTTTTGGGGGACGCGCAGAGCACTTGCCCCGATGGTGGAAAGTGGTTGGGGCCGGATCATCAACGTGTCTTCTACTGAAGGTAAAGTCGGTAAGCCTGTATTTACTGCCTACAGCACTGCAAAACATGCGATTAACGGCATGACCAAAGCAGTGGCACAAGAAGTCGGTGCGTCTGGCGTCACAGTGAATGCCATTTGTCCCGGTCTAGTGATTACCGACATTGTTAAAGCCAATGGTCCCGCCACGGCAGAGGCTATGGGCATGACTTTCGATGAGATGGTTGATATGTTTTCTCAAGAGTCCGCACTGAAACGCCCAAACACCGTCGAAGAAGTTGCCGCCATGGCGGTATTACTTGCCTCTGAGGCCGGTGGTGGGATTACCGGCGGTACGTTATCCGTGGACGGTGGTATCGCTCCTTACTAGGCTCGTGCTATTGGGCATGTCCACTTAGGACTGTGGCCTGGTTCGCGTATAATAAAATTGTTGAGAACTATTTTGAACGGGGGATTTTGAATTAATGTCGAGCGCTAAGAATTGGGCAGAACTGGCCGAGAAAGAATTACGTGGCAAGCCTGTGGAAGATTTGACGTGGGAAAGTCCTGAAGGGATCCCCATTAAGCCACTATATACGGAAGCCGATCTTGCTGAGCTTGGTGAGATGAACACGCTACCTGGGATTGCGCCTTTTGTACGCGGACCGCGCGCAACGATGTATACCAATCGGCCATGGACTATTCGCCAATACGCGGGTTTCTCCACGGCGGAAGAATCTAACGCCTTTTATCGACAAAATCTGGCAGCCGGCCAGAAGGGTCTGTCAGTCGCGTTTGATCTGGCTACCCACCGTGGTTTTGATTCTGATCACCCCAGAGTGTCTGGTGATGTGGGTATGGCAGGGGTTGCGATTGATTCGGTCGAGGACATGAAGATTTTGTTCGACGGCATTCCGTTAGACCAAATGTCAGTTTCAATGACCATGAACGGGGCCGTGCTACCAGTGCTTGCGGGTTACGTGGTGGCGGGAGAAGAGCAGGGTGTCGCCCAGAAAGATCTTTCAGGCACCATTCAAAATGATATTTTGAAAGAGTTCATGGTGCGCAACACCTTTATCTATCCGCCTGAGCCCAGTATGCGAGTAGTGGCGGATATTATTGGCTACACAGCCGAACACATGCCTAGGTTTAACTCGATTTCTATATCTGGCTATCACATGCAAGAAGCGGGCGCGAATGCGGTGCAAGAAGTCGCGTTTACGTTGGCTGATGGCATCGAGTACGTGCGTGCAGCACTAGCTACCGGTGGTGAAATTGACAAGTTTGCGCCACGGCTGTCTTTCTTTTTCTGCATTGGCATGAATTTTTTCATGGAAGTAGCCAAACTTCGGGCGGCGAGAATTCTGTGGCACGAACTCATGACCCAATTCGAACCGCAAAACCCTGCGTCACTGATGTTGCGTACCCACTGCCAAACTTCAGGCGTGTCGTTACAAGAACAAGACCCCTACAACAACGTCATACGAACCACCATTGAAGCCATGGCGGCTGTTATGGGCGGCACTCAAAGTCTACATACCAATGCCTTGGATGAAGCGATTGCGTTACCTACGCCTTTCTCAGCGAGGATCGCGCGTAACACGCAGATTATTTTGGCTGAAGAGAGCCAGATCACCAGAACAGTGGATCCTCTCGGAGGTAGTTACTACGTTGAGAGCTTGACCCACGCCATTGTGGCCCATGCGCGCAAACTGATCGACGAAGTCGAAGGTATGGGTGGCATGACCAAAGCAGTTGTTTCCGGTATGCCCAAGCAACGTATCGAAGAAGCAGCGGCGCAGCGCCAGGCGCGAATCGAACGCGGCGAAGATGTGATTGTTGGCGTCAACAAATACCGCGTTGAAGGAGAACAAGAGGCGCTGGAAGTGTTGAGCGTCAACAACAATAAGGTTCGAGATGCACAACTCAGGCGCTTGGCTGAGCTCAAAGCACAACGAAACGAAGGTCAAGCCCAAGCTGCATTGGAGAATTTAACCAACGCGGCGCGAGATAAATCTGGCAACCTACTAGAACTGGCGATAGATGCGACCCGCAAACGCGCCACAGTGGGTGAAGTGTCTATGGCCCTGGAAAAAATCTATGGCCGTCATGAACCTAAGGCAACTATGACACCTGGGGTTTATGCAGAAAGTTATGCAGGCGACCCGGCGTTCGAAAAAGTGCAAGACGAAGTCAAAGTTTTTACCGATATTGAAGGTAAGCCCCCCAGTATCCTCGTGGTAAAGATGGGGCAGGATGGTCACGATCGAGGCGCCAAAGTGATATCAAATGCTTTTGGTGATTTCGGTTTCGACGTCAGTATGGGTCCCTTGTTTCAAACGCCAGCGGAAGCCGCTAAACAAGCTCAGACTGAAGGTGTTCACGTGGTAGGTGTATCCACTTTGGCTGGTGGTCATAAGTCCCTAGTGCCCGAAATGATTGGCTACTTAAAAGAAGCGGGTCTAGATGATGTCATCATTGTCACCGGGGGCGTTATTCCCCAGCAAGACTATCAGGCCTTGTACGATGCCGGCGTACACGCGATTTTTGGACCAGGCTCCAATATTCCGGATGCCGCCAGTAAAGTGTTACAGCTCATCCCCGGGAGAAATAGGTAGAAGTAATCGATAGTCTGGGGACAGATCGCAGATCTGTCCCCGCTCAAGACGAAATAGTTTCTGGGGACTGATCGTAGATCTGTCCCCGCTTAAAGAGGAAAAAAACGAATGATCGGACGTCTAAATCATGTTGCCATTGTTGTACCCGACTTAGCCCAGGCAGCAGCAATGTACGCCACCACCTTGGGTGCAACGGTTACGGAGCAGCAACCTTTGCCTGACCATGGCGTCACAACCGTATTTATCGAGTTGCCAAACACCAAGATCGAATTACTTCATCCGTTAGGTGAAGATTCGCCTGTACAGAAATTTCTCGACAACAACCCCAGTGGTGGCATGCACCATGTTTGCTATGAAGTGGAAGACATTCATGCGGCAATTGCACAACTGGTGGGTGAAGGCGCTCGCGTACTTGGTGATGGTCAGCCGAAAACGGGTGCCCACGGATTGCCAGTGGTGTTCCTGCATCCAAAAGATTTCTGTGGCACCCTGATTGAACTTGAAGAGGTGGAGCCTGAAGAGGTTAAAGCTGCCTAGCAATTAGAAGAAGGTGGGGACAGATCTAAAGGTCTGTCCCGTTTGGTCTTGCCTATTCGAACTCGATAATGACTTGATCGACGGTAAGGCTGTCGCCTTGTTCTACTAGTACTTTTGAGATGACCACATCGGATTCAGCACGAAGACTGTTTTCCATTTTCATCGCTTCGACCACAGCCAGTTCTTGTCCTGCTTTCACCTCCTCGCCTTCGCTTACCGCCATTCGTACTAACAAACCTGGCATTGGAGATAGCAAGTATTTCGATAGATCCGGTGGAATCTTTTCCAACATGTGACCGATTAGTTCTGCGGCGCGTGGCGACAAAATTGTAATCGCGGTTTCTGCGCCTCGATAGAATGCCTTAAAACCTGCTCCGTCGCGGTCAAGCTGTACAGTTGTTGCTTGGCCATTGATTTCAGCCTTCACGCAGGCCTCGCCTATTGTCCAGTCTGTGCGGATGCGGTAAACAGTGTCGTCGTGAGTTACCTCAAAGCCATGCTCTACGGCAGCGACTGAGACGGGGTAATGGGATTCATTGGCAATCACCACCCATTCGTTGTTTGTCTTAGGTTCAAAGCGATGGGTTTGACCGCTAATTTGGCGATTACGCGATTGAGTTATGGCATGCACGCTTGCCGCGACCACGACAGGAACGAGGGGATCTGCCTGAGGTACATCTGCGGCATGAAAACCGTCTGGATACTCTTCAGCGATGAAGTTTGTTGTGATTCTGCCTTCACGAAAACGTGGATGCAGAATTAATGCATTGAGAAAGCTGATGTTGTGGCTAACGCCACGTATGTAATAGGCGTCTAGGGCATCGGCCATTTTGTCTATGGCTGCCTCCCGATTGTCGCCGTAGGTGACAAGTTTCGCGATCATGGGATCGTAAAACATCGATACTTCGCTGCCTTCTTCAATGCCAGTATCGACCCTGACGGTGTCAGTTTCTTCAGGTGGTTGGTATTGGTGGAGGCGGCCGATTGAAGGTAGGAAGTTGCGAAACGGGTCTTCCGCGTAGACTCGGGTTTCCATTGCCCAACCGGTGAGCGTCACCTGGTCCTGGGTCAACGACAGAGGTTCGTCGTTGGCGACACGGATCATGTGCTCAACCAGGTCTTGTCCTGTAATCAACTCGGTTACCGGGTGTTCAACTTGGAGGCGGGTGTTCATTTCTAAGAAAAAGAAATTCTTCTCCGCATCAACGATGAACTCAACTGTACCCGCCGAGCAGTAGTCTACTGCGCGAGCCATGGCAACGGCTTGCTCGCCCATCGCCTTACGCGTTTTCTCATCAAGAAAAGGTGAGGGCGCTTC
Source organism: Limisphaerales bacterium (assembly GCA_051270205.1). Classification (GTDB taxonomy): domain Bacteria; phylum Pseudomonadota; class Gammaproteobacteria; order Pseudomonadales; family Azotimanducaceae; genus UBA4421. The sequence continues at coordinate 7,692 of JBNMMV010000103.1, forward strand.
TTCAATAACTTTCTGGTGGCGGCGTTGAATTGAACACTCTCGTTCGCCCAGATAGATGACGCTACCGTGTTTGTCAGCCAGTACCTGAATTTCGATGTGGCGGGGTTCTTCAATATATTTTTCGGCAAATACCCGGTCGTCGCCAAAACTTGTCCGTGCCTCGTTAGTTGCGCGTTCAAATCCATCACGGCATTCGTCGTCGTTCCGCACAACCCGCATGCCTTTGCCGCCGCCACCGGCGCTGGCTTTGAGCATGACTGGGTAACCGATGTCCTGGGAAATCTCTACTGCGTGATCTGCGCCGTTAATGACGTCCGTATAGCCTGGAATGGTGTTAACCCCAGCATCTTTGGCCAACAACTTCGAAGTGATTTTGTCACCCATGCTGGTAATCGCGTGGGGGTTGGGGCCGATAAAGGCAATGTTGGCATCCGCCAATGCCTGACAGAAACCTGCGTTCTCGGAAAGAAATCCATAGCCTGGATGGACGGCTTGAGCGCCGCTGTCTTTGCAAGCCTGAATGATTTTGTCCGCGCGCAAGTAACTGTCTGCAGATGCGGATGGGCCTATGTGAATAGCCTCGTCAGCCATCTTCACATGTAACGCGGCACGGTCTGCATCGGAGTAGACGGCGACTGTCTTGATGCCTAGTCGTTGTGCCGTTTTGATGACTCGACAGGCAATTTCGCCGCGATTCGCTATTAGAATTTTGTCAAACATAAAATCTTTTCTCGCGGTTAGAGAGGGATGTTGCCGTGCTTGCGCCACGGATTCTCTAGGTTTTTATCCCTAAGCATGGCGAACGATCGACAGATACGTTCGCGTGTTTCTTGCGGGCGGATGACATCATCAATGTAGCCTCGCGAAGCCGCAACATAGGGATTTGCGAAAAGCTCTTGGTACTCATCGGTGCGCGCCTGAGTGCCTTCCACATCGCCGAGCTCCTTGCGGAAAATGATCTCCACAGCGCTTTTGGCACCCATCACTGCGATTTCTGCTGTTGGCCATGCAAGGTTAACGTCGCCTCGCAGGTGTTTGGATGCCATTACGTCATAGGCACCGCCGTACGCTTTGCGGGTAATTAAGGTGACTTTAGGCACAGTACATTCTGCGTATGCATACAGAAGTTTGGCGCCGTTTTTGATGATGCCACCGTATTCCTGAGCGGTGCCGGGCATAAAGCCTGTGACGTCAACTAAGGTCAGAATTGGAATGTTGAAGGCATCGCAGAACCGCACAAAACGCGCGCCTTTCTTGGATGAATTGATATCTAAGCTACCAGCCAGCACCATAGGTTGATTGGCAACCACGCCAATGGTTGAGCCTTGTAGTCGAATAAAGCCAATGATCATGTTTTGCGCATAGTCCGGCTGTAGTTCGAAGAAATCACCTTCGTCAGCCACTTTAGTGATGACTTCCTTTATGTCGTAGGGCTTTGTCGATTCGAGTGGAATCAATGTGTCCAGGGACGGTTCGCGCCGATCTGCTGGATCGTCGGTGGGCCAGCGCGGTGGTTTCTCGCGATTGTTAGAAGGCAAGAAATCATAGAACGTGCGGGTGCGCATTATCGCTTCCACATCGTTTTCGAAAGAGATGTCGGCAACCCCAGATTTTTTGGTGTGCACACTCGCACCACCCAATTCTTCTGGCGTGACTTGCTCGTGGGTGACTGTTTTGACAACGTCTGGCCCAGTGACAAACATGTAAGACGAGTCTTCAACCATGAAAATAAAGTCGGTCATGGCGGGAGAATAAACCGCGCCACCCGCGCAAGGACCCATAATGAGCGAAAGCTGGGGGACAACACCCGAGGCGAGGACGTTGCGTTGGAAAATTTCCGCATAGCCGCCGAGTGATGCGACGCCTTCTTGAATACGTGCGCCGCCGGAGTCGTTCAAGCCTATAACGGGTGCGCCAACCTTCATCGCTTGGTCCATGACTTTGCAGACCTTTTCGGCATTTGCCTCAGACAGAGCACCACCGAATACAGTGAAGTCCTGACTGTAGACGAATACTAGGCGCCCATTGATTGTGCCGTAGCCAGTAACTACGCCGTCACCCAGTATTTTCTGCTCTTCCATGCCGAAATCGTGAGAACGATGTTCTACGAACTTATCCCACTCTTCGAATGAGCCGTCGTCCAAAAGCAGATCGAGGCGTTCTCTGGCCGTGAGCTTGCCTTTCAGGTGTTGTTGCGCAATGCGGTGTTCACCACCCCCTAGACGCGCAGCTGCTTCTTTTTCTTCGAGTGTGGCGAGTTTATCTTCCATATTCGCTCCGTTTTGCAGCCGCGAATAATATCAGAGAAAGCCTATGCGAGCAGGCTTTCTGGTACCTCAATGTGCTTCGCGCGTAAGTATTCGCCCATGGATTTCGCCTGCTTGTCTATGCGGTGATTCGAAACCGCACCCGTACCAAGCACGCCCTCCACGTAGAAATTCATGGCACGCAAATTTGGCATGTCGTAACGCGTCACTTTGTAGCCTGCAAAATCAGGACAGAGCCTTTTAAATTCTTCTACCGTCAGGTAGTCGAACAAGAAAGCGTAAGCCTCGTCAGTCTTTGCCCAAACCCCACAGTTTGCGTTGCCACCCTTATCGCCAGAGCGGGTGCCAAAAAGGCGTCCTAGCGGCAGGGTCGTGGTGGGTCCGGTGGGTGGTGATCCGACGTCAATCGTCGGAACTTGATAGTAGATGTCTTCGAGCTCTAGTCGTTGCGTAGGCAGGACCTCGGTCTCCTTGCCATCCATGTGAACATGTTCGGTCACCTTCTGGCTGGAAATAGTTGCGGGCCAATGAATTATGGTTTTGCCGCCGTTAAAACCGGCGGCACCACGACCCGCGTTGCCAGGCACAGTAGCCAGCCCGAGCTCAGTAATTTTGGCATCGAACAATCGGCCTACTTTCTTTGGGTCTTCGGTAGTGACTACGATACGCAATGCAGCGTATGCGACTTCGTTGCTGGCCGGGTTTTCTTGGTCCATACGAATCAACTGAATATCCACATCGTCGAATGCATCCTGTCCGCCGAGGTTGTGGAAAATCTGGTCGACGTAAATTTCAGCCTTCCTCTCGATGTCTAAGCCTGTTAGCAACACTTCGGTCAGATGCTTGTGTGGACCGACTGTATTGAAACAAACCTTGTGGGTAGCAGGAGGGGTTGATCCCCGGGTATTACTAACCCGCACACGGTCTTCTCCAGTCTGTTCGATGGTCATGGTGTCGAAGTGGGCGATGACATCAGGATTCATATAGGCAGGTGTTGAGATTTCATACAGTAACTGGGCTGTGACCGTGCCGACTGATACTAGACCACCGGTACCAGGATGTTTGGTTACTGTAAAACTGCCGTCTCGTTCGATTTCTGCAATGGGATAGCCAACGTTGCGAAAGGAGGGCACTTCTTCGAAAAATGCGTAATTACCGCCACAGCACTGGGCACCACACTCGATTATATGGCCTGCGGCTAAGGCGCCGGCCAAGGCGTCATAGTCGGTGCGAGACCAGTTGAATTTCCAGGCGGCAGGTCCAATCACTACAGCTGCGTCCGTGACTCTTGGACAAATTACAATGTCAGCACCTTGGTCTAATGCTTCTTTAATGGCCCATCCACCTAAGTAGATGTTGGCTGTTAACGATTCCTGTCCGGATTCGCTGAGCATTTCTTGGGTGTCCAGGTTCTGAAATTGTTCGCCGTCCGCTTGAAGCTCGCCCAGATCATCCAACAAATTGTCACCATCAATGTAGGCAACCTTCGCATCTAGATTCAAGTCGGCGAGTATTTTCTCAACTTCACGGGCCATACTTTTCGGATTGAGACCGCCCGCATTGGTGACCACTTTTATGCCTTTGGTCACACAATCAGTGGCCACTGCCTGGAGCTGTTTGAGGAATGTGCCGACATAACCCTTGTCTTCGCCGCGCGCCAGGCGCTGGTTGTACAGAATCGACATAGTCAGCTCGGCGAGATAGTCGCCGGTGAGTACGTCAATGGGTCCGCCGTCGACCATATCTTTCGCGGCCGACAATCGGTCGCCGTAGTAACCGCTGCAGTTTGCGATGCGGATGATGTCGTCGCTCATGGGCAATCTCCTAGTGTTTTCGTTGTCCTAAGTGGTGTATGTCTCGAAACTACATTTGGTGTTTTTGGGTTCGATTCGGCAGCTGATCTGGAGTTAAACTTTGCGCAAGACCGGCGCCGCTCCGCGGTCCCCACACTACGAAAACAAGCCCTGGCGAGGACGCCAGCTCTTTTTTCTGCGTGTGGCTTGGTCAAAAAGCGCAACGTTTAACTCCAGATCAGCTGCCT
>JBNMMV010000104.1:0-11995 GCA_051270205.1 Limisphaerales bacterium
TGTTGTAAGCGCGAGCAAGACGTGTGATTGAGTCTAGTAAGATGACCACATCTTTCTGCGCTTCAACCAGACGCTTAGCCTTTTCGATAACCATTTCTGCTACCTGCACATGGCGTGAAGGTGGTTCGTCAAAGGTTGATGCAACCACTTCCCCGCGAACCGAGCGCTGCATCTCCGTCACTTCTTCGGGTCGCTCGTCGATAAGCAAAACGATCAGTACAGTTTCGGGATTATTCGATGTAATCGACTGAGCAATGTTCTGCAAGACAAGGGTTTTACCCGCTTTTGGCGGAGAAACAATCAGAGCACGTTGGCCCTTACCAATAGGTGCGACGAGGTCGATGATGCGAGAGGTTAAGTCTTCTGTGCTGCCATTGCCTCTTTCCAACGTGAGGCGCTCATCCGGAAACAACGGCGTTAGATTCTCGAACAGAATCTTATGTTGTTTGCTGTTGGGTTCGCTGAAGTTAATTTCGTCAACTTTCAACAGTGCGAAATAGCGTTCGCCATCTTTAGGTGGGCGGATTTTACCCGCAATACTGTCGCCCGTTCGTAAATTGAAACGGCGTACTTGGCTCGGAGACACATAGATGTCATCTGGTCCGGCTAAATATGAGCCTTCTGCGGAGCGTAGGAACCCGAAACCGTCTTGGAGAATCTCCAAGGTGCCTTGGCCGTAAATATCTTCACCGCTCTTAGCTTGTTTGCGCACTATTGCGGCGATTACTTCTTGTTTCTTTGACCGACCCACATTGTCTAAGCCAAGTTCTCGCACCATTTCAACTAGGTCGCCTACGGGCTTACGCTTGAGGTCCGATAGATTCATTGCCATTATTTAATTCGTCTCGTAATTGTATAAATTCTTATTTCCATGCCCACATTTGTGCGGATGTCTTAGGGAGTAAGAGAAGAAATGCAACTGTCGCCTGCTTAAAACCGATTCCGTCTATTGTTCAATCGCCAAATTAAATATTGAGCGAGAGAATGAGGATTATTGGTCAGGAAATCTGTAAGGAAGACCTGCAGATGAATTGCAGTCGATCTAGAGTTTAGTGATTTGTTAAAGGGGGTCAAGACCTAATCTTGATATTTTTGACAATTAAATTGAGAAATGTCCTAGGCTAATAGCCATCCGCGACCTGCAGTAAGGTGGCGGATGGCGTGTTTTCGGCTAGATATTGCTGTCTAGAAAAGCCTGTAATTGTGATTTTGATAAAGCGCCAACTTTGGTCGCTGAGACTTCGCCATTTTTGAATAACATTAATGTGGGAATGCCACGAATGCCATATTTTGGTGGCGTCCCTTGATTGGCATCAATGTCTATCTTGCAGACTTTGAGCTTCTCTGAGTACTCTTGGGCAACTTCTTCTAAGATGGGGGCGATCATTTTGCAGGGTCCGCACCATTCAGCCCAATAGTCGACTAAAACGGGCTTATCAGCGTTGAGAACGTCAGTTTCAAAGTTATCGTCAGTGGTATGCTGGATGTTTTCACCCATCGTGGAATCTCCAATTCAAATCAGCGCAAAGTGTAGCACCATGCTTTGGTGCGCTCCTAGTAATATGGCCCCATTTCTAGCGTTTTCAAGTGCGAACCTCTAAGGAGTGAACGAATTGATGGCAGGACAGAATCACAGCGTAGTGCCAAGGTTTTGGGCTGCATTAGACCTCGGTTCCAATAGTTTCCACCTACTTTTGGTCGGAATTGAAGATGACCGCGTCACTGTTCTAGAACGGCTAAAAGAAAAAGTTCAACTATTAGGTGGGGCAGAAGACGGGGTGATCCAGGCAGAGGCATTTACACGTGGCTTGCAGTGCATTGCACGGTTTAAGCAACGACTGTCCGGTCTCGATAACGCACAGATGGTTGTCATGGGGACCCACGCTTTACGACGGGCAAAAAATGCCGATCCTTTTATCGAACAGGTTGGGTCGATTCTCGGCTCACCGCTGTCGGTGATATCTGGCCGCCATGAAGCAGAGTTAATTTTTAAGGCCGTAGGTTTTGGCTTCGGTGTACGGCAACAAGATAAAGGCCAAATGGTCATCGACATTGGCGGCGGCAGCACCGAATTTGGTCTAGGCGCGAAAGGCCAAGCGAGTACCGCGCTGAGCCTCGAGATGGGTTGTGTGGCCTACAAAGATCTGTTTTTCAAAGCAGGGCAGTCTGTAGGTTACGAAGCTGCAAAGCGCACGGCGTTAGAGTGCCTTGATGACTTTGATTTGAGCTCGATTTTCGACGGTTTAAAAGACGCTGAGGTGTTGGGTACGAGCGGCACAATCGAGTCAGTACAAACGGTGTTGCGCGCAAACGGTTGGGTGCGCGATACCATCACCGCCGATGCCATGCAGCGACTGGAAGTGGCCATCGTTGATGAGCAGTGGATTGTTGAAGCTGGGTTGCCTGGATTGTCACCAGACAGAGTAGATATTTTCCCTGCGGGTGTGGCTATTCTTAAAGCTTGTTTTGAAAAGCTGCAACTGGAAACCCTGCGTTTTGTTGATGTTTCTTTGTTACATGGCATGATCCTTGATGCCATAGGTACCGGTGGTAGACCCTATATGAGAAGTGAACTTGCCAATCGCAGCGTAGATGAACTGGCGCAGCGCTTTGGTATAAATCGAAAACAAGCCAGCCGAGTTGGCGCGACGGCATTGGTGCTGTTTGAAGCCGCCCGGTCACCGTGGGTGTTGGGAGAAGAAAGCAAGCAGTGGCTTGTTTGGGCGGCACAATTGCATGAACTAGGAATGCAGGTGAATGTGCGCCACTACCATCGCCACGGCTCCTACATCCTCAAACACGCCGAGCTGCCTGGCGTAGATGAACACGAGCGAAATATTGTTGCCTTGTTAATCAGAGGGCATCGTCGCAGTTTGCCGGGACTGGCATTTCAAGCCTTTGACCCAACCTTGGTGCAGACCCTGACGCGACTTGTGGCCATTTTGCGGTTGGCAGCCATCCTCGAGCGCAGCCACAGTGATGGGGAATCGCCCACATTTACTGCTGCAGTCTCCGCAGAGGGGTTGAAGCTCAATCTCGAAAACGACTGGCTGGCCAAGCACAAATTGTCGGCAAAAGAACTCGAGGTAGAGATTGTGCAGCTTGCCACTGCAGGTATCGAACTTGAAGTGTGAGCCGCTCCGAAGAGTGAGCGCCTTTTAGCTCGATAGAACTTCAGCGACTGCTTTCGCAGAGTAGGTCAATATGCCGTCGCAGCCTGCTCGCTTAAAACACAAAAGAGATTCTAAAATGACTGCCTCACTAAGCCAGCCGTTTTGAATCGCTGCCTGATGCATGGCGTACTCTCCGCTTACTTGGTAGGCAAAGGTGGGTACGCCGAACTCATCTTTGACACGGCGAACAATGTCTAAGTAGGGCATGCCCGGTTTGACCATGACCATGTCAGCACCTTCTTCTAGATCTAGTGCAATCTCGTGCAAAGCTTCATTGCTGTTGGCTGGGTCCATTTGATAGGTGGATTTGTTGCCGGTTCCCAAATTGTTAGATGAGCCTACAGCGTCGCGAAAAGGCCCATAGTAGGACGATGCATATTTGGCGGAGTAAGCCATTATTTTGGTATTGGTGTGTGGCACGTCGTCGAGGGCATCACGGATCGCTGCAACGCGCCCATCCATCATGTCTGAGGGTGCGATCACATCTGCTCCAGCAGCCGCGCAGACCCGTGCTTGCTTGCACAATGCATCCACAGTGATGTCGTTGGCAACGTAATCGTTCTGGTCAAGAATGCCGTCCTGACCGTGGGTCGTGTAGGGATCTAGGGCGGCATCGGTGATAACCCCCAATTCCGGCAATGCGCTTTTTATTGCAAAAACTGCGCGAGGAATTAGTCCGTCTGGGTTGTACGCTTCGGCGCCATCCAAACTGCGTTTGGATGAATCTACATTTGGAAACAACGCAATCGCCGGGATCCCCAAGCCCGCAATCGCGCGCGCTTCCTCTACCAGAAGATCAATGCTGAAACGATAGATGTTCGGCATGGATGCGACATCTGTGCAAGTTTGCTCACCGTCGACAACGAACATAGGAAAGATCAAATCATCTACCGTAAGATTATTCTCCCGTACCAATCGGCGGGAAAAGTCGTCGCTGCGGTTACGTCGCATTCGGGTGGCGGGAAACTTCCGCATAATAGGCTCCGTTAAGTGGCCAATTGCGCGCTCAGACGCGTCATGGCTTTGCTAAAGAGTTTGGCGTTGTTGTGTAGTTTTGCATTCAACAAGGCGCCGTGTATCTGTGCGATTAATTCGTGTGCCATGCGCTCGGCCTTCTTCGACTTGTAACCGCAGCCCTCGAAAGCCTGGGTGAGAACGGCGTGCCAATCAAAAAACTGCTTGGTTATTAGGACCTGCAGATCGAGAATGTCTTCATGCGCAGTCGCGTGGTTGATGAGGATGGTCAGTAAACAATTGGACCGTCCATAATCGACATATTCCGTATAGCCTTCGAGAAAACCGGCCAAGGCTTTTTGTGGTGGAAGATTCAAGAAGTGGTGGTAGGCCAGCTGTTGTAGACGAGAAATTGCATCGCGGACCAAGACCGCTGCCATTTCCGGTTTGCCACCGGGGAAATGATGGTACAAAGAAGCCTTTGAAAGGCCTGTGGAAGCCGATAAATGTGCAAGTGTTGCACCGTCGTAACCGCGGGTGATGAATACCTGGCGGAGATCTTCGGTAAGTTGTGTTTTATCGATGGCCATAGGTAGAGTATATCGAACGTTCGTTCGAGAAAAAATATAATATGCTGCGACCTTTTTAATCTTTAAGGCATCTACTTAAGTATGACAGGAATTAGTCAAAGTGAGCTTCCCCTCCACACTGCCCGCAAGGTCATTCGTGGCGATAGCGAAGCTATTGCTGATGCCTATGGTTACTTGGCACAACCGATCATGAACTTAGCCGCACGTATCTTGAAAGACAGGCAATTAGCGGAAGAAGTCTTGCAAGATACTTTTATTGATTTGGTCGAAAAGGCCACTCAAATTCGCGAGCCTGCAGCCATTGTCGGCTGGGTACGTCGAGTCGCCACAAATCATTGCCTGATGAAATTGAGATCTCCGTGGCACGCAAGACGAGTCACCTTAGATGCAGACGACGGTGTGGGCGCTGATGATTTAGAAAGCCCGGCGCTGGGTTCTGATCCGATAGCGCTCGACATAATTGAGAAGGGCTTTGCTGAGCTTAGCGCGGAAACAAGAGCGGTGGTGTGGCTTCATGATGTTGAAGGCTACACCCACCGGGAAATTGGTGAGTTGATGGGTAAGACAACAAGTTATTCGAAGTCTCAACTGACCCGGGGTTACGAAAAGTTATTGGCCTGGCACCGAAGAAGTCACGGGGAACATCTCCCGGGGTCTTTAGATGGTGCGGAAAGTTTAAAAACCGAGAGTAAAAATGTCGAAATCGACACCGGATATATCAAGCCTACTTGCGCATCGTGATGGTGAGCCGCTCGATGCGGCTGCCGAAATAGATGAGGCCGAGTTGGAGGCACTAAATCGCGTCACAGACAGCTTGCGCAGTCTGCCTGATGTGCCTATTTCACAAGCAGCGTGGACAGCCATCCAGTCTTCTTCTCAGATTGGGTCTCAGATTAGCCCTCAGATTGGCAAGTGGCGCTGGCAAACCTACCCTATGAGTACAGCGGCCTCGGTCTTGGTGCTGTCTGCAGTCGTGGTATTGGGTTTGGTCAGAGGGTTTGATGAATTCGCCACCGATCAGACTTTGGCCCACGTGGACCCCAGCATGTCTGTTGCTAGTAGTGCATCGCAAATTGAACCGCGCCTGGTAGCACCGCGCCTAGTAGCACTGCGGGATAGGTCCCAAGATCTAGAACGGCAAGCCTATGATGTAGATGGTTGGCGTCAAAGTAACTCGTCGGCAGAGCTGCCGATCAGCCCGTTAGGTGAGTTCTTTTTATATCAGCTAACGCGGGTCGATGAGGCCATCGCGCAAAACGCAGGCCAGGACTCAGAACAACTCACTGCAGATTTGTGGCAGCAAAGAGTGAATTTACTACAAGCCTTTCTGGCTGAGATGGAAGCCAACAATCCCGGCCGATTTGAAGATAACAGGAGTATGTAATGAAGAAATTGATGCTAATAGTCAGTGCCTTCTTGGCAATGAACGTGGCGATGAATGTCACTGCCGGTGAAAATTTAGACGCCCAATTGGCAGAGGCGCAACAGGCTTTAGAGAAGGCGGCTAAGCGTATTGCGGAGTTGCACGCCCACAATTACACAGGCAAAGGGCCGAAGAAGGCAATGTTGGGCATTCTTTTGGGCGACGAGCGCATGGTCGGCGGGGTAGACGTACAAGGCACCACACCTAAAGGTGGCGCTGTGCAGGCGGGCTTAAGCGCGGGTGACAAGATTGTCGTCATTAACGGCATCGATCTCAGCCAGGAAGATGATCCGCTAAGCGCCTTGGCTATGCATATGAAGACGGTGCAACCAGGCGAATCGGTTGGCGTCACCTATCTAAGAGGTGATGAGCAAGTTGATACGACCATTATTACGCAGGCCAGATCTGCCCATATATTCTCGATGATGGACGACATGTTGAAAGATTTTGATATCAAGATTGATGTTGGTGGAGACTTTGAGGAACTCCACAGGCTTGAGAGCATGACGTCGCACCATTCCTCCATGCGCAGTGACAAACTAATGGCGATCGATGGCGATCTTGCAGAATATTTTGGCGTCGATGATGGCGTTCTAGTCATCCGCTCAGGAGAAAATTCTGAGTTGAAAGATGGCGACGTGCTGTTGGAAGTCGGTGGCGCTAGAGTCGAGTCTGTGGACTCGGCGGTTCAATCTTTGGCATCTATCGAGGCCGTGGCGGAGGTCAAGGTTCGCCGCAATGGTAGGAGCCGAATGGTCGAGGTAGCACCGGACGAGTTCCACAGTGCCGTGCACAAAGAAGTCAAAGTGATAAAAATCATCAAGGACTAACAGGAACTAGTTAGTAGCTGTCCCGAAGGGGAGTTTTTTGAGCATGGGATCGCATAAGGCATTTGAGCTGGAGTTAAACATTGCACCACTTAACCTCATGCCGAGTCGAACAGCAAACTCAACAAATCTATCTTTTCGGGACAAGCACTAGTTACTGTCAGGCCAATTTAAAACGGCTACGAGGCTTTTTGCTCTAGTTCCTCTGTGAGCGTTAGCCAGGCTTCTTCGTTGTGTTCAAGCGCGACGCGCAGTTTTCCTACGCGCTTGAGCAAGTCATCCAACTCGGCTTTCGGCATACTCTCGTAGGTATTTTTGTCCGCCAATTGCGATTCGAGTTCATGCAGTTGTTCGGTTTGTTTCTTCATCGCGCTATCCACCTGCCGAATGGACTTGCGCAATTCTTGTTCTCGCTCGCGCTGTTGGGCTCGCTCCTGGCGTTGGTTCTTTTTCTTCGGTTCGCTGTTGCCTGCTTCTATGGACTTGGCGAGCCTATGATCGAGTTTGGCGTAGTCGTCCAGATCGCCTTCAAAACTCTTTATTTGCCCTGCGCTGATCAGCCACAGTTCGTCGACTGTTTTTTCCAATAAGGTTCTATCGTGGGAGACGATAACTACCGCACCTTCGTAGTCTTGCAGGGCCATAGCGAGCGCATCGCGCATGTCTAAGTCGAGGTGATTGGTAGGTTCATCTAGTACCAGAACAGCGGGTTTTTCTAACGCGATAATTGCCAATACCAGGCGTGCTTTTTCTCCACCAGAAAGGGTGGCAATAGGTCGGGTGACCATTTGTGAGTTAAATCCCCAACCTCCTAGAAAATCGCGACATTGCTGTTCACGCCACCCTTCACGGTGTCGCAGTAGGTACTGTAGTGCAGTGGCGGTGAGGTCTAGGCTTTCAAGTTGGTGTTGGGCAAAGTAGCCGACTTCGCTGTGTTGGCCCTTAGTCAGTTCCCCTGAAATAGGTGCAAGGTCACCCACTATCGCGCGCAATAGTGTCGATTTACCAGCGCCGTTAACACCGAGCACACCGATTCGGTCGCCTGGAAGAATACTTTGGCTTATGCCTTTCAGTACCACCGTATCGTCGTAGCCCAAGGACAGACCGCGCAGACTGAACAGTGGGTTTGAGACTTGGCGTGGGTTCTGAAATGTCACCGAATAAGGTGAATCGACATGGATCGAGAGGGTGAACTGCAGCTTATCCAAAGCCTTGATACGGCTCTGCACCTGTTTGGCTTTGCTGGCTTTAGCGCGAAACCGATCGACGAATTTTTGAATGTGTTCAGCTTGGGCTTGGCGTTTGACCTGCACCGCGTGTTCTTGTTCTAGCTGTTCGGCACGTTGGCGTTCACAAGATGAGTAATTGCCACTGTATAGACGGCCGCTGCGGTTGCCTAAATAGAGGGTGTGTTCGGCACAGTTGTCTAGAAAGGTCCTGTCGTGCGCGATAATGAGTACCGTGCCCTGAAATTTTTTGATCCATTGCTCGAGCCAGAGAATGGTCTCCAGATCCAAGTGGTTGGTCGGTTCGTCTAGTAACAACAGATCACAAGGGGACATCAGGGCTTGGGCCAGGTTTAAGCGAATACGCCAGCCGCCTGAAAAATCTTCGAACGGCTTGTTGAAATCGGCTGTGGTAAAGCCAAGTCCTGAAAGAATTTCGCCGGCCTGAGCTTCTGCCTCGTAACCACCGAGGTCCTGCAGTTGCATATGCAGGGTCGCTTCCTTGGCGGGGTCGGTGACCGTTTCAAGGGCCGCCTGAACTTTGCGCAGTTCTTTGTGGCCATCGATGACGTACTCGATAGCGGGCGTAGGTGTCGGTGTTATTTCTTGGTCGAGCCATCCGAGTTGCCAGTTTGCGGGAAGCTGCAGATCTCCGTGATCGCTTGTGACGTTGCCTTTTATCAGGTCGAACAGAGTCGTCTTTCCGACCCCATTACGACCGGCGACCGCGACGCATTGGCCTGGATGTACAACGAAAGATAGGTTTTCAAACAATAAGTCAGCGCCGCGTCGAAACGACAAGTCTTCAACGCGTAGCATGAGGCAGGGTTAAGCGGTACGGGCGCTTGAGTCGGCTGTTTTACGTTCTGCAGCGCGTGGCTTGAGTGCAACCGACTTTTTCGGCGCGGTTTGGGTATCTATCCACTGGGTCAGCTGCTTCCACTGTGCAGTTTCCTTGCGCGCAGCTCGACAATCTTTCATATCGACTACGCCCGAACCAATTTCAGCAGCATCAGTGTAGACGGGGGAATCGCGAAACTGCGCCACCGCAGGCACATCGAGACAGCCTAGAAAATGCAGCAGTTTGTCGTGCATCTGAGTATTGGGTTGAATTCGGTTCGCAATCACTCCTACAGGGCGAGGTGCTGCGCGATAAAGCCGGTGAGTTAAAAGATCAGTAATAAATTGGCCACCGGCGCGGATATCAATGGACGATGGCAAGATTGGCACCAAGATTAAGTCTGTCTGGCGGAGCAGTGACTCCAAATCGCGGCCTCGAGCGTTGCTGTGGCCGTCTATGATCACAACTTCAGTGTCGCTTGGCAGTCGATGATGGAACGCTTGCGTCTGATACATGGAAGGTCGTTCGTGTTTGGCGATAATCTCTACTTTAGGCAACGACGGATCTCGTTGGCTTGCCCAGTAAGTACTGCTGCCCTGGGGATCGTTGTCCATGAGGGTTACTGTGCGATTATCACACGCATACGCTACTGCAAGGTTTGTCGCTATTGTGGTTTTGCCACAGCCACCCTTACCATTAATAACTAAGATTCTACGAACAGGTGAATCCATTGGTGCCTTCCCGGTACTGTAGTGTCCACTACATTTATTTCTTTCTAGTCTTTGCTAGTTAGTGGTCAGTTTCGGGCTGTACGCAGTCTTGAAGCTGGCTTGCCTGTGACTAACTTGTGGACAACTATACCACTGCTTTTTTCAATTGTGTTACCTACTTAGAGGACTTTATTAAGCAAATTTATAGCCTAAAAAGGTGTTATGAGCGTCACAGCTCGAGCAGCCGGCCGTCACCGGTGACGGCAAGGAGGGTACGGTTGTCGCTGGAAAATCCAACTTCGATGACCGCAGCACCCGTGGCACGCATTGCGTGGCGCGTACCGGGGTCCCACTTTTGCAGAAGCCTCCCTGACGGGACGTCATATAGGGAGATCAGACGGTTGGTGTGACCAACAGCTAAGAGGGTTTCATCGCTGGAAAAACGCGCGGAGATTACGCCGTGGTTCAGCGAACCAATAACTACTAATTCGCCGCTGTTTGATACCGCAGCCGAATAAATGCCTTGAGAGGTGAGCGCCCAAGTTCGTGCGGGATCATCTGCATCACTACAGCTCGCTAATACCAGCAAGAGCATTAGCGGTTGTCGAACTGCAGAACTTGTTGGGTAATCGAGTCCAGAGCCGCAACTTGATGCGGCTCTAAACGATGGTCCTGAAAGAGTCGGAAATGGCCGTAGGAAATATAATCGATGGTGTTTTCGCTGAAGCGCTTGGTCAGTGCTTCGAGTAAGTCATTGTGGCGGGCATCCAGACACTTTTTAATTTTGAGGATAGAGCTCAAAACAGTGCTACGGCTGCGCGTTATGTCTTTATAGATCTTTTTATTTAGCTCTTTTTGCTATGGGCTTGATGGTCTAAAAGCGCTGTGTTCATGGTAACTCCCTGCTAGCCAACTACTTTCCATCCTCAAGCCGTTAGCGAACTGCGCGGATTAATTGCATGAATGCGAGGGCGGACACTGCGATAAAACTGACTAAAGCCCAACCTGGCAGCGAGATGCCTATGAAGGACCAGGCCACACTTGCGCAATCGCCGGTGCCGGACGTCATTGCGATCAGAATGTCCGACATTGGAAATGCATCCAGCATATAGGCCAGATCTGGCCCGCATGCGGGCACCTCGGATGCCGGTAGATTTTGCAGCCATAGCTGACGGATAGAAAAACCACCACCAACCATCGCGCAAAGGATTGTTATAACTGGATAAATGCCGAATCTTGGATTATGCAATAAGCTCACATAGACCACGGCTGTGGCCAAAATGAACCAAACGCGCTGCATCATGCAGAGGGGGCAAGGTGCGAGTCCCATGATGAATTCGAAGAATAAAGCGCCACATAATAAGGCGGCACCTAGGCAAACGTTTAGCAACGCCCATGATCGGGCGTGATTGAAATTTAGCTTCATGTTGTTGTTTCTTATTCGGTAATGTTAAGTACTACTTTGCCAATCGCCCGACGCTGTTCTAAGCAATTGAGCGCCTCTACATGCTCATTAAAACTGAATTCTTGTCCCACCAAAGGGTTGATTCTACCAGCTTCGAACATATCCATTATTTCTTTAAAATTCTGTCGGCTTTCCTCGGGGAAACGCGCTGAGAAGGCGCCATAGAAAACGCCCACTACCTGGCAGTTCTTTAACAGAACCAGGTTTGTTGGCACCCTCGGGATGTCTCCACCTACGAAACCGACGACTAGCACGCGCCCATTCCAATTGATGCTGCGCATGCACTGATCGAATAATTCGCCGCCGACCGGGTCGTAGATGACATCTGCGCCTTTGCCGTCAGTGAGCGATTTTACCTTTTCTTTCAGTTCGCCGTCTGAGTAGTTTATCAGTTCGTCGGCCCCACAGGTGGCAGCGACTGCTAATTTCTCATCTGTGCTGGCAGCGGCGATCACCCGCGCGCCCATGGCACGGCCTAACTCGACTGCTGCCAAGCCCACGCCACCTGCCGCGCCGAGCACCAATAGGTTCTCGCCAGGCTGCAGCTGAGCGCGCTGCTTCAACGCATAGTAAGACGTGCCATAGGTGGTACTAATGCCGGACGCTTGAGCAAAACTCATTGTGCTGGGTTTTGCTCGCAGGCCTTGGGTTGGCGCAGTAATCTTTTCCGCGAAAGCGCCATGCCCAATGCCACCGAAGACTTCATCACCGACTGCAAAGCCATTTGCCTCGCCGTTGATGGACTCGATTGTTCCGGCAAACTCGCCCCCAGGGGAGAACGGGAAG
>JBNMMV010000105.1:0-11946 GCA_051270205.1 Limisphaerales bacterium
TTCCACAAAAAAGTGAGTTCAGATTGTAGCGCCTGGTGGCCGTCCACCGTGATGTAGGGGGAGCTTTTAGGTCGTGGTGGGCGGTAGCGGCTCATGAATGGTGTTGTTAACGACAATGTTTTTAGATACCAATCAGTCTAAAGCAATAAATTAGGCGGCGCAGCTGTATCACTAGGGCAGGCACTGATAAGCTCAGATCCTAATGAAATCTAGAATTAAGATTCGAACGCAAATTAGATAGGATCCGCCATGCAACCGTTAGCACGTAGATTTGGCGTGTGTTACGACTTCCGTAACCCACTCGATTCAGGCATTTCCATGCCAGACCTTTATGCCCAAGCGCTCGAGCAAATTAAGTGGCTCGATAGTCTCAAGTTGGATGCGATTTGGTTTACCGAACATCATTTTGTCGACGACGGCTATCTGCCGGCCTGGATACCCGTGGCATCTGCTGCCGCTGCCGTGACCAACCACGTCAGATTTTCGTCTGATATTTGCCTGCTGCCATTTTTCAATCCGGTGCGATTAGCTGAGGACTTGGCGGTGTTGGATAACATCAGCGGCGGTCGAGTGGAGCTGGGTGTCGGCATGGGTTATGCGCCCCACGAATTTGAGGGCTTCGGTATTCCAGTTTCCCGCCGCGTCTCGCTGATGGACGAAGGCTTGGATGTTCTGAAGTTAGCCTTCACTGGCGAAAAATTCTCCTACCACGGCAAGCGCTATCAGTTTAATGATGTGCAAATTACCCCAGGATTTGTGCAGGAAGGTGGACCGCCGTTGTGGATTGCAGCAATGTCAGCCGCCGGTGCGAGACGAGCGGCGAAGTACGATGCGCACTTCTTGCCACAAGGAGATCGTGGCCAGACATTGGATGTTTGGCACAGTGAGCGACAAAAAAGCGATATCTCCCAGCCACGCAGGATAGGCATTATCAAAGGGGTTTTCATCAGTGACAATGCTGAAAAAGACTGGCCTCTAATTAGGGACTCAGAGCGCTACAGGATGCAGCTGTATAAAAAGTTCTTTAGCGAGAGCAAGACTGATTTTGGCGCTGGTGAACACATCCCGCAAACGTGGGTTGTGGGCAATGCAGTGGAAGTTGCCGAACAACTTGAGACCTTCATGCAGACCTATGGGGTAACCGACCTGATTACCTGGGGATTGCCTCCTGGATTGAATTCTTCAGCCATGACAGATTCTTTACAGCAATTCGTTGTTGATGTTGTGCCGCGACTAAGAGCTGGGGTATGACTAAAACCGTCGACTTTTTCTGGGATATTGGCAGTACCAACACCTACTTTGCCTTTCACTTGCTGCGACCATTGGCCAAAAAGTATGACGCACGGATTAACTATGTACCGTTCAACCTCGGCTATGTCTTTCGTCATCACAACTATGCGTTAACGGATGAGCCGGCAGCGAAAATGAAAAATCGCAAGATCGACTTAATGCGTTGGGCTACTCGCTATGGGCTAGATTTTCAGGTGCCGAGAGAGTTCCCCATCAAAACCAGTAGAGTTCTGCGTGCCTCGTTGGTGATGCGGGAGCATGGCTTGGAAGAGGCATTTATGGAAACCATGTTTAAGCGCTACTGGGAACAGGCCGACGCCAGTATTCAGACCTTTGAGGGCATGGCGAGCTCCGTTGCTGAGCTTGGGGTGGACGTCGACGTGTTCTTGGCGCGAGTTGATGCAGCCGAGATGCAGGAGTTATTTATTCAGAACACCCAGCAAGCGCTGGATGAAGGCATTTTCGGTGCCCCCACTATGCGGATTGAGAATGAAATCTATTGGGGTAAGGACCGTTTTGAGTTTATTGAAGATCACTTAGCTGGCGCCTAAGTTCACTGGGTTCACAGATGCCATGTTCAGTGATAATGCCGGTGACAAGTTCGTGTGGTGTCACGTCAAAAGCCGGGTTTAATACTTTCAGGGCAGTAGAATGCCGGCCTATCACCTCGTCGCGGTCGCGTTGTTCAATGACCACATCTTTGCCCCGAGGGGTCGCCGGGTCGAACGTTGATGAGGGGCACGCCACGTAAAACGGTATGTCGAAATGTCGGCAGAGAATAGCGACGTTAAGCGTTCCAATTTTGTTGACCACATCGCCATTGGCGGTGACGCGGTCTGTTCCTACCAGTGCCATGTCAATGCGGCCAGATGCCATCAGCGAAGCGGCCATGTTGTCGCAAATGAGGGTTGTGTCGATGCCCGCTTGTTCGAGCTCCCACGTGGTTAACCTCGCACCTTGATATAGAGGTCGGGTTTCATCTGCAAACACACTGAACGCGATGCCTTGCTGGTGGCGCGTATACATGGGCGCAGTTGCAGTACCCAGTCTCGACGTTGCTAAAGACCCAGCGTTGCAATGGGTGAGGACACTCCAGTTGGGTTGTATCAGCGGTGCACCGTGTTCTCCTATGGCACGACTGATGGCGAGATCTTCCTGGTGAATGGCTTGCGCGCAGTCAACCAATGTTCGTTTGTGTGGCATCTCTTGGTATGCGGCAACCACGCGATCTATTGCCCAAGCTAAGTTCACAGCCGTCGGTCGGGCACTTTTCAGGTATGTCGCGTTCGCCATGAGCTGTTGGTGAAATTCCTGATCTTGGAGTTTACTGTCCTGCATAGATTGCGCCAGCGCATAAGCCGCCGCTACGCCGATGGCAGGTGCGCCCCGTACGGCCAGGGTCTTTATGGCGAAGTGCGCATCCTCGATATGCAAGAGGTGTAGATATTCTATTTTTTTTGGCAGCGCTCTTTGGTCTAGAACACTAAGGACATCGTCGGACCAAATTAGGGTTTGAGGAAGGGTGTCGATCAATGATCCAAGTCCTGGTCTAGGTCTAGGTCTAGGTCTAAGTCTAGGGCTAGGGCCTTTGCATAGTAGCTAACAAGAAGGCCGCCACAGTCGCGCAGGTGTGTACCCAAAACAAAGATACCGTCTTTGTGACCCGCGGTTGCGAATACCAAAGGTCTGGATTGGTGTTGGTCTAGCAACTCCGCCACAGCGCTCACCATCGCTTGGGTACCGTAAGAAACCGACTCCGGTGTCTCTGGTAGATTTAGCTCAGCACGATGACGCCATATTTCTGCGTTGTGGATGTGCAGAACGGAGCGAGCCCGTTTGTCTGCTTGGTAAATCATGGCATGGGTCAGCGTTTCTGATGATGGCGGTTCGACACCTTCAGCCTCTACCCAAAAACGGCTCAGATTAGCCTCTCTTATTGTCACAAGATGACCTGCGTCTAGATGTAAGGCACCACTGGTTTGGCTGGCGGTGATCACGAACGCGTCGTCATCTGCAGCTCGGTCTGCAGATTTGGCGCTGAGGTTTCCAAAAGCGAACCCTTCATATTTATCAGGATGTTGACCTATGAGGTCGAGTCGAAACAAAATGTCCCGCCACGCGGCAAGTTCACTGAACTCGGGTAGGGGTGTAACCTGCGGAGTAAGGTTGTAGGCAAAATGAATGGTCCCTTCTGCTGCTGCCACGGCTATGGTCTCCTCTCGATGATGGGTAACTATTGGATAGATCGGTAGGACGAGTTTAGGGTACAACAAAATTAAGGAAAGGTAAGGATGGAGGTAAGAAAAGCCGCAGGATCGCTGGGCGCCTTTGTTAGCGATGTTGATTTGAGAGACATTGTTACAGAGCCGGATCTGTTCGCCCAAGTTCACACCCTTGCGCTCGAGCATGAGGTTCTGTTTTTTCGCGATCAATCTGTACCAGCGGAGGTATTTCAGTCTTTTGCCGCACAATTTGGTGAGATCTTGGAACATCCTGCCTACGGTACTGTCGAGGGCGCACCTCAGGTGCAAATCCTTGAAAGTACGCCGGAGAACCCCAGTAAGATCGAAGTGTGGCACTCTGATATGACCTTCGGTCCGCAACCACCGAGTTTCACCTTGCTGCACGCACAGGTTATTCCGCCCTATGGCGGTGATACCTTGTGGGCGAGTGCTACGGCCGCCTTCGAAGGGCTGACAGAGCCTATGCGAGCGTTTGTCGATGGCCTGCAAGCAGTACATGATTTTCGCCATGGATTTCAAGAAAGCTTGGCAGAACCAGGTGGCGCAGAGCGGCTCGCTGATGCGGTCACGGCGAATCCACCTGTCACCCACCCTGTGGTTCGCAGCCACCCTGAGACAGGTAAGAAAGGTATCTATGTGAATGCCCTTTTCACCACGCATATTCAGGGTTTGACTCGCCATGAGAGTGACAGTTTGTTGGCATTCCTTTATCAGCACATCGTGACCGAGGAATATACAGTGCGCCTCAACTGGCAGCCGGATACGGTAGCGTTGTGGGACAACCGTTCTACTCAACACAAACCAGTGAACGATTTCTTTCCCCAACATCGAAAAATGCACCGGGTCACCATCAAAGGCGATAGGCCGGTCTAAGTCACAACGAATTCAAAAATGCGAGCAGCTGCTGGCGTTCGTCTTCGGTCAAGATGAATTTCGGTACTTCCGGTGATTGTGTAGATTCGTAATGGTTCAATACCGCATCCAGGGTCTGAAGGTTTCCAGCATGCATGTAGGGTGCGGTGAAACGGATGGCGCGTAAGGTGGGTGCTCGAAATCTTTGTTTGTCGTCGCTGACACCAGTGTTGTGGAACACAGGGATGGCCGTGTGGCCAACATAGCTGATCGGACCAGACAAAGTGAATCCAGAATGGCAGCTGGCACAGCCCAGGCGTTGTGAGCTGAAAAGCGCTAGACCGAGTTTCGCATCTTCAGACAGTGCGGAAGCATTGTCGGTATATAGGTAGTGGTCCAGCTCGTTTTGCGGATGACGCAATGTTCTCACGTAGGTGGCGATTGCTTGGCTGATGGTTGTCAGTGCCGATTGATTGTTCAGCGTTGCCGCTGTGAAAGCTTGCTCAAACTCGTCACGTTGTCGACTAACCAATGATGAGGCCAGTACTTCACTAAACCCCATTTCCACCGGATCGGTATTGAGTAAGGGAATAAGATGTTGTTGTTCCAGTTGGGTGACGTCCTGATCGTCCCAGCCGAAGCTCGCGTTAAAGGCAACGTTGTAGAGGGTTGGCGTGTTTCTGGTGTGTTGTTCGCCGGTGGCGCCAACGGCGACTGACAAGCCATCAGTGAAGTGCAGTTCAGGGTTGTGGCAACTTGCGCAACTGTAGGTACCGGTTGATGAGAGATTAGGGTCACTGAACAGCCGCGTGCCTAAAGCTATTTTTGCAGGGGTACTCGGGTTGTTTTCAGCTTCGAGGGGATGAACGCTAAGTGTGCTTGAATCGAGGCTGGTGGCAGCAGTGGCATTGGCGGCTGCGAAGCAGCCGACTAAGAATACCGCTAGGAACTGGGCCAATGGTGTTGATCCGTAGAAGGCGTGTGCATGGACAGTTTGTCAGCCATTTCGGCAATGCGCTTACGCTCTGTTATCCATTGCAAAAATTCTTGTTCCACTTCGCTTTTCTCTTCGGCTTTGGTTGTTGCCCATTTGTCGATCGTTGTCATCAGCTGGTTTGCCAACGTTCTGTCGTTGCGGAATAGTTTGAGGTACGAGCTTTTGGTTAGATCCAGCATGCCAAGCGCCAGAAAAGCTTCGCCACGATATTCAGTGGCTCGATGGAAGTTGGCATTAAGCTCCAGAGCGTAGTTGTAAGCACCAATGGCCTTTCTATAGTCACCGGTTTTGCGTAGTGCATAGCCCAGTTCGTTGGCGGCTTTGTAGTTTTGCGGGTCCACACGAAGTGCTTCACTCTGTTTTTCAATTGCCTTGTTATACGCTTTTTGCGCTTTGGCCAGCAGATTGGTGCGTGCTTTGTCGGACTTCGCCTTTTCTGCCCGAGCTTCGAACTTGTGTGCTTTTTCGCGGCTTTTTATGCCGGATCGCGATGACTTGTCGGAGATTTGTTCTGGGCTTAGTCCGCGCGTATTGGAATCATAAGTAGGTGTGATAGCACCGCCACCACCGCCGCTGCCAGCAGCCAGCGATTGGCCTGCGATAGTCAACGAAATGATTAGGATCAGAACAGATTTTGAGATAGTCATAGTAGGGTCTTCTTAACGTGCAGGCGTGAGGATATGCTGTGCGAGTCTATATTTCTATGGGGGATAAAATATTGAAGAATATTGTTCTACTAGGTCTGTTGCTGGTTGCACTGCCAAGTTATGCCAATGACGCCTCAGTTACTGCGGCGCGCCAGGTAATGAATGAGTTTCTAGCCGCATTTAATGAGCGAGATGAAAGCCGTTGGGCCGATACGTTGCTTTTCCCTCATGTACGGGTGGCCAGCAACTCTGTCTCAATTGTCCCTGACAAGAAGACGTTCTTATCAACCACAGACCTTGAACAGTTTGCCATTGATAATGACTGGGATTTTAGCGAATGGGACAGCATCGAAGTGATTCAATCTGGCCCAAACAAAGTGCACTTTAAAGTCAAGTTTTCGCGATTCAATCCCCGCGGTGAACGCTACGTCACTTTCGATTCACTGTACGTTGTACAGAAGGTAGGCGAACGTTGGGGGATCAGAGCACGCTCAAGCTTTGCTCCCTAGTTATCAAAGTCAGTGACTGAACATTGTTACGACACACTCGATCAACATCTGGCGCTTGCCGGTGATCTTACCCATGCGGTTGTACCCATGGGAATGCTGCTGGCCTGGTGCGCCAACATGCACCTGCTGTCACGAGAATTTCAGCAAGAAAATGAGCAAGCAATTTTGCAGGTGCGTATGCGAGAAGTTAGGGGTAGTGAGCTGTTAGTTCTGGGTGGCGGAGATTTGCGACGTGACATGTTCAACGAAGCTGGGCAGAAATTTCTCGATATTTACTATGATGAATACCGCGCGGATTTTGGCGAGCTATTCGCCGCACCTTACGCAGTCGAAGAAAATTGGGATAACTATTCTAGGATGGCGAAAGTAGTCACTCGCAAATATATGCACAGTATCGGTCACAAGCAACGCGGGCCTGGTTTGTTGGGCAGGCTACTTTGGTGGAAAAAGTGATGTTGATTCTGCGTGAGATTGAGATTTTCCACCCCTACAAAGACGAATTTCCGGAAGTGCTTTTGGTAGATGCTGCTGCGACGGAGGCGTGCTTGGATCAGTGGCGAAATGCCGAAATTTTGAGAATTGCAAAGCGCGGAGAAGAGATTCTTGGTTGCTATGCAATGACGCGTTTGAGCGAGAATGAGTTTCGTTTGTTCGGTGTGACGGTGCAGCATAACGTGCGCAAACAAGGCCTCGGTCGTTGGGTTGTTGGACATGCGATTGGCGTTGCTGAGTCGAAAGGTGCACGCGAGATCTCCATTGAAAACATAGGCAGTAGCCGTTGCCTTGGCCGCATAGGCTTTGAGCGTGGTGATGGCAAATGGACGTTTTCCATGATCCAGGAATAGATCCAGGAATAGATCCAAGAATAGATCCAAGAGAGAAGGTAGGTAGACATGACACGATTGGAACAGATTAAGGCTGAAGATTGGCCTGATGAGATGAAAGATAAAATTCATCCTGAACAATTGACGGACCTTGAACAAGGTCTGCTGCGTTACTGGGCCCATCGCCCAGATTTAGTGGACGGTATCGCCGCATTTTCAGGTGGCATGAAACAAAATCGGCAACTCTCAGAAAAACTGGTTGAGCTGGTGCGGCTGCGCATAGCGTTCTTTAATCAATGTCGCAGTTGCATGGCTATTCGCTACACAGATGCTGTGGACGATGGTCTGACAGAAGACTTGGTGTGCTCGCTAGAACGACCGGAAGAGGCCACAGATTTGACGGCGGCTGAAAAAGCGGCGATCCGTTTTGGTGAACTCATGGCCACAGATCATCTGCGGGTGAATGACGAGGTTTATGCAGATCTTAAAAAACACTACAGCCAAGCAGAAATTGTCGAGCTTGGCATGACAGTTGCTTTTTTCGTTGGCTTTGGCCGACTCGCCGCCACCTATCATATGACCGATGAACTCCCAGAAGCTTTTCAGAGCGACGAAGGCGCTGTTTCACCGTGGGGAAATGAGTCTATCGTGGTGCGATAAGTTCAGCCTTGGTGCGATAAGTTCAGCCTTGGTGCGATAAGTTCAGCCTTGGTGCGATAAGTAGAGTTTAGGTCGGGGCGTTGTCGGTTCTCGCAGCGCGACCTAAGTAACCGCCATGGTGTCTAAGACCATAGTCTTCACGGGTTACACCTTTTTGTTCCAGCAGCGAAAGCGCCAAAGCATCTGTGATCGCAGACATCACTGCCATCGAGGCGCTGGGGGTGAGACCCAACGGGCAAGGTTCTTCGATGATCCCCATATCTAGGACGAAGTCGGATTGGTCGCGTAGGTCCGATTTTGGGTGGGAAGTGACGCCAATGATGGTGTCCACACCCAAGTGACGGGCCAATTCTAGAATTTCGATGACTTCTCGGCTCTTACCACTGGTTGAGAAAGCGATCATGAGGTCGTTGGTGCTCACCAAGCCTAAATCCCCATGGGCAGCCTCTGCCGGGTGTATGAATACTGCCGGTGTCGCGTTTGAACACAATGTGGCGGCAAATTTGTTTGCGATATAACCTGCTTTGCCGATACCTGTGGCGATGATTTTACCCTGGCAAGCTTGCATCGCCAGAACAGCCTTCTCGAACTCATCTGTAACGTTAATCGCGTCAATTGCCGCGGCTTCAGCGCTGATTACCGCTTGCATGCGTTGTTTAATGTCCAATAGCATCCCTTGGAGTATTTTGTTGGATGTTGGCATGGCTGCGCCAGTGGTACAAGTTTGTCTCCCGAAACCCGTTAGTGTTTCCCAGTTTGGTGAAATCTGGGAGCACACGCCTACGCGTTTCCAGTGGCTCGGCGCAATATGCCCCAGGGTTGCACAATATGCGCTGGAGTATTTAGGTGCGCTCGACCTGGGTGTCGTGCATTTACAAGTAGGCGAAGTTGCCGATGGGCCACCGACACTAGATGACGATGAGTCGTATTCCTTGGTGAGCACCCCCGACGCAGAAATCTCTCTTAACGCTGCCAGCAGTTGGGGTGCTTTGCGCGGGATTGCAACGCTTTATCAGCTAGCAAGTAATGATGCGCTGACAAAAAATTTTACCGTGCACGATGAACCGCGGTTCCCATGGCGGGGCGTTTTGCTAGATGTGGCACGCCACTTTGTTTCAGTTGAAACACTGCGTTCGATCATCGATGGCATGAGCATTCTCAAGCTCAACGTTTTGCATTTACACCTATCCGATGACCAAGGATTTAGATTCCCCAGTACGGCTTACCCAAACTTGGCGAGTGACGAACACTATGACATTGGCGCCTTGGCCGATTTGGTGTGCTATGGCGCAGATCGGGGCATCCGCATCGTGCCTGAGTTAGACGTGCCGGGTCATGTCACCTCTTGGCTTGTTGCACACCCGGAATGGGGCTTTGAAAAAGTCGGCGAGACGGATAGGTTTGGGGTTCACAAAGCGACACTGGATGTCAGTAGCGAGGTGGTGTTAGCGGCCATAGCCGTCGTGTTTGGTGAGCTGGTGGAAGTTTTTCCAGACCGTTATGTGCATCTTGGCGGCGATGAAGTACACCCCCAATGGTGGCAGCAAGACCCGAACATGCAGGCCTATATGCAGACCCATGGTTTGGCAGATGTAGGTGCTGTGCAGACAGAATTCACGGGCTTCGTAGTAGAAAATTTGGCAGGGCGGGGCCGTATCGCAATCGGGTGGGATGAGGTCTTAAACGACCAAACGCCTGCGCTCACCGTGCAGAACTGGCGGGGTGCAACCACGCGTGATCAAGCCCTTGAGCAAGGTTTAGATTGTATTGTGTCTGCACCCTACTACTTGGATCTTCACTATCCGGCGGAAATGCACTACGCCTACGATCCCACAGGCAGCGAGGAGAGTCAGATTGAACTCGAAGATGCCCAGCAAGCAGATCTGCGTCTTGCGCATGTTGCCGAAGGTATTGAGTGGACTCGGCAATGGCGCCGCGCAAAGGTAGCCACTGTTAGCGTGGCGAAAGGACGGGTTCTAGGCGGGGAGGCTTGCCTGTGGTCTGAATTAGTAACCGAATCGGTGCTACATGTACGCCTATTCTCGCGCCTCCCGGCAGTGGCCGAACGCCTTTGGTCCGCAAAAGACGTTCGAGATACAGAAGACTTCTACCAGCGTTTAGAGGTGTGCTTGGCGATGAAACCATTTTCGTTAGTTGAGACAGAACAAAAAGCACTGGCAGGTCTTGGTCTGGATGCTCAGCAAATTGAGAATGTGCAATTATTAGAACCAGTGAAGTGGTATGGCCGCTTGCTCGGTCAGCAAGCACTACAAGCTCGAATTGAGGGCCATGAAATGCCTCAGGCTCGGCCGTACAAAACCACTACTGAGCTCAACAGGGTAGTTGATGTGATGTCGCCAGAAAGTCTTTCCGCACGGCGAATGAAAAATGTGAGTTGGGATGACTGGCTCTCCAGTGCGCAGAAGTGGACAGCGATCTCAATGAGTGACTATCCAGCAGATATTCAAGATGCCATGGCAGCGTTGATTAGGTTGGGGCATACGTTATTGCGCGATGGACAGCACCTGAATAAGGCTACCGTCAACGAATGCTATGGACCGCATCAAGGCGAGACAGTGCTGGCAGTGGTGCCGTGGTTGCTGAATTGGCTAGCGGAACATGATCGATAACACCGCGGAGGCTCGTGAGGCCATCTCACACTGGTTCGCGACGTCGAAGGTTGAGCCCTTGGGTGCTGGACATATTCATGACACCTATTTAGTTCGAGAAAGGGACCAGCGTTGGGTATTGCAACGGGTCAATCAAATCGTTTTTACACGACCTCGCCAGGTAATGGAGCAAACGCAACGGCTACTCGAGTGTTGGGGCCAGCAGAAGGTGTATGCCTACCCGGTGTTTGTTGCCAACTTGTCCGGTGAAACCTATGTGGAATTGGACACGGGTTTTTGGCGCTTGTGGTCGTTCCTGCCGGGACTGACCATTGAAAAGCCAGATTCGTTCCAACAAGCCCGAGCGGCGGGTCTCGCGTTCGCTAGGTTGCAGGTCGCGTTGCAAGGACTCGACGCACCCAGGCTTGGCGAGACAATCGACAATTTCTTGCAGCTCAGCCATTACTTGCGTGCATTTGAATCGGTAGAAGAAAAGGCCAGCACATCTTCGCGCAAACTTATTGACGCCTATAGAGACATAGGCCGCGGGTTAGAAGAGGCTAATTGCCATATTCATGGCGACTGCAAAATAGACAATTTGTTGTTTGCTAAAGACCACACCACCGTCGTCGCCATTTTGGATTTCGATACCGCGATGTACGGTCATCGTGCCTGGGATTTTGGCGACCTGGCCAGATCGCTTGCCACCAGCAGGGGTGGTGTTGATGTCGATTTGTACCGCGGTGCATTGGCCGGTTTTATTCAAGGCGGCGTGAAGCTCACCCAAGCTGAAGCGGTGGCCGCACCCATCTACATCTCATTAATGTTGGGCATCCGATTCCTAACTGACCACTACTCGCAGGCTGGCTATTTCAAAACCACTTTCCCCGGCGAAAATTTGCGAAGAGCAGAGTTTCAATTTTCGCTGGTCGAACAATGGCGGGCCAAAGCACCTGAGCTGGAGAAGCTCGCAGCTGAGTTATGTGTCGACTGAGTTCAGATCAAATGCCGAATCGCATAACAAACACCAAAAACACGACTTTCGGAACCAGTCAGACAACGCTCAGCACGAACTGCACCAACAATACCATCAGAATGACAAATACAGCGGTGAAGCCAACGCCCATCAGAATGAAGTGACTTGCTTTCCCTTGCGTAAAATCACGCTCGCGGTTCTTTGAAGACTGAACGCCAAATGCAGCTGCGATGACGCTACCTAGCACCTGCCAGAACGTGAGGGAAGCAGGCTCCGGTACTGTGCAGTCCTGGTTGTCCTTGGCGTCGTTAAGGGGAGGGGTGCTCATAAGTAATCGTA
>JBNMMV010000106.1:0-11913 GCA_051270205.1 Limisphaerales bacterium
CCCGTTGATGCTGCTGGTGTTAATGATATGGCCATCATCACTGGCTACCAGTAGTGGCATAAATACGCGTGTGCCGTTGTAGACACCACCCCAGCATACGTCAAAAGTTTTTTCCCATTGTTCGCGGGTTTCGTTGAGAAAGCTGCCACCACCGGCAATGCCTGCATTATTGAACAACAGGTTGATATGTTGAGTATCGAAAACATCCTGTATATGACCCGCAAAACTTGTCATAGCAGCTTCATCACTGACATCACAAATGAATGAAGTGACACGGATGCCTTGAGGTGCTTCGGTTTCGCATAGTTTTACCGTTGCTGCCACTTCGTTCGGTGAAATATCGCACATGGCAACATCGCAGCCCTCCGCCACCAATTGTCGGGCAAGTTCTCGTCCCATGCCGGTGCCGCCGCCAGTGATCACCGCAAGTTTGCCCGCAAAATCTTTCATCAATGCTACCGTTGTCTTTAAAGTTTTATCCTACTCTGATAATTGGTAGACCACGTCAGACAAATTTGGACACAGTTGTTGTTCTAGGCGTACCGACTAGCGTGCACTTGGATGAGACGGTTAGAAACACGGATCAAGAGAATTATGCTGTAATTTAATGGGTGTTAGAGGATCAATGCTACGGAATGCGACAGCAATCTGGTAGCCCCGGTAGGAGTCGAACCTACATCTACCGCTTAGGAGGCGGTCGTTCTATCCATTGAACTACGAAGCCAGAGAAAGAAGAGTATCAGGGTCTATAGAGTTCTACGTCAACCAGACAAGTACCGCTACTCGGCCCTTGGGCGAGTTTTGACGTGCCGATGTCCTTGGTCAGAACGTTAGGATTACCTGCGAGCTCTAACGATTGATCGAGCATAGGATCGGCTGGATTAAACCAAGCGCCCGTCGGTAACGCGACAACGTCCGGGCGGATACTCTCATCCAAAACAGCCCCAGCCAGGCACTGCCCACGGTCATTGAACACACGAACAGTGTCGCCAGCCTTAATGCCTTTCTGTTTGGCAGCGATTGGATGGAGGGTAATGGGTTCGCGCCCCGCCACCTTGCCTTTCTGACTGTGTTTACTATGGTCCAATTGGCTGTGAAGGCGTCGTTCCGGCTGCGGTGAAAGGAGTGCGAACGGATAGTTTTCGGCTCCGGTCCCGCCTAACCGTTCGAACGGTTCAAACCAGGCGGCATGGCCCGCGCAATCTTCGTACTCAAAGCCCGCAATGACTTCGGAGAACAGTTCAATCTTGCCGGATGGTGTTGTGAGTCTGTGAACATGTGGGTCCGACCTAAAACCACTGAGCCAAGGTTCGCGTGGTGCGGATTCTGGAATCTTGTGCTGTTTCTTCAACCAAAACTCATCGAAGCTGGGCAATTCAAAACCTTCTTTAACCGCTCGTTCCTGTGAACGTTGCCACATGTCTGCAAGCCACTGTCGGTCGTTTTTACCTTCAGTAAAAGTTTCGGCAAAGCCTAGTTTTTCAGCAAGGCCTGCGAAAATATGGTGATCCGAACGCGCGTTGTGTTGCGGTGGAATGACGGTTTCCATGACGTGTGCATAAGGGTCGTGTGAGCTTGCACAGATGTCTTCGCGTTCGAGCTGAGTGGTCGCAGGGAAAACAATGTCGGCCCATTTCGCGACGGGCGTCCACCAGGGTTCGTTGACAATTACCGTGTCCGGTTTGCGCCATGCACCGCATAGGCGGTTCAGATCTTGGTGATGATGAAATGGGTTGCCGCCCGCCCAATAGATGAGCTTGATCTCTGGGTACTCGATCTCCATGCCGTTGTAGTCCACTGTTTCGCCTGGGGACAGCAGCATGTCTGTAATGCGAGCAACCGGAATGGCAAAGCCAGTGGGATTACGCCCTTTGCTCAAAGTCGCCCAGTTAAAACGACGCCAGGCGCTGCCTACGAAGCCTTCGGCACCGTATCCAAAGCCGAAGCCTTCTCCAGTGCGGCCAATATTGCCCAACATTGCCGCCAATGTGACCACCATCCAGTAGGGTTGCTCGCCGTGGTGGGCTCTTTGCAATGACCAAGCGGCCGAGATTAAGGTTCGATTGTTCGCGGCAAGGTGAGCGAGTTCTGAAATCTTTGTCGCGGGCACATCACATATGTGGCTCGCCCACTCAGGCGTCTTTGGTTGTCCGTCGTCGATACCTAAGAGATAGGTGCGAAATTTCTCGTAACCCACGCAGTGGCTTGCAAGAAAGGACCTATCAGCCAAATCGTTTGTCTCTAGTTCGAAGGCCATGCCGAGCATCAGTGCGACGTCTGTGCCAGGTCGCGGCGCAATCCAATCTTCAGCATCGACAACGTCGCGGCGTACCGGTGAAACGTTTATAAAGCGAACACCGTTGGCTTGGGCGCCGTGAAACCCCGGTGTCGATTGGTGTTCAGTGATACCGCCGTAGGCGACTTGTGTATTGCGCAGTGGTACGCCGCCGAAGACGATCATTACTTCTGTGTGTTCGGTAATTTCATCCCAGTTGGTCTGCTCAAGCTCCATTTGTCCCCAGGGTCCGACAACATGAGGCAAGATCACTTGTGCGGCGGCTGTACTATAGCTATTCATCGCGCGTGTACTGCCACCGGCCATGTTAATGAAGCGGTGGAGTTGCGATTGGGCATGGTTGAAGCGTCCCGCACTCGCCCAGCCATAGGAGCCGGCAAAAATACTCTTGTTGCCCTGCTCTTCAGCCACTCGTTTGATTTCACCAGCTGCCAGCTCGAGTGCTTCATCCCATGAAACGGTTACGAATTCGTCAGCGCCTCGTTTATAGCGCGATCGGTCTTTGTTTTCCAACCAGCCGCGGCGGATAGCAGGCTCCTTAATACGCAATGGATGCTGTACGCCGTCTACTAAAGCATCGCCAAGCGGTGATGGCGCTGGATCTTCAGGGATATTTTCTACACCCACAATCTGACCGTCCGACACCAACATGTCGTATATGCCCCATTGAGTTGCTGTTCGAAATCTTTCCAAAATTAACCTATGCTGTGCGTGAACTTGCGGAGAACTGTTGTGAAACGCCTAACTTATCTGACTATATTACTGTTTATTTCACACTCTGCACTGGCGAATATGCAGCCGGCGCTAGTGGGCACACATGAAAGATCCTTAAGTAATCGTATCCAATTCCCTGACGTTGCCGGTGACTACACGGTGTTTGTGCGTTGCGAGGCAAAGGTACAACCTGCAGGCAGCATTGAGGAGACCGGTTGTTATGACGATGCAAAAGTTGACCCTGAATTTTTTCGGGCAGTAGCACTCGGCAGTAGTACTGCTACTTTTGAACCTGCGCGCGTAGAAGGCGAATCCGTGGCTGTTTTGGCGCTGTATAGCGTCATTTTTCGCCAAAAAGGCAGCGAGCAGATGATCATGGTCGTGCCCAACCACGGTACCAATGCCAAGAACCTAGGTATGCAATACACTGCGCCGCAAAAGTATGGTCGAAAAAATTCCTACCTACCTCGCGCCGAACTTGGCCTTATCTGGATCGATGCAAAGATGTCAGTTGAAGGCATAGCGGGCGATGTAAACTTATTAGAAACTGAATACAGCAATCGCGAGTCTACGCGCTACGCTAAATCCTATATCAACAACAACACATTTATACCGGGGTTTGCGAACGGTGAGCCTGCAGAGATGCGGTTTGTGAAACCCATATTCGGTTATCGAAACGGGTTTATGGCCGCGACTGGCGATTCAAAATGCGGCAGTTCGTCCATTTTGTGTGACGAAGTCTCACACGCTACCGGCAAGCCTCGCTACGTTTTCGACGATTAAAGCTAACCCGATTGATAGCGCTCGGGGATATCGAACTTAAATATTCGAGCTGCGTTTAAGCCAAGGATTTGCCCGCGATCGTGATCATTTAGTTTGTGCATTGTGCGCTCAATGGCCTGAGCCGAATGCGGCCAGGTACCTTCATGATGAGGAAAATCGTTGGCCCATAAGAAGTTGTCTACAAGCCCATGCTCGTGGGCTAGATCCAATCCGGGTGGGTCCTCTTGAAAACTGGCAAAGCCGTTCATTTTAAAATATTCGCTCGGCAGATAGGACAAGTTAGGACGGCGCCACATGTGGTGCTTTTTGTAAGCCTCATCCATGGCCGTGAGCGCCCAGGCTACCCAGCCGATACCGGCTTCAATAGAGCCAAATCGAATTTTGGGAAAGCGATCTAACACGCCTGAAGCGCAAAGGTTGGCAATGGGTTCCATGGTCGGTGCTAATGAATGCACTGCATAATTTATAACAGCCCCACCGTTACCTCGTGAGGTTCGTGGATCACGTCCGGTGGAGACATGGAATGTCAGCGGTAGGTCTACTTCTTGGACCACAGCCCACAGTGGATCGAATTCGGGTAAATTGTAGTTGAGGTCTTCATGGTTCGGCGAGCCCCAAACTGGTTTGCAAGGCAGTGAGAGTCCACGAAATCCTAGCTTGGCGCAGCGCTTAATTTCGGCAATAGCCCCTTCAATGTCTGCCGGTGCAATACATGCCATAGGCGATAGACGATCATTGTAGGGTCCAAATTCTTCCCAGGCCCACTCATTCCAAGCGTGACACATCATCTGACTAAATTCCGCATCTGGCGTTGCCCAGATTGTTAGGCCGAGATTTGGAAACAAAACTTCGGCATCTACCCCGTCCATAGCTAGATCTGAGATACGGGCTTCGGGAGAACGCCCTGAGGCGTTGCGCAGAGCATCTTCGCCTTCCATTTTGATATTGCGGATCTTTACCTGTCTAAAGCCCTCAGTTTTTTGGTATTGATCGCCCTTCTTGTCAACCGAAACGCCTGGCAAGCGATGGTGAAACTCCTCGGGTACACGTTTCACCCATAGATCTTTGGGTTCCTGGACGTGACCGTCGGCAGACACCATGAAGTACTTGTTGTCTGCATTAGGATAAGGACTGCGTGGCCAACTATTGCTCTGTTGGCTGGTCTCCATGCGCCAAATGTTGTTCTCATCGGGTGTTGGTATGCCTTCACTCATAACAGCGTTCCTCTTGTTTAATCTTCTATTAGCTACCCAATCTATATCGCAGCTTCACAACCAATTGCTCGCCGACGGGGGTGTCATAAGCTTCTTGAAAAAGCTCATCGAAACTGCCCGTGTCTGCCGTGTGCTCACCGTTTAATGTATAGACGACGAACAGTTCTGACAATGGGGCGATTTCCCAACGATAACGCAATTGTACGTTGACACGCGAAATTGTGAAGTCGCCTTCCGTAGGGTCCGGATCGCTCACATCCTCCAGCGCACCCGCCTCGATAGGTACCTGATAGAAGTCTTTTTCATTCGCCTTAATTCCAACCCACTGGGCGGAAAGTCGAATTTGCTGTTTGGCTGAGAGGAAGTAATCAAAATTAATTTTCGGTCGCCACTCGTGTGACGCGAATGTTGTGAAGTTTCGGCCATCGCGCCATAGAAGCCAACCGTCACGAACTTGGTAATTCGCAAATGCACCAATGTTGACTTGGTCAACGGGCCGCCAGGTTACCCCCATTCTGCCTTGATATTTATGGCCGCCTTTCAGTTCGCCATCACTTCCCGCTCCAATTGAGTAGCTGACCCGCTTACTTGAGTCGGTGGAAAAATCCAGCGAAGTTGCACTGCGCCCATCAACTTCGAAAGTACCGTTGTCGCGACTGTCGCGGTCCTCATCCCTTGATGGGAAATAGGCGAGGCCAACCCTTAGATTGCTGCGATTCTTTAGATTGAGATGAATTCGTGTGCCGAGACCTTTCCGCGTTTTAAAGCCATCACCGTTTTCTTCATACTCAACAAAACTATTGATATCGGCTTTACGGACCCATTCCAAATCTGACCTCGAATAGTCAACAAAGCCACGAACGTTGGTCATGTCGTTGCGCCTTAGAAACCCTAGGTCGTTTAGTTCTATCGTGTCATCCATGTGAGTAAAACTGAGGCCAATGTTTAAACCGCGACTTTTGTTGTAACGCAGATCAATCAGACCACCACTGCCTCGGCCAACTTGGTCAATATCTGACTGTAGGAATTGGCCATCGAGCTTAATCCTGCCGCCAGTCGACTGATAGTGGTAATCAATTCCGTGCACCGTTGCATCTTCTACTGAGTGGCTGGCGATCGTGGAAAGGGTACCTAACGCCCAGTACTCACCTTTGCGAGTTTTATCTTCGTATATAAAGCGTGCTATGCCGTAGTCGCTGCCCTCTTGATGATAGTTGATTTCCCCGACGTCAAACTTAGCTTCGTCTTCTGAGGCACCGAGCAACCCATACCTAATTTTGCCTAACTGTCCCACCGCTTTTACCGCACCCAGTAGCTCGATGGGTTGGCCGAGTTCTCGTGA
Source organism: Limisphaerales bacterium (assembly GCA_051270205.1). Taxonomy (GTDB): domain Bacteria; phylum Pseudomonadota; class Gammaproteobacteria; order Pseudomonadales; family Azotimanducaceae; genus UBA4421. The sequence continues at coordinate 6,350 of JBNMMV010000106.1, forward strand.
AGGTACAGTCACTCCATCTGGCACCACGGGCGCTCGGGCGCGGCCGCCAATACGCCGCGTATTTAAAGCCGTTAGAGGCTGGCCACGACGGTCGCTAGCGCGTGGTGTTGCATCGAATACTTCGATGCCCTCCTTGAAGAACAGTCTTTTCTCGGGGAAGAACGTCTCAAAGGCACCGAGATTAACAATGACATCATCGCTCTCAACGTTGCCAAAATCAGGGTTCAAGGTGGCAGTTAGCTGAAAGTTGGTTGACGGTCGCCAAAAAATGTCCGTACCGAGTTTGCTGGTCGTACTGTCTTCAACCTCGTCTTGGGTGAGTGAAAGGAATGGGAAAACACTCCATTGCTGTTGCGGATCAACTTCGTCCAATACCAGTGGCTGAAGTGCTGACATAAACAATGGCTGAGTGAAAGGTAGCGCAGGTACTGCCCAGCGCTCATCTAAAGAAGCGACTTTACGAGAGGCATAGGCATTGATACGCCTAGCGCCCGCTTCTTTGGGCATAGCCATTTGCGACCAAGGCAGGAAGATCTCAGCATTCCAACCTTTTTCGGTGGTTTGTGTACCGCCAAACCAGGCACCATCCCAATCGCCGCTGAACTGACGCTCAGCAAGCACCGTGCCGTCGACTTGGTTGCCACCGAGCGCTAAATTTACCCAATAGCCGTAGCGCCCCTCACCAGAAGTGTCTAGCGTTACGCCCACGTTGTCGCGATTGAGCCGGCCTGCATCTCGTCCTGAATACCACTGCACCAACGTCTCCCGTGGTTGCTCCATTTCAAACGACGCATAAAGTCCTCGCTCGGTATAAAACATTTTCACAACGGTTTCATAGCGAGGCGTTTCATCTGTGTCTGGGTCAACGACACGGAAGCTGTTAACACCAGGTAAATTTACCCACTGCGACTCATCGAGATTGCCGTCGATGGAGATGTTGATTTGGGATTCTTGGAACTTGGTGAGGGTGATGGGGTCGCCGATGTCGATGATCAACTGGCTGGGGGGGGAACCGACCTCAAAAGAAGGTGGGTCCGAAGTAGGCGCCTGAGGTGGCGGCCAAACACTGGCATCACGGCGCAATTTGTTGAGCTTAAAATCAGCTGGGGCTTCTTCTACTAACTCTGGCACCGCTTCCGAATTTGATTCTCGGCCAAACGCTTCTGAACCTGGCACGTAGTCATCTAGATCGTCTAAGGAATAGTCGAATTCATCGTCTAACGACAAATCGATGTTGTAGCTGTCAAGGTCCAGATCCGCGTCATTCGCATAGAGGTTTTCGTTAAATACATCGCTCTCACCCGCCCACATCCAGGCATCATCAAAACCATTTTGTCGAGCCACTCGAATTTGATCTTCAGCTTGGGAGCGTTCGCTGTAAGGACCTGCAGCGACTCGGTAATAATATCCTTTAGTAGTATCAACACCAATAACGGAAAAAGACTCGCTCAGGCGTACATCTGCTTCTTTTATTGCCCTTTGGGCAGTTTCCGCTTGTTTATAACTGCCTACAGAAATCCAAAATTGCACTTCGCTCCAAGCAAAAACTGGCGTAAAAAGCACAAACAAGGCCATTGCGGCTGTAACTGAACGCTGCATAAATGAGAATTTCACGGTCTGGTGTGTGGAGTATAGTAACACTCAGCTAGCCAGAGGTGAACATGATCATTATGCCTGCTGCTACCGCCGACCCGATCACACCGGCAACATTGGGCCCCATGGCGTGCATGAGGAGGTAATTTTGTGGGTTGGCTTCCAATCCAACCTTGTTTGCCACTCTTGCAGCCATGGGCACCGCCGAAACACCCGCCGCCCCGATTAGTGGGTTTATTGGCGTTGAACTGAACTTATTCATCAATTTGGCCATCAGCACGCCACTGGCAGTGCCAATAGCGAAAGCGACCATTCCAAGTAGCAATATTCCCAACGTGCTCCCGGTTAGGAAGACATCAGCCTGCAGTTTGGAGCCCACTGCTAGGCCCAAGAAAATGGTCACTATATTGATCAAAGCGTTCTGTGTGGTATCTGACAAGCGGTCGACCACGCCACACTCTTTCATCAAATTACCGAAACAAAACATACCCAGTAAGGGTGCCGCGGATGGCAGCAGCAACGCGACAAGCAATAACAGCAATATTGGGAAGACAATTTTTTCAACCTGGGATACCTGACGAAGCTGAACCATAACAAGCGCTCGCTCTGCCTGGGTTGTTAACGCTCGCATGATTGGCGGTTGAATCAGTGGCACCAATGCCATGTAGCTGTAAGCCGCAACAGCTATAGCCCCTAGTAAATGTGGCGCAAGTTTGCCTGCAACATAGATTGCCGTGGGCCCGTCAGCGCCGCCGATAATGCCAATGGCAGCCGCTTCCTTAAGACTGAAATCCATCCAACCGAGAGTAGTAAGACCGAGGGCGCCTAACAAGGTGGCGAATATTCCAAATTGGGCGGCCGCACCTAGAAAAAGAGTTTTCGGATTAGCCAACAACGGACCGAAGTCGGTCATAGCACCAACGCCCATAAATATGATCAGAGGAAATGCGCCGGTTTCTATACCGACCACGTAGATCAGATGCAACAGTCCATTGCCCGTGGCGATTTCCACACCGGGAATGTTACTGAGAATTCCGCCGAACCCTATGGTCACTAACAGCAGGGGCTCAAACTTCTTCGCAATCGCCAAATAGAGCAGTAGCAAACCCACAACAATCATCAGTGCCTGGCCCGGCGTAATCTGATTCAGACCGGAGCCTTGCCAAATCTGTAAGACCATTTCCACTAGCTAATGCTCAGTAAAACGTCACCTACTTTGACGGCGTCACCCTCTTGCACCGAAACGATCTCCACGGTTCCCGCCTGAGTGGCGCTGATGTCAGTTTCCATTTTCATGGCTTCGAGGACCATCACAGTCTGACCTTGAGCAATGACATCACCAGACTTCACCAGCACTTTGAATATGTTGCCGGCCAGAGGCGCAGGCATTTCAATACCGGTACCTGGATTGGGCAAACTGCTTGGAGGAGCACTTGGTGGAGCGCCTTGAGGAGTAGCACTTAGCGCCCCACCGACAGCAATTTCTACGGTATAGGGGTTGCCATTAACACGCACCGAATAAACAGCCGGAGTGGCATCTCCGACGTTGGGCTGAGCAGAAGTCACTGCATTTGTTATCGCATTTGGCGCGCCGGGTGCGGGTTCGAACGCACTAGGATCGTGGCGATTGGCTAGAAACTTCAATCCCACCTGCTGGAACAAGGCATAGGTCAGTACATCGTCAATCATGTCGTCGGCAAGCGTTATATTCTGTTCTTTGGCCAGCTCTGAGAGCTCCTTTGTTAGCTCTTCAATTTCCGGCTCAAGTAAATCTGCTGGCCGACAGGTAATCGCTTCACCACCTTCCAGCACCCGTGTTTGCAGATCCTTGTCAACTGGTGCAATTGTCGCACCATACTCACCCTTCAGAACCCCCGCAGTTTCTTTCGTAATAGTTTTATAGCGTTCACCCAAAAGCACGTTAATGACCGATTGAGTACCGACGATCTGAGAAGTAGGCGTAACCAAGGGTATGAAGCCGAGCTCTTCACGGACTCTCGGAATCTCTTCAAGCACTTCATCCAGCCTGTCGGCCGCGTTTTGTTCGCGAAGTTGGTGTTCTAAGTTCGTAAGCATGCCGCCCGGTACTTGCGCTACGAGTATTCGGGAATCAACCCCTCGTAACGCGCCTTCAAACTGAGCATACTATTTGCGCACCTCACGAAAGTAAGCGGACACCTCTTCAAGCAGCAATAAATCTAAACCCGTGTCCCGCTCGGTGTCTTCAAGAATTGCGACAACAGATTCAGTGGCACTGTGACCATAGGTCATGCTCATTGAAGAAATCGACGTGTCAACGTTGTCGATTCCCGCTTCAACAGCTTTTAGGTAAGTCGTAGTCGACATCCCAGTGGTTGCGTGACATTGCATGTGTACGGGAATGTCGAGTGTGGCTTTTAACCGGGAGATGAGTTCAAAAGCAACATAAGGCTTCAACAACCCAGCCATATCTTTTATACAAATGCTGTGTGCGCCCATGTCTTCTATTTGTTTCGCAAGATCTACCCAAAGATCAACGGTGTGCAATGGACTTACCGTGTAGGAAATTGTTCCTTGGGCATGTTTGTCGACCGCTAAAGTCGCCTTGATCGCAGTTTCAAGATTTCGCATGTCATTCATGGCGTCGAAAATGCGGAATACGTCTACGCCGTTGATCGCAGCGCGTTCAACGAACTTAATAACCACGTCATCAGCATAGTGTCGATAGCCGAGAATATTCTGCCCCCGAAACAGCATTTGCTGAGGCGTGTTAGGCATTGCCTCTTTTAACAGTCGTATTCTTTCCCAGGGATCTTCGCCGAGGTAACGAATACAAGCATCAAAGGTGGCCCCTCCCCAAGATTCCAACGACCAAAAACCAATCGCATCGAGTTTGGGGGCAATGGGTAGCATGTCTTCGATGCGCATCCGAGTTGCCAGGAGGCTTTGGTGGCCGTCACGCAATACAACGTCTGTAATACCAAGCTTGGTCATTAGTTCTTTTTCCGAGATTGATTGCGGTGAGCATGTACAGCGACGGCAATCGCTGCGACTTCTTCGTCAACGAGAGATTTAGGGGTTGGAATGATCGGCTGGAGCGTGGTTTGAAGCGAAGTTTGGACTTCGGGCAGGAAGCGTTTCACCACGGCCGACATGGCGAGCGTTGCGAACACTAACACGGTGAGAAAGAAGAATACGGTACCCATGCCAACAATCATGAGTTGAATACCTGATTCGAGTAGCCCTGACATGGTCCAAACCCCTTAATTTGCGCCAGTTTATACGATACTCAGTATAGATCTGTAATCAATCAACAACTAGAACTTGAGGTCTGCGGTGAACTTCCTGATAATAGCGCCGCGCTACGCACCTGTGGCCAAACTGGATAAGGCACCGGTCTACGAAACCGGGGATTACAAGTTCGAATCTTGTCAGGTGCACCATGATCTCGCGAAGCGAGCTCTCTCGAGTTTCGCGGCCTTGCCGCAAAACATCGGCCAGCTCGATTGGCAAAACACTAAACTGGTACATATACGGTCGAAATCTATTCTCCCAAGTGCACCATGATCTCGCGAAGCGAGCTCTCTCGAGTTTCGCGGCCTTGCCGCAAAACATCGGCCAGCTCGACTAGCACTACTTTGGAATCCGGAGCTTTTGGGAAAGGAGTCTGATTTTGTCGATAGATAACGCCGAAAGACACCCATCAGAACAACCACCCTTGCCAAACAATGATGAGCGGAAGTTCCATGGCTGGCGGTTGCTAGGTATCATTTTTTTGGTATGCGTTGTACTGGCGATCGTTTCCGCACTCGTCGACTACATGGTTATTGGTCCACTTGACGGTAGAGTCCTGTAGCTAAACTAGAGTGCTTTAGTTCGTTTCATTCTAGACGCAAATCCTTTAGCATACGCCGCCCTATGGTGGCCCATCTGGTCCCCTAGCGACGATACGCAGCGAACTCCGCCAGGCCTGGAAGGGAGCAACGGTAGCA
>JBNMMV010000107.1:0-11823 GCA_051270205.1 Limisphaerales bacterium
CATTGCAGAAGGTTATGCGGCCTTGTCTTTCGACACAGCACCACATAGCTTTGAACACGCGGACTTGGTTACCGTCAATGCCGACTCAAGCCAACGGGCTGACGTCGATCAGATAGTGAAGATGGCCGCAGAAATTGGCGGCCTCCAGATGGTGGTGAACAATGCGCGCATCTGGCAGCCCACCCCCTTGAACAGTTCTTGGCAGCAGCTTCTAGATGATTGGGAACTCATCATGGACACAAATGTTAGGGGCGCACTCATGCTTTCGCGAGCTACTGTCCCTTTGCTGAAAGAATCCGGCGGTCATATCATCAACATCTCATCTACTGATGTGCTACCTCCAAAACAAACGCCAACAAACCCACCCGACAGTGATTTGTACAACGCCTCTATGTGGGCACTCAACGGTTTCACCGATGCTTGGTCCAAACGCCTGGCCAAGTATGACATTTGCGTGAACAGCATCTGTCTGGGCAAACTAAGCGAGGAATTTTTACCGATGGCCGATGTCGCGCAGTTGCTCATCGATGTCATCTCCAGCGGGCGCACAGGGGAAAACTTCGGCGCCTGGCCTGGCGAACCGGTTACAATCGGCGATCAGCCACCACTACATAAACGTATTACAGGGTAGTTTAATGACGCTTTACGACAAATTTCGCCTCGATGGAAAAACCGCGGTAGTGACCGGCGGCGGCCGAGGCATCGGGCGAGGCATCGCGCTTGGGTTGGCCGAATGTGGTGCCGACGTTGTTGTAATCGCACGTCGCCAAGCCGATGTTGATGAGGTCGCTAAAGAAATCGAGGCGCGTGGTCAGAAAGGTCTAGGACTGTCGGCAGACGTGTTGGACTGGCAACAAATTCCGGATGCCCTCGACCGCGTGGTCGAAGAATTTGGCGGGCTCGATATCATGGTCAACAACGCCGGTGGCAATCTTGATCGTGAAACCTACGCGTTACCCGACATACCCATCGACAAATTCGACGAACAACTCAATCTCAATATGAAATCCAAATTTTGGGGTTCCCAACAAGCCGCCAAACGGATGAACGACGGCGGGCGCATCATTAACATCATTTCCATAGCTGCACACAAACCGTCTCCAGGATTCGGCGTATATTCTGCCGCTAACCTGGGCATGATCAGCATGACTCGTACCATGGCGGTTGAACTTGCTCCGCGGGGAATTACCGTAAACTGTTTGGCACCAGGCATCGTCGTGACTGACATGCTGGTCGAGACCATGAAACTCTCCGCTGAAGACGCCAAAGCACGGTTCAGCAAACTAATACCACTTGGCAGAACCGGCACGCCAGAAGACTGCGCTGCAGCCGCGGCCTTTTTCGCATCACCTGCGGCCGCCTGGATCACCGGGCAGTTTATTGACGTGGCCGGCGGCCAACCTAACTAGCAACCTTCTAATCAAACAGCACCAAGAACCCAACTATGTCTAATATTAACGTTCTCATCGTATCCAAGGGTCACGCCTACGCACACGACAGTTTTCTCGCCATGTTCGAAGGTATGCAAGGTATTACGACAACCCTTGTTGAACAACCAGCCGCCCAAGCGGTTTTGCAGCCAGAACATGCGGCGGCATACGATGTGGTTTTTTTCTATGACATGTCCGGGATACCTGGCGTTGGTCTCACTCACGACGGTGCAAACAACACAGGCATTCCGCCACAACCCTATGTTCAAGCAGTAGAAGCGCTTCTAGAGGCCGGCAAAGGTGTGTTGATGGTCAATCATGCCACTGTCAGCTGGCCGCTGTGGCCACTATGGCGAGAGATCCACGGCTCTTCATTCATGCTGGCCGGTGGAGAACTAAACGGCGAACAAGTCGCCGGTTCAGGCTATCGCGGTGGCCATGGCCCCCTAGCCTCAGCCACTATTGCGCTAATACCCCAGGGCAACCACCCGGTGCTCGAGGGTCTCGATGGCGGCTTTGAAATTACCGACGAGCTCTATCTCAAAACCCGTGCATACGAAGACCAAGTATTGCCGCTAATGCGTGGCGACTATGAATTCGTCGTAGAAAATTTTAGCCCGCCGCCGCTGGCGCCAGCAGACGAGCAAGCGAATTGGGATCACCCTCCTGGCAGTGATCTCATTGTTTGGGCAAATCACGCGGGCAATTCTCCGGTCATCGTCTCCGACGTGGGTGACGGGCCACTGGCCTATGACAACCCGCACTACAGAAAGTTAATAGAAAATTCCATTCGTTGGTTAGCTTCAGAGCAAGCCAGGGTTTGGGCACAATCGCAATCCAAAAACTAAGGACTAAATCATGATCAGTAGCGGACCCATAGAAGATAGACTCTCCATTAGAGAGTTAGTTGAGTCATACAACGATGCCGTTATGCGTTTCGACGCCGATGCCTGGGGTGAAAATTGGGCCGAAGACGCCACGTGGGACACAGGGCAAGGTCCCCACCAAGGCCGCGAAGCCATCGTTGCAGCTTGGCTCGAAGCCATGTCACGCTTTTCCTTTGTTGGCTTCTTCGCCTCCGCTGGCCCAATGACCGTGGACGGCGATACAGCCCATGCAACTTGGTACCAACAAGAATTCCTGCATCCGAAGGAAGGCGACAAGATGGGTATTACCGGCCGCTATGAAGACGACTATGTAAAACTAGATGGTCGCTGGTACTTCAAGCAAAGGCTATATCAGGTGATGAACTTGGAAATGGGCTAAAGCCCACCCGCCACATAAAGACATTGGCCAGTTACCCAGCTCGCCGCAGGCGATGCGAGATAGACAACTGCATGGCCGATGTCTTCTGGCGTGCCCAAGCGCTTTAACGGCACGCCAATAATGTCTTCTACAGCCTTTCCTTCGGGAAAACTTGTAGACTCATTAAAATTGTCAGTGGGCACTGGGCCGGGACCAACTGCATTAACGCGTATCTTAGGTGCAAATTCCAACGACATTGTCTGGGTAAGACTATTCACCGCTGCCTTACTTGCTCCGTAGGGGCCATTCTTAAAGGAGGCACCTCGAGCCGAAGTAGAGGAAATATTGATAATCACCCCTTCCTCCATATTTTCAAAGGCCGTGGTGGCACCTTGGAATACAGCTTTTAGATTCAGGTCCATTTGCGCATCCCACTTGTCGGCTGGTGTGCGCGCCAAGTAACGCGGTGTGGCATCTGGCAAACCACCGGCATTGTTCACCCATATGTCTAATCCACCCAAATTTTTCGCAGCCTGGGCCAACCCTTGTAGTGCTTCATCATCTGTTACATCCGCCACAACACCAACGGCCCGTCGACCCTTGGCTTCGATCTCTGCGACCAAGCTGTCCAGGTCAGATTGAGTTCGTGAAGAAACGACCACATCAGCACCTGCATCACAAAGGCAGTGTGCAATACCTCGTCCGATGCCCTTACCTGCCCCCGTCACTACCGCAATTTTACCGTCCAATCGAAACGGGTTAGTCATTTATCTCTCCTAAAAATATGCCGTGATATAATTGCTCATCATATCGCAACTTGAAACGAGGGAAAGATGTCAAACCGTACTAACGGTCAGTGGTTGTTGCACTCGCGACCAGAAGGCATGGTCAAAGTCAGTGACTTCAACCGTATAGATGAACCGCTACGCGACATTGGCGAAGGAGAATTTCTCATCCGCAATGTTTACTTAGCTTTTGAGCCTGCCATGCGGGGCTGGTTAAACGATGTAAAAAGCTACGTACCGCCTGTGCAAATTGGCGAAGTCATGCGGGCAAGTTCAGTTGGGCAAGTCATTGAATCCAACAACCCAGACTATGCTGTAGGCGATTTCGTCAGCGGCATGTTCGGTTGGCAGGAATTCGCAATATCGGACGGTACGCCCGGCATAATGGGGCGTATTGGTAAAGTACCCGCCGGTGTACCACCAGAATTAACCCTCAGCGCCCTTGGCGGCACTGGTTTAACTGCCTACTTCGGCATGCTCGATATCGGTAAACCTCAGGAAGGAGACGTAGTGGTCGTTTCTGGGGCAGCAGGTGCAACCGGGTCGATTGCCGGACAAATAGCAAAAATTAAAGGTGCATCAAAAGTTGTCGGCATCGCCGGCGGCGAGAAAAAGTGCGCTTGGTTGATTGATGAGCTTGGCTACGACGCGGCCATCGATTACAAAAACGAGAACGTTCATGCGCGCCTTCGCGAAGAATGCCCTAAGGGTATCAACGTTTTCTTCGACAACGTCGGCGGCCAAATCCTTGACGATGCACTTCTTAACATGGCGCAAAACGGCAACATCGTTCTCTGTGGCGGCATTTCCGCTTATAACGAAGCAGAGTTGCCTTCTGGACCGAAGAATTACATGCAGCTAGTGATTCGCCGTTGCAAAATGGAAGGGTTTATCCTCATCGACTACTTCGACCAAGCACCTGCGGCCATTGCTGAACTGTCAGCTTGGGTGGCGGAAGGTAAACTGAAGCACGCCGAAGACATTCAAGAGGGTTTTGAGAACACGCCGGAAACCTTCCTGCGCTTGTTTGAAGGCAAAAACATGGGTAAACAGTTGCTCAAAATTGCTGACCCGCTAGGCTAAAAAGCGTTAAGCAACTAGACCTCAATCGGCAAGTGCCAACAAGTATGCATCTCACCTACCGTTAAGGCGGTGAGATGTGGTTGAGTCTCTTGCTCTATGCCAAAGGTCTTTAGACGCAAGTTCGGTAAACCTTCAGCCAGTGCCATGGACGCTGCTACCACTGTATCGCGGGTTAACGCGTAGTGCGATCTTGGTCGATCTTCCGGCACCGCGGGGTGCCGGGTAGGCTTGCCTAATCCGAAGCTAATGCCTGTGGCCAAACCATCTGCTCTGTACTGACCTCGTGGCTCACGCTGACACAGATCTTTGCGATCAACGACAAACTTGTCGGGCTCCAAAAAAACATCGGGGTCTCTGTTGGCAGCTGCCGCTGAGCATACTAGGCGAGCGCCTTGCGGAATCAGTTTTCCAAAACGCTCTACCTCGTGCCGCGCGAACCGATGAGCTGACAAAACTGGCGGACTGTGCCGCAGCGTTTCAAGATAGGCGAGCTTCATGAGGCGAGCATTCGAACTGGCACTCTCATAGGTACTCTCGTGAGCATTGGGATCACTTAACAACCGGCACCACAAATTCGCCATTGCGCCATGCAGTGTTTCATGGTCACTTTCAAGAAGGGTTGCAACCACGTCGCGAGCGGTCAAATCGTCTTTTAGGCACAGTATCGACAAGACATCTTCGCCGGGATTTGCGCGACGCTCCTCTATCAACGGTGCAATGAAGGTTTCCATCTCATAAATTGCAGCTAGTCCATCTTGCTGCAACGTCGGATGCCAGGAAGTACCGCGCTGCATGCGCCAATAGAGCGAAGAGAAATCATCTCGAGTGGCTGCATTTATTCCCCAAACTTCTGCACGCAACCGCAAGCTGAACTCGCCAGCAAAGTCTTTGGCAAGATCAGCCTCACCACGCTCGGCTATCCCAGCAATCAAATCTTGAGCAATTCGCGGCACCGCGGCATCCGTTATATCCGCTTCCGCCTCAAGCAAAGATAAGTCTTCACCGAAATCTCGACCAAATTCTCGATCAATTTCTCGATCAATTTCTCGATCAATTTCAACTAGGCCATAAAGACTGCATTTTGAGCGCGACTCAAAGTTTGCGTCATCAACAAATATCGAGGTCACATCGTTATAACGGGTTACCCAGTAACTGTTAGCGAGCCAGTCTCTATAAAACGGGTAGTGAGTCCGTAATGTTGCCAGCAACGGATAAGGATTGCGTCGATAGTCATCACCCACCAACTGCACGGGCTTGATTTTCTCTGTGCTTTCGCCAACACGCTCACGCTGATGGACCTCGTAGGTGCGATGACCTTTGGACTCATTCGATAGACGCTTAACCACCCCTGGTTCTTTCGCTGCACCTACCGCAACCCCATTTTTACCAATCTCCTGCGTCATCTAACTCGCATCCAAGTCGTAGCTGAGCCAAAGCTCGCGCACCGAATTGAGGCCCATGGGTGCAGGACTGAGCCCATCTATATCTTTAGGCATTCTAGACTCGTCGATTCGTACATTGGGCATGTGTTGGGCTAACATTTTGGAACCAACAACGGTCTCCTGGTGCGAGATCCACGCACCGGGACAAAGGTGTGGTCCGACGCCAAACGCCATGTGGCTACAACGACCCTCTTTGCGAAAACCACTACGGAGTAATTTCCCCGTGTAGAGGTCTTCGCGAAATATATTGAATGATTCTGGATTGTCAAAAATACGGTCGTCGTGGTTGGCAGAAAAATCCACCATGTTCATAAGTGACCCAGCGGGAACACGCACACCATGCATTTCAATGTCGTAGGTATTCTGTCTTGGTTGGCCGCCAATACTCGATGAATGCCGCAACATTTCATGGAACGCCTTATCCCAGTTCGCCTCTTCACTAAGCGTCTGTGCAAACTGCTCAGGGTGACGCAGTAGCAGCGTCCAAAGATTCATAATCGCACCACGGGTGGTTTCTCCACCACCGCCAACAATTAAAGCGACGTTGGAAGTAATTTCTTCGCTGGACAGGTAGTCACCATCAACTTTTGTTTCGCACAGTTTGGTAATAATGTCTTTACTCGTCGGGTTACCGGCCTCGTCGTGCAGAAAGGTCGGTGTGTGGCGGCGCTCCTGGACAATACCTGCCACGTAGTCTTCCAAATGTTGGCGCGCTTCCACACCGAGCTTGTGAGTTGCCGAGCCGCCGAGCCCGCTCATCATCGAGTTGTACCAGTAATAGAAATCACTTTGCGCTTGTTTGGGAAAGCCCAGCACTTCACACACCACACGAATCGGAAATGTGTCGGTAAACGCCTTACCCAACTCCAGCGTACGTACGCCGTCAGAATCAGTCACGAATGGTGCATCGGAGGCAGCAAACTCATCCCAGTCAGCGAGCATTTCCTTGGCCAAACGCTCAATCGCTGGCACGCGAAGGTTTAAGGCTTGCCCTACTAAGTGTTGACCATAGAGATTGCGTCGTCGTCGATGTTCAACGCCAGACAGCTCAAGTTGTGTGTTTCCTAACACCCCACTGGAAGAACCCTTGGGGATGGTGTTAAACCCCTCGTCGTCAAAGTAACACTCGCTAATGTCATCGTAGCGGGTAACCCAATAACAGTTGTGCAAACGGTCGTGGAAAACCGGGTAATGGTCTCGAAGAATTCGATAGTAAGGATAGGGGTTACGGAAAAATTCGGGGGCATCGAAAATACGCGGATCAAACAGCGGCGTACCATCCGCAGCACGACCCATGTCTACTGCTTCACCAACCGGCATAAGTGGAAACAACTGACTAGGCTTGTTGTTAGCCGACTGGTCAGCCTCGTTCGCGAGCTCACTCAGGATTGCACTCAACTTAATTCCCCAATAATTGTTAACACCCAGGCCTTTGAATTAGACTACCGGGGAAGTATAGGGATGGCAACGCGACTCAAATGACCTTTGTAATTACCAGTGCCTGCATCGATGTCATGGACAAATCGTGCATCGAAGTTTGTCCGGTCGACTGTATTTTCGCCGAAGATAGTGATCGCATGTGTTTTATTGAACCCAATGACTGCATTGATTGCGATGCCTGCGAAGCCGCCTGCCCGGTCGGTGCCATTTTTCGTGACTCCGAAGTACCGAAACAAGCGACAAAGTTCACTGAACTAAATGCCCTGTGGTTTAGCGACAAGTCTACTGTGCGTGCGCAGGTAGATGATTGGGCGGAAAACGGCCCCAATATTGTCTAGTATTGTCTAGTCGTTAGATCTCACAAAACTGATCGTGATCGACCTGCACACTTACCGGCGAGTTACTGTGGGCACCCGCACTCCAGCTTGGCATGACCATACTGTATAGCCCTACCCCACCGGCAGTAATGACCAATATATTTTCAGGACTCGGAAAAGCCGGATAAGTTGTACCAACATCTTTAGTCTTCTGCCAAGCAGTAAACTGCTGGCCATATGCCAACCGGTCAGCACTGCTCACGTGCGTTAACTCCCACAACCGACGCGCGACAGATTCTCGATTCATATTGGCGTCAGCCAGCACTTGTGCATGCTCAGGGTTGAGCACCACAACGGCCGAACCACCCGTTAGAATTGCGTTATTAGTCGCCAACCCAGCCAATCCCTGTGCGATCTGGAACAAACATTTGTCAGCATTGTCCGGATCGTCTGCGTTCGTGCTGTAAATGACCGAGTGCGGTGCCTCCGCCCCGATGACAGTAACCACACTGTCCTGCGCCTGAAAACCCAGTGATACGTGGAGCGGCGTGAAAGGAGAATTCTCCTCATCTTCCGCCAAGCAATAAGTGAACTTTCCAGGATGACCTAACAGCGCCATGTCAGAGACCCCAGGCCGACCACCACCAATATTGATCATACAAAGACGCAATGCTCGACCGATGCTCGCATTGGCGCGATGACCTGGCCCCAACGCACCAAAGCCAGACGCCACGGGACCACAAGATTCTCGCGCTGGTCCGTTAACAATGATCAGTGGTGCTGTGCAATGGGTGGTCGCTTGCATTTCCGTCAAATCAAAAACAGGATCAATTACCGCGCTGACCGCAGCCACCACCAATGGCATGTAGTCAGGTATGCAGCCCGCCATCACAGCGGCACTGGCGACTTTTGATATTGTCGCCGTACCTTTGCCTGGCCCCATTTCACCCAGCACCATGTCGGCGGCTTGACCCGAGGCCAACACCATTCGAGCAACGCGCTCGTCGGTAGGTATCACCACCGGCAGACCATCGGTGCAACCCATTTCGTGCAGCAGTTCCAGCGCTTCGGCTTCATCAGCGGCCTGTAAAAAACTACCCACCTTCAGGCCGCGAGCCTGGCAACAATGCCAGCCACCATTTCATTGGCAATGGCTTGTACCCGGGCATTACCAGTACCGGCTATCGGATGTGGTAGCTGTACTTTCGGCGCAGTTGGCATACCTAAAGATTGAGCCACAAACTCACCCTGGGGCCAAAATTTTTCAGTCACTAAGGCGACAGAAGGAATACCGAGTCTCGCTAAGTTGATGCCGTCACGCACGGTGCCGGTTGTACAACTGCCTCAGTGGCCGTAGGCGGCAATGGCCACCTGGCACGCCGCCTTAATTTCATTGAGCATGCTTTCTGGTGCGGGTATAGCAGCATTACCTTTGTTCCATAAGCGAACCTCCACAGCCGGGAAGGTCTTTTTAAGGGCATCGCCCAAGTGCTTTAGGAAGTTTTCCGAATCTGGAAAACCATTGGCGAGCAATCCAATTACCGGTTTACTGCCCTGACCCACCTCTCCTGCAATGTCATAAGACAACAGGTAGTCCTCAATGGGCGTTGCCACGTCACCGCGTGGATCATGAAACTCAATCATAGACTCATCCTCCGTTTTCCGTAGACTAACTCCGACACTCCACCGACACAAATCGCGCTATGAGCAAGAAACCCTACCAAGTCGTGGAGCCAGAGCTGCTTGATGACATAAACTTTCTCGACCAGCGCATCCAGAATTGCCCCTACCCTGCCTACCAAAAACTTCGTGACGAGGCACCCGTCTGGCAAGACCCGGTCACCGGTTTCTATGTGATTACGCGTTTCGAAGACTTGCGTGGAGCACTGCTAGACCCATCCCGTTTTGTCAGCGGTATGAGTGGCCGTGGTAACAGCCGAAGTCGTCTTGATGTCGAACGTGCTGAACGAATGATGACCCTCTACAAGGAGAAAGGTTGGCTTCCAGCGCCCACATTGGCCGGTCGAGATGACCCCAATCACCGGGAAATGCGGGCTATGTTTAATGAAGCCTTTCGACCAAAAAAGATCAACGCCATGGACCCGTTCGTACGCGACGTGGCCTACCGACTAATGGACGCCTTTATTGATGAAGGTCGGTGTGATTGGTTAAAACAGTTTGCTGTACCACTGCCTCTCATTGTCATTGGTCACCAAGTCGGTGTGCCAGAAGAAGACATTTGGCAGATCAAGGCTTGGACCGATGCCTGGGTGCAGCGCCTAGGCATGATGCAAACCGAGCAAGAAGAACGTTGGTCTGTGGAGATGGAAATCGAAGCCCAACACTACTTCCAGCCCATATTCGAACGACTACGAAAAAGCCCTGACGACACTTTGTTGTCAGACATGGTCAATCGCGTTATTCCTGAATGGGGACGCGCGTTGAACGATAACGAACTGCACGCAGAGATGATGGCCGACACCTTCGTGGGCGGATCAGAAACGACTACCAACGCCATCGCCTACGGCGTCAAACTGTTGATCGAAAACCCAGATACCTGGGCGCAGCTTAAATCAGACCCAGACAAATACCTGCGAACGTTTTGCGAAGAGGTGGTACGCCTAGAGGGGCCTGTTCAAGGACTTTTCCGCAGGGCAGGTGAAGAAATCGAGTTACATGGGGTGACCATTCCCAAGGGCGCCATGATTAACATTCGCTACGCCGCGGCCAATCGAGATGAACGTGCCTTCGAATGCCCGAATGAAGTAGATTTAGAACGTGAAAAACCAGGTCGGCATTTGGGCTTCGGCTCTGGCATTCACCACTGTTTAGGCGCACCACTGGCACGACGAGAGCTTTACTGGTCATTCAAAGCCCTGGTTGATCGCGTCGAAGATTTAAGTTTCGCTGAAGGAATGAACACTTTTGAACAAGCACCTAGCTTCGCTTTACGCGCATTAGCGGAATTACATATTGAATTTAATGCAATTTCACCGGAAGATCGTATAGATCCGACCAATATTGCAACGCATACTAATTCGACCGACTCTAATTAGAACAACTCTAATTCGAACAACTCTATTTTGAACAAGAGGGAGAACTCATAATGGCTGAGGCCTACAAAGATCTAGATCCTGACTCTATGCCACGCTCACCTGGCATGACCTACCAGGATCTGCTTGATTTAGATTCCCACGAAGTACCAGACGTTTTACGTCTACAGTCACCTAAGTTCATGGGTTTAAACGAGTTTTCAGTAAAACGCTATACCACTCAAGAGTATCATCAACTCGAAGTGGCGCATCTTTGGAAGAAAGTCTGGCAATTCGCCTGCCGCGAGGAAGAAATTCCAGAACCCGGCGACCACTACCGCTACGATATCGCGGGCATGTCCTTTTTGGTTGTTCGCACCGAAACCGGCGAAATTAAAGCCTACCCCAACGCCTGCCTACACCGTGGTCGCATGCTCAAAGAGTTCGACGGCAACGCCACAGAATTGCGCTGCCCGTTTCATGGATTTTGTTGGAAACTAGACGGATCCTTCAAGGAAATTCCAGCCGACTGGGATTTCCCCCAAGTTAACCAAGGCGAGTTCGATCTTCCGGAACTACCCGTCGCAACCTGGGCTGGCTTCGTTTTTATTAATCCCGATCAAGACTGCGCACCATTTGATGAGTTCATCAAAGACCTGGCCCCACAGTTTGAACGCTGGGAATTAGAGGGTCTTTGCAAACAGGCGCATGTCGCCAAAGTTATGCCCTGCAACTGGAAAATTGCCCAGGAAGCTTTTTGCGAGGCATACCACGTTAATGGCACTCACCCACAGATTTTACGCAGCCTCGGTGACGTAAATAGCCAGATAGATATTTGGGACAACTGCGCGCGAGTAATCACGCCAGGATCAACCCACAGCCCTTTGCTGGACTACACGCCCAGCCACGATGACATGCTGCGTACCTTAATGGACATGGATCACGACGCTGAAGTCCCTCAAGTGCCCGACGGAATGCACCTGCGAGAATTTATGGCGAGTCGCTCTAGAGAGGCTTTGCGCGAAATTGCGCCTGAAAAGGCTGACCTG